>JAJZPE010000092.1 GCA_021811325.1 Bacillota bacterium
AGAGGCTCGGACCAGCAAGAGCGCCGGGTCGCGGTCTTGCCCCCGGCCTCCACTCTGACCGCCCCGAGGGCCCGCGTCTGACAGGCCAGGCGCCACCCATCGCGACGCGCCGCCGCCGTCAGATGGCGCTCCTCCGCCGCGGTGGGCGGGCTGGCCACCGCGCCGTCCAGCACCCGCACGCGGCATTTGCCGCAAGTCCCGCGACCGCCGCAATCACCCTCGACGTCCAGGCCGGCGGCCGCGGCCGCCTCGAGGAGAGTCGTACCTTTCAGGACGGCTGCTTGCCGCCCGGAGGGGAAAAAGGTCACGGTCACCGTCACGCCGCTCTCCGGCATCAACTCAACCCCCATTCCACCTGTTTCTTCTCCGGGTTGGAGCGCCGTCCCTGCTGAACTCGCCCGCGCGGGCGGCCAGCGCCTCGCGGACGCCCGCTTTGGGCGGCCCGGGCTTCATCTACACCAAAAGTCGTTTTCGGTCATTGCGCCCAGATACCGTATGGGGTATACTCAGTGTGTGCCTCGATGGGTCAGCGGCATGCGGTTGACCGGCGGACACGCCGGCATGACCAAGGGAGGGGGGAGAGCCCATGGCTCTAGGCGAAACGGTCACCACCGGCCTGGCCTTCGCGGCCGGGTTGGCGTCCTTCCTCTCGCCCTGCGTCGTCCCGCTCGTCCCGACCTACCTGACTTACCTGGCCGGCTCGACGGGCTCGGCCGCCGGCGCGGACACGGGCTCGGCCGGCGCGGACACGGGCTCGACCGCCCGTCGCGCCCGCCCCGCGCTCACCTTCGACCCGCGTACGCTCCTCAACGCCTTCGGCTTCATCGCCGGCTTCACGCTCGTCTTCGTCGCCCTCGGCCTCGGCGCCGCGGGCCTCGGCGGCCTCGCCGGGCTGGTCCGTTACCGCGGTCTCATCCGCCAACTGAGCGGCATCCTGGTCGTCGTCTTCGGCCTGCACATGACCGGCCTCATTCAGATCCCGTTCCTCTACCGCGAGGCCCGGTTCGAACTCGACCACGGGCGCGGCAAGACGGGGGCGGGGGCCGGGTCCCGGTCCGGGGCCAACGCCACCCTCGGCCGCTCAGTCCTAATGGGCATGGCCTTCTCCTTCGGCTGGACCCCCTGCGTCGGGCCGATGCTGGCCTCCATCCTGGCCGTCGCCGCCAGCGACGACGCATCGCGGGCGGTCGTCCTGCTCCTGGCCTACTCGGCCGGGCTGGCCGTCCCGTTTCTGGGCGCGGCTCTCTTCCTGTCCCCGTTCACCGGCTGGATCCGCCGTCATGGCCGCGTCCTCGATTGGATCAGCAAGGCCAGCGGCGCGCTGCTGGTCATCACCGGCATCCTCTTATACTTCAACTACTTCGCCCGCCTCGAGAGCCTGTTCGGCCGGTAGGCCGGTGGCCCGCGCGGGCGCGGGAGGGACCCCCAGTGTCGAAGAGTAACGGGCGCAACAACCACCGGCGTTCCGGCGGTAAAAGCGCCAATTTCGGGCTCTATGTCGTCCTCGTCGTGGTCGCCCTGGCCGTCGCGGTCACCGTCTATGCCTGGCGCAGCGGCCAGAAGGGCGGCGCGGTGGTCGGAAAGCAGGCCCCGGACATCACCGTCCGCGACCTCCAGGGCAACGCGGTCAAGCTTTCGTCAATCCACCAGCCGGTCCTCGTGACCTTCTGGCAGACCACCTGCCCGGCCTGCCAGGCCGAGTTCGTGACCCTCCAGGACCTCTGGACCGAGGCGAACAAGAGCGGCGGGCCCCAGTGGACTTTGATGCTCGTCGACCTGGGCGAGTCGGCCGATACCGTGAAAGCGTTCATGGCTGAGCACAACTACAACTTGCCGGTGTACCTGGACTCCAGCGGGGCGGCGGGGGACGCCTACGGTGTCTACTACATCCCGGCCAACTTCTTCCTCGACAGGACGCACAAGATTACGTACAAGAACGAAGGCGGACTACCCGGGCCGGAGTTCAAGAAGCGGCTGGATTCGCTGACCAAGTGAAGCGCCCCGCCGGGTTGGCCTTCGGCGCGGACGGCCCGACTGCTTGAACCGCAGCGCGCCGTCAAATAATAGGGAGTGCGGCCGGGTGCGGCGTTGTGCCGTCCCGGCCGTTTTGTCGGCCCGAGCTTCCCACCGACCCGAGGCTGACCCCCATTCTGGGGGGTATGCCAGCCGTTGACGGCGTGAGACCGTGCGGTGTACAATGGTAACAGGTTAAGAGGGGACATACCCCTACGGGGGAGGCCCAACAGCAAGGAGGTCGGCCGTTGAGCACGCACCAGGACCCGGAGCACGGGCACAGGGTTCCTGTCCAACGGGACAAAGCCAACCTTCAGGAACGCCTGAAAAAGATCGAAGGCCAGGTCCGCGGGGTCCAAAAGATGATTGACGAGGACCGGTACTGCGTCGACATCCTCATCCAGCTGACCGCCATCCGGGCGGCCCTCAACAAGGTCGGGCTGTCGCTCCTCGAGGGTCACACCCGAGGCTGCGTCACGTCGGCCATCAAGGGTGGCCGGGGCGACGAGGCCATCGACGAGCTGGTCGATGTCCTTTCCAAGTTCGCCAGATAACCGGCCGAAAAGGTCATGGGGGTCCTCATGAGCGACAACCAGGGTCAGACACTGCCCGAAAGCCGCAAGATCGGCCAGGGCGAAGCGCAGAGCCAGGGCCGGAACGTCACCCTCGACCTCGGCGGGATGACCTGCGCCACCTGCGCCGCCCGCATCGAGAAAGAGCTGAACAAGGTCGGCGGGGTCGCCGTGGCCAACGTCAACTTCGCCACGGAGAAGGCCACGGTGACCTTCGACCCGTCCATCGTCGAGCCCGAGAAGCTGGTCAAGGCGGTCGAGGGGATCGGCTACCGGGCCACCGTCGAGGACGAGCCCGAGGCCCCGGCCGGGCCGGGCGGCCAGGCCGCCACCCGCCGGGTGGTCCTGCCCGTCCAGGGCATGACCTGCGCCTCCTGCGTCGCCCGGGTCGAGCGGGCCCTGACCGGGACGAGCGGCGTCTCCACAGCCGCCGTCAACCTGGCCACCAACCGGGCGACCATCGAATACGACCCGTCCAAGGTCAGCCTGCCGGACCTGAAGAAGGCCGTTGCCGGCGCTGGCTACGAGGCCCTCGACCCCATCGCCGAAGAGGGGGTCCAGGACCGCGAGCGCCTCGCCCGTCAGCGAGAGGTCAACGGGCTGCGCCAGAGGCTGGTCGTCTCGGCCATCCTTACGGCCCCGCTCATCTTCGGGGCGATGACGGTGATGGTCCCCGGCGTCCCGATGTTCCTCCACAACTTCTGGTTCCAGCTCCTCCTGGCGACGCCGGTGCAGTTCTGGGCGGGCTGGCGCTTCTACCGCGCCGGCTTCCTGGCCGTGCGCCACGGCAGCGCCGACATGAACACTCTGGTGGCCCTGGGGACCAGCGCCGCCTTCCTCTACAGCCTGGCCATGACCCTGGTCCCGTCGTACTTCGCCCGGGCCGGCTTCGAGCCGACGGTCTACTACGACACCGGCGCGACCATCATCACCCTGATCCTCCTCGGCAAGTACCTCGAGGCCATGGCCAAGGGCCAGACCTCGGAGGCCATCAAGAAGCTGATGGGCCTCAAGCCCAAGACGGCGCGGGTCATCCGCGGCGGGGAAGAGAAGGACATCCCGGTCGACGACGTCGTCCCGGGCGACCTGGTCTTCGTCCGGCCGGGCGACAAGATCCCGGTCGACGGCATCGTCCGCGAGGGCCACTCGGCCGTCGACGAGTCGATGCTGACCGGCGAGAGCCTGCCGGTCGAGAAGAACGCCGGCGACGAGGTCATCGGGGCCACCGTCAACAAGACCGGGTCGTTCAAGTTCGAGGCGACCAAGGTCGGCCGCGAGACCTTCCTGTCCCAGATCATCAAGATGGTCGAGGACGCCCAGGGCTCCAAGGCCCCCATCCAGCGCCTGGCCGATGCCATCTCGGCCTACTTCGTCCCCATCGTCATCGGCATCGCCGTCGTCACCTTCATCGTCTGGATGATCTTCGGGCCCGCGCCCGCTTTCCTCTACGCCCTCATGAACGCCGTGGCCGTGCTGGTCATCGCCTGTCCCTGCGCCATGGGCCTGGCCACGCCTACGGCGATCATGGTCGGCACGGGCAAGGGGGCCGAGAACGGCGTCCTCATCAAGGGCGGCGAGAGCCTCGAGACGGCCCACAAGATCAACGCCATCGTCTTCGACAAGACCGGGACCCTGACCCAGGGCAAGCCGGCCGTGACCGACGTCGTCACCCTCGGCGAATGGGACCGCGCGACGGTCCTGCGCCTGGCCGGGGCGGCGGAGAAGGGCTCCGAGCACCCCCTGGGCGAGGCCATCGTCCGCGCGGCTGAAGAGGGCGGGGGCGGCGCGAACGGCACCGCCGGCGGCGGCGCCAAGCTCCCGGCGACCACGGACTTCGAGGCCGTGCCGGGCCGCGGCATCAAGGCAGCCATCGAGGGCAAGGCCGTCCTCCTCGGCAACGACAAGCTGATGAAGGACGCCGGGATCGACGCCGGGGTCTTCACGAAGGACGCCGACCAGCTCTCGGGCGAGGGCAAGACGCCCATGTTCATGGCCATCGACGGGCGGCCGGCGGGGGTCATCGCCGTGGCCGACACCCTCAAGGCGAATTCCGCCCGGGCCGTCGCCGAGCTACACAAGCTGGGCATCGAAGTGATCATGATCACCGGTGACAACCGCCGCACCGCCGAGGCCATCGCCTCGCAGGTCGGCATCGATCGGGTCCTGGCCGAGGTCCTCCCCGAGGACAAGGCCGGCGAGGTCAAGAAGCTGCAGGACGAGGGGAAGATCGTGGCCATGGTCGGGGACGGCATCAACGACGCCCCGGCGCTGGCCCAGGCCGACGTGGGGATGGCCATCGGCACCGGGACCGACGTGGCCATGGAGGCCTCGGACATCACCCTCATCACCGGCGACCTGCGCGGCGTGGTCACGGCCATCCAGCTCTCCAAGCGCACCCTGGCGACCATCCGCGGCAACCTCTTCTGGGCCTTCTTCTACAACGTCGTCGGCATCCCCATCGCCGCCGGCGTCCTCTACCCGTTCTTCGGCTGGATGCTCAACCCGATGATCGCCGCCGCGGCCATGGCTTTCAGCTCCGTGTCGGTGGTTACGAACTCGCTCCGCCTGCGGTCGTTCCGGCCCTCAGCCGTCTGAGGGTCTTCGTCAAGCGGCCCCACCAAGGCCGGGATGGTCAACACTCTTGGAGGTGAACAGATTTGCCTGAGGTCAAGAAGGTCCTCAAGGTCACCGGGATGAGCTGCGGCCACTGCAAGATGGCCGTCCACAACGCTCTTTCCGGCCTGGCCGGCGTCCAAAACGTCGACGTCAACCTGGGTACGGGCGATGTCACCCTGAACTACGACTCGGACAAAGTCGACCTGGACGACTTCCGCCGGGCCGTGTCCGGCGCCGGGTACGGCGTCGCCGAGTAGGGCCCCCCTCGGCGCGGAAGCAAAACCCCGGTTTGGATAGGGCAAAGAAATCTTAACGCCCCGCGACGCGGGAGTCCCAAAGGTTTGGTGGAATTGAGAAAGGCGGTCGGCGAAGGTCGGCCGCCCTTATGTTGCCTGGGTTCGCTGGGGTGCGAAGCGGTCGAACCTTATCTTACCTGGATTTGGAATCGCTGGGTTTCCTGGCGGACACAATAGGGACGGCGAGAACTGGCGCAAACAAAAGAATCGCCTAGCTTATCTGAGCAAAGGCGGGCAAAGCTGGTGGTCACCAAGTTTGTCCAGGGCAATCCGGTGAGGCTATCATTAGTCTAGCCCATACTTGGCTGGGATTTTGTGAAATATGGCACATTGAGGAGCGCTCTTGCCGTGAACAAACGTACCCGCATCGCCATCGGCGTAGCCGTCATCTTCGTCGCCCTCGGTTACCTGGTCTTCACCGGGGTTGCCCGGTCGGCCACCTACTACCTGACCGTCGGCGAGATCAAGGCCAAGGGTGCGTCGATGATCGGCCGGTCGGTCCGCGTCACCGGCAAGCTCGACGGGGCTTCGCTGAAGTGGGATCCGACCAAGATCGTGCTGACCTTCGACCTGACCGACCCGGCCGCCGGCGGGAGTCGGGTGTCCGCCGTCTACCACGGCATCAGGCCGGACGGCATGGACGACGGGCGGGACATCGTCATCGAGGGCAAGCTGACCGATCAGGGGTCCTTCGACGTCAAGAACATCCTCGTGAAGTGCCCGTCCAAGTACGAAGCGCAGCCCGCGGGAGGGAAGTAATCGCGTGCCTGAACTCGGTAGCCTGGCTCTATACGTCGGACTCGTCGTCGCCGCCTACTCTGTCGTCGCCCTCGCCGTGGGTTTGACCGCCGGCAACGGCCGGATCGTCGGCAGCGGCCGCGGTGGCGTCATCGCCACCCTGTTGTCCACCACCCTGGCCTCCTTCAGCCTGCTCTACCTGCTGGTGAAGGGGGACTTCTCGGTCGGCTACGTGGCCGAGTACTCCAGCCGGGGCCTGCCCTGGTTCTACAAGCTCTCCGCCTTCTGGGCCGGGCAGGCCGGCTCGTTGCTCCTCTGGCTCTGGCTCCTGACCGCCTACGCGACCGCCGTCATCATCGCCGGCACGCGGGCCGCCAGCGCCACCGGCGCCGGCGCCATCGGGGCCGCCGGCCGCACTCGGCCGGAGACCGCCGCCCAGGCCGTCCTGGCCCCCCGGGCGGCCGCCTTCCTGCAGGCCATCTCGGTCTTCTTCTTCACCCTCCTCGTCACCGTGGCCAAGCCCTTCGCCCGGCTGGCCGAGGTCCCGGCCGACGGCCAGGGCCTCAACCCGCTCCTCGAGAACCCGGGGATGGTCATCCACCCGGTCGCGACCTACCTCGGCTACGTCGGCTTCGCCGTGCCCTTCGCCTTCGCCCTGGCCGCCCTGACCCTCGGGACGCGGCCCGGGGCCGAGATCGCCCGCGCCGCCTGGGTCCGCCTGACCCGCAAGTGGACCCTCAGCGCCTGGCTCTTCCTGTCCATCGGCATCCTCACCGGGATGCAGTGGGCCTACGTCGAGCTGGGCTGGGGCGGCTACTGGGCCTGGGACCCGGTCGAGAACGCCTCGCTCATCCCCTGGCTGACCGGGACCGCCCTCATCCACTCGGCCATGATGCAGGAGCGCAAGGGGCTCCTCAAGTTCTGGAACCTCTCGCTGGTCACGGCGACCTTCCTGCTGACCATCTTCGGCACCTACCTGACCCGCAGCGACGTCCTGTCGTCGGTGCACGCCTTCGGCGACCGCCAGATGGGCCTGTACTTCCTCGGCTTCCTCAGCTTCGTCGTCGTGGGCACGGTCGGGCTGGTCATCGCCCGCCGCGGCCAGATCGCCGACGACCGGCCCATCGAGGCCTACATCTCCAAAGAAACCAGCTTCCTGACCAACAACGTGCTCCTGGTCGGGACGGCCTTCGTCGTCTTCTGGGGGACGATCTTCCCCGTCGTCACCCGCAACCTGCTGGGCCGGGAAGTGGCCGTCGGCCCCGGCTTCTACAACCGCCTGAGCCTGCCGCTCGGCCTGGCCATCCTGGTCCTGGCCGGGCTGTGCCCGCTCATCGCCTGGCGGCGCTCGTCCCTCAGGAACCTCCGCGACAACTTCCTCGTCCCGTTCGTCGCCGCCCTCGTCTTTGCCGGGCTGGCCCTTATCTTCAAGGTCCGGCCGGTCTGGGCCGTCGTGGCCTTCGCCGGCGCGGTCTTCGTCGGGGTGACGGTCGTCCTCGAGTTCGCCAGGGGCGCCATGGTCCGGGCGCGGTCGCACGGCGAGAACCCGGTCGCCGCCCTCGGCCGCCTGACCACCCGCAACCGCCGCCGTTACGGCGGTTACCTGGTCCACCTGTCGGTGGCCCTGATCGCCGTGGGCATCACCGGGTCGAGCGTCTACAAGGTCGAGGCGACCCAGACCCTCAACCCCGGCCAGAGCCTCAACGTGGGCGCTTACACGGTGACCTATCAAAAGCTCGACATGCGCGAGGCGCCGAACCACCCCGGTGTCGTCGAGGTCTTCGCCGAGACCGCCGTCTCGCGGAACGGCCGCCAGCTGGCCGTCCTGGCGCCGAAGAAGCAGTTCTACCCCAACCGCGAAGAACCCGGGACCGAGGTCGCCATCCTCGGCGGCCTGGCCCGTGACGTCTACGTGATCCTGGCCGGCCGGGACGAGGGCATGGCCGCGACCTTCAAGGTGATGGTCAACCCGCTGGTCGCCTGGATCTGGATCGGCGGCTTCTTGCTGGTCTTCGGGACGGGCTTCGCCCTCTGGCCGCAGGCCCGCCAGGCCGCCGCGACCGAGTACGGGACGCTGCGACGGAATTTCGCGGTGGCCGGCGCGGGCGCGGTCCCGGCGGCGGCCGGCCGTTCGGTGGGGGGTGACGCCCGATGAGCCTTGTGGCCATCCTCGGGACGCTGTTGCTGATCATCGTCACGGGGGCTCTCGTCGGCCTGCCGCTCATCGCCGGCGATGAGCAGTTCGACTACGAGAACGCGCTGGCGGCGACCGGGTCTCCCAATCGGGGCCGCGGGTCGGCGAAGCGCCGGACCGCCTCGTCGAAGGCGGGCGGGGCGGGCGCGGCCGCGGCGGGCGCGCCCGCGAGTGGCCCGGCTACGGCGGACGTGGCCCAGCTCCGCGACCTCGAGTACGACTACCGCATGGGCAAGATGAGTGAGGATGATTACCGCGCCGCCCGCGCCGAACTGGCCCAGGACGCCGACCCGGCCCTCGAGGCCGACGTCGAGGCCGAGATCGAAGCCGAGGTTCGGGCCACGCTGGAGATCGAAGCCGAGGCCGCCATCGAGGCGTCCATGCAGGCCGAGCTCGGAGGCGGGTTGACCGAGACCCCGACGTCCGCGGCCTACTGCCCCGAATGCGGCGCCCGCCTCCTGAGCGCCGGCCAGAAGTTCTGCCACCAGTGCGGCAAGCCGACAACCTCTTCCCGGAGGAAGTGAACCCATGAGCCTTCGTAGCTCCAGGAGATCAACCATCGCCGC
>JAJZPE010000093.1 GCA_021811325.1 Bacillota bacterium
GCGGCGATACGCTCGCCGGGCCGGACGATGAGGGTCTCCCCCTCCCGGACCGCGTCGGCGGCCACCGTGACCTCGGCCCCGTCGCGCCTGACGACGGCCGTCTTCGGGGCCGCCGCCATCAGGTTACGGATCGATCGCCTGGTCCGTTCGAGGCTGTAGGCTTCCAGGAGGTTGCCGAAGGAGAAGAGGAAGACGACCGTGGCCGCCTCCTCCCAGCGGTCGATGGCCACGGCGCCGGCGGCCGCCAGGGTCATCAGGACGTTCATGTCCAAGACCAGGTGCCTGAGGGCGAAGAGCCCGGCCCGGACGACGAAGAACCCGCCGGTCACCAGGGCCACGGCATAGAACGCGGCCTGAACCGACCGGGGCGTTCCGGCCCACTTCAGGGCCATGCCGACGAGAAGGAAGAGACCGGACACGGAGGTCAGGACGAGTTTGCGATTGGCGGCCCACAGGGCGGGCAGCCCAAATAGAGCCTGGCCCCCGGTCGCCGGTCCGGTCTGGCCCTGACCGGCTCCCATGCGTCCCGCCAGTTCGGCCCCATACCCGGCCGAGCGGATGGCGGCGATGATCTCCTCGACCGGGCCCGAATGCTCGATGACCAGCTTCGAGGTGGCGAAGTTGAGTTCGGCCGACTTCACCCCGGGCCTCGCCGCCAGGCTACGTTCGAGCTTGGCCGCGCAGTCCGGGCAGTCGAGGCCGGCCAGGCGGAGGGTCGAGCCGCGGGCCTGGCGCGGGCCGGTCGGCTCGGCCAGGCCGTAGCCGAGCTGCCCGACGGCCCGGCCGATCTCGGCCTTCTTGAGCACCGCCGGGTCATACTCGATGGTCATCGTGCTGGTCCCAAAGTTGACGGCGACAAAGGCCATTCCCGGCAGGCGAGAGAGGGTCTTCTCGACCGAGGCCGCGCAGTCCATACAGTGCAGCCCACGCATCTCCAGGCGCTCTTGGCGGAGACCCTTGCGGCCGCGCTCGGCCGATCCGTCGATGCCATTGGGGGCGTGGGCGGCGAGGGCGTGAGCCTGGTCGTGGTGGTCGTGGTGCTCGCCCCCCTCGTGGTCATGCCCGTCGTGTCCCTGATTGTGCTCGGCCATTGGCTTCCCCTCTCCCGGCTTCGTTCTGGCGCGGCCTTCAAAGGCTGCGCTTTGTATGTTTGAGATGGTCCAGACTCTGACGGATCAGGCTGGTGACGTGCTCGTCGTCGAGAGAGTAGAAGACGCGCTTGCCCTCCCGGCGGTGCTTGACCAGGCGCATCCCGCGGAGCAACCGCAGGTGGTGCGAGACGGCCGAGACCGACATCCCCAGCAGCGCGGCCAGGTCGTGGACGCAGAGTTCCTCGCGGGACAAGGCGTAGGCGATCATCACCCGGCGGTCATCGCTCAGGGCCTTGAAGACGTCCGCCAGCCCCTCCAGGCCGACCAGCTCCGGCCGCAGAACCTTGACCTTCTCGGCGTCATAGCAGTCGTCGGCGCACTCCTCGAGCCGCTCATCGTCGGTCGCCGGCCGCGGCCACTTCTCGTCCATCGCTCTCACCCCACTCTCTTGTTGGCGTTCCTCGTTTCACATTTGAACGTTTGCTCAAGTATTATAACATTGGCCGAGTCCCTCTGGGAAGCCTTGACGCTGCGCGAATCGAAGCGTCTGCAGCCCGCCCGGCCAAAAGAATGAGCCCGGATGAATCCGGGCTCGGGCGGGCGTCGATTATCGGCCGGCGGGCGAGGCCCGCGGCCTACCTTTCGACCTTGTAGCCGGGCGGTTTGGTCAGGGCGATCAGGTACACCCGGTTGCCCTCCTTGTTCTTGGCATTGATATCATCCTCGGTCTTTTGCAGTCCGCTGAGCTGACCGCCATCGAGCACGGCGATGTCCAACTGGTCGAGATGGTTCTTGGCCGGGCGCATGGTCTCGGGCAAAGCGACACCCCCTCTTGTCGGTCTCATCGTCTATTGTGGCCCGGCGCCCGTCGGCCTATCCGCTGCCGGCGCACGCAGCCCGGCGACCGCGGCGGCCATGGCCGTCAGGAGCTCGAGGACCTCCCTCAGGTCGGCGGCCTTGGTGACCAGGCCCGGCTCATAGAAGAAGAGGCCCTGGGGGTTGACGGTCACGCCGGTGACCCCGACCCGGTCGAGGCCCACGAGCCGCCGGCGGATGTCGTCGTTGAGGATGGCCCGCAGCTCGGTCAGGTCGCGGCACCGGACTTTGAAGCGGCGGTCGAACTCCTCGTCGCCGGTGGCCGTCAGGTGCAGGGTACGCGGGTAACGGCGGGCCGAGTACACGGTCAGGCCCTTGACCAGAGACTTGTGGTAGACGGCGACGCGGGTCGTGTCGGGGGCGTTCAGTTCGAACTCGACCGCCCGCGGCCGGCGGACCATCACCGTGAAGTCACGGTAGCGGCCGATGACGTAGGGGTATTGGCCGTCGATCTTGAGGGCGTAGATGTCCGGCGCGTACGACCAGTGGAGCCCGCCCACCAGCGGGTCACCGACCTCCTGCTCGGGGCGCTCGACATGGGTGAACTCCATCTCCCTGGCCAGGTCGGCCAGGGTCCCTCGATACCGCGAGCGGGTGTAGCCCATGACTACGAACGCGCCCGCAAAGGCCATGAGGGTGGCGGACAAGACGACCCGGCCGGTGACCGGGATGACCGTCAGGAGCAGCAGGATGATGACCGCCGAGAGGCCCGTCAGACCGGCCAGCAGCTTGCGCTCGAGGGGCCAGCGGGCCGCGTCGTGGCTGGCCGTGGCCAGCCGTTCGGCGAGTCGGCGTGGCGCCGCCCGGAAGGCCGGCGCCGGGTCGCGGAAGCTGACCTCCCCGAAGGCAGCCATGACCCGCTTCATCACCGGCGGGACGATGAGGAGCGCCAGGCCGGCCAGGGTGGCGTGGTAGACAAGGCCACCGAGCATCCAGCCATAGCCGCCGGCGTCGTTCAGCCAGACCCCCAGGACCCGCATGTTCCAGAGGGGGTGGGCGACGGCCGAGACGACCACTGACCCCGTCGCGCGATAGAAGAGGGCCATGATGAACCCGAAGGTACCGGCAAAGATGATGTACCAGAGTAAGTGCAGCGGCCGATACGGAAAGAGGTCGTAGTTCATGTGATAGAGGCCGAAGAGCAGGCTCTGGATGACGATGGCCAGGGCCAGGGCGACCTTCGTCCGGGCCGCCCGGTCCAGTTTGGCCTGGACGTAACCCCGGAAGAAAAGCTCTTCGGCGAAGTTGCCATAGGCGAAAGAGAGGATTTGCCAGACCGGCGTCGGCCACCACCAGACGAACCGCAACCCGGTCGGGTGGCTTCCGAGGAGGTACGGCGTCACCGTGTAGGTGACCAGCTCCAAAACTCGGTATAGCAAGAGGGCGATGAAGCCCACGGCCAGTTGCGCGCCCAGGCGACGGAAGGTCAGGCCGACCTCGGTCAGCTTGGCCCGCTCGTAGCGGAGGACCCACAGCACGACCAACAGGATGGTGGTGGCCTTGCCGAAGATGAAGTGGTCCTCGCTGTAGACCGCCAGCCGGACGGCCATGATCGCGGCGAAGAGGCCGAAGGCCATGAGGGCTGCCCGCGGGAAGGAGTCGGTCTGTATGGCGCCCGCGGCGACAGGGGCTCCCGCCGCGCCGGCCGCACTGCCCGTCCGGCGCCTCGCCTCGTGACGGACGGCCAAGGCGGCCAGGGCGATCAGGGCCAACTCAAGAAGGTTCTTCAGCGGCGTCGTCACCGGGAGGACGCCGACCCCGTATTCGGCCGTCGCGGCCACGGCATAGAGGCCGAGGGTCCGGGCCAGGAGGCCGAAGCGGTCCGGCCCGCCCACGCCGCGGCCGGGGGGGGACGCCCCCATTCCCACCAGCGCCGTGGCCAAGGCGATGCCGGCCAGGGCCAGGGCCCAGACGGTCGCCTGCCCATGGCGGACGGCCACGGTCACGCTGTTACCGAGGCGGGCCGTGTCGGCGCCCCCGAGCCAGGCGAGGTAGGTTGAGCTGACGCTGTCTGGGTCCAACCCCGGGCCGGTCAACCCGAGTTGATCCGCGATGGGCTTGACGTCCTGCAGGGTGTTATGGCCCTGCTGGATCCGGTCGGACAATTGGGCCAGGGTGAAGAGGGCTCGCGGGTGCCCGCCTTCGATGACCGAGGCCACCAGGGCTGCGGCCTGATACCGGTAGAAACGGGTGTCGCGGACCGCGCCGAAGAAGTCGGTGGTCTTGCGCACCTTGAGTTCCCCCAGCAGCTGCAGGTCCCGGGCAAAGGTTCGCAGGTCCTCACGGAAAGCGGCGTCGGCGGCGGGGCGGCGGTAGCCGGGGAGAGGCAGGGTGGACGCCGGGGCGGCCAGGACGGCAAGGCCGTCCGACCAGATCGACGGGCGAACGCCGGCCCACCGAGGCCGCAGGTACACCTGGGCCATCAGGGCGGCAAGCGCGTCATGGGAAAAGACCCATCCATCGCCCGACCGCCGGAGAGTCAGGACGCCGCCGTCCGCCGCCGGGGCGACGAGCCGGTTCGGCCCCGAAATCCCGGAGGCAGGGGCGACCAGTATCCGCACCGTTGGGGGTGAGGTGTATTGAAGGCTACGGTCCAAGGTGAGGAGGCGGTCCATCCGATCCATGATTGGCGAACCCGCCTCGAGCACTTGGCGGGCGGCGGCTTCGTCGACCCCGATGTAGTCGACCACGAACCCGCCGGCGAAAACGGTCCCCTCGGGCTCGACGGGCCCGGCGCGGGACGCCGTGATGGGCCACGCCGAGATCACGGCCATGAGAGACAATGCGGCCAGGATGGCTCTTGACCGGGTCACCGGATGCCGGAGCCGCCTGGCCGTCTGACGTCGCATGGAAGTCCCCCCCATGTCTCGCCGGCGTCGCGCCAGCTGCATCGGGCCGCTCACTTCAGGCCGAGCAGTTCAGACACGGTCACGAGTTCGAACCCCCGCTGGCGAAGGCCCCTGATCACTTCGGGCAGGGCCTCGGCCGGGGGCTCATCTCCGTTCCGCAAGACAGCGCGCGTCCGAGCGTGTCCGGCAGGCCGAACCGGTGCAGGGCGGCGACGGTCTCCTCGACCGGGTAGGGTACGCGCCGGAACTCGCTCCGGACGTCGTGCCCGGTCACTTCGACCAGCAGGTAACAGGCATTGGGGTGGCCGTCCTTCGGCCAGCCGACGCTGCCGGCGTTGAGGAACAGGGTCTCCCCCGCTTCCTTGCGGTACGGGACGTGGGTGTGGCCGCCGACGATGACGTCGGCCTTGGCCGTCTCGGCCAGTTCGGCGAAGACGGCCGGGTCGTCCGTGAACCTCAGGTACTCGAAGGACGAGCGGTGCGTCCCGTGGACCAAGAGCAGCTCGACCTGATTCAGACGCAACCTGAGTTTCCTCGGCAGGGCGGAGAGGAACTGCCGGTTGGCCTCGGTCACCACGCCGGTCGTCCATTCGTAGATGGCCACTTCGGCGGCCCGCTCCCGGCCGGCCGGGACGGCATAGGCCTCCGGGGATTGCCTGGAGCCGACGGCCCAGTCGCGGTTGCCGGCGACAGTGGCGATCTTCCGTGCCCGGATGAGGTTCACGCACTCGTTGGGGAACGGCCCATAAACGACGAGGTCGCCGGCGCAGACGATGAGGTCGGGGCCCTGCCGGTGCACATCATCAAATACGGCGCGCAGGGCCGCCAGGTTCCCATGGATGTCCGACAGCACCGCGACCCTGACCATGCCGGCTTCCCCCCACCTACTCGCCTTGCTGGTGAAAAAAGAATGCGCCACGACGCAATCCGTTTCCTCCGTCTCGCCCCTCCGGGCGGGCAAAAAATTCGGATCATCTGAGTCTTGGTGGAGTGAAGGAAACGACGGCGGCTTAGCGAATCGGTTCTCTAATTATCTCAATCGTCAGAAAGGTGTGGTCGGCTTGTCCCGCTGGGAAGTCCCGGCCGAGCGTCCATGGTTCCGGCACTATCCGCCAGGCGTCCGCCGGGACCTGGAGTTTCCCAATGTCCCGGTGACCCAGTTCCTCTGGGATGCGGCGTCAGACTTCCCGGATACCGTCGCCACGGTCTTCTACGGCGTCAAGTCGACCTACCGCGAACTGGCCGCCTACACTCAGCGCTTCGCCGCCGGCCTGCGGAACCTCGGGGTCAAGAAGGGCGACCGCGTCGCCATCATGCTCCCCAACTGCCCTCATTACCTCATTTCCTACTACGGCACGCTGCACGCCGGCGCGGTGGTGGCTCAGGTCAATCCGATGTACGTCGAATCCGAGCTGGAGTACCTGCTGAAGGACTCGGGGGCGAAGGTCCTCGTCGTCTTCGAATCCCTCTATCCGCGGGCCCTGGCCGTCCGCCAGAGCGCCGGCCTCGAGCGGACCATCGTCGTCTCCCTCGGCCAGCCACAGGTCTCCCCGGGCGAGGGCGTCTATCTCTTCATGGACCTCGTCGCCGCCAGCCAGCCTGACCCGGAGATGGGCAAGGACCTCTCCTCCTCGGACCTGGCCGTCCTCCAGTACACCGGCGGGACCACCGGCGTCTCCAAGGGGGCCATGCTCTCCCACCTCAACCTGGTCTCCGACTGCATGCTGGTCCGCGAGTGGTTCACCGAGACGGTGCCCGGCGAGGAACGCTTCCTGACCGCCCTCCCCCTGTTCCACTCCTACGGCATGACCTCGTGCCTGAACATGGCCGTTTATCTGGCCTCGTCCCAGGCCCTATTGCCCAAGTTCGACCCGGACGAGGTCATGCGGACCATCCGCGACTTCCAGCCGACCATCTTCTGCGGCGTGCCCACCATGTACGTGGCCGTCAATCACTACCCCGATGTGCAGGACTACAACATCCGGTCCATCCGCTCGTGCGTCAGCGGGGCGGCCGCCCTGCCGGTCGAGGTCCAGGCCCGCTTCGAGGAACTGACCGGTGGCTCGCTGGTCGAGGGCTACGGCCTGTCCGAGACCAGCCCGGTGACCCACTGCAACCCGCTGACCGGCTTGCGTAAGGCCGGCGCCATCGGAGTGCCGCTCCCGAACACGGACTGCAAGATCGTCGACGTCGAGACCGGCGAGAAGGTCCTCGGCGTCGGCGAGATCGGCGAGCTGTGCATCCGCGGCCCGCAGGTCATGTCGGGCTATTGGAACAAACCCGACGAGACGGACCAGGTTCTGCGCGACGGCTGGCTCTACACCGGCGACATCGCCAAGATGGATGAGGACGGCTTCTTCTACATCGTCGACCGCAAGAAGGACATGATCATCGCCGGCGGTTTCAACATCTATCCGCGCGACGTCGAGGAGGTCCTCCACCAGTACCCGAAGGTCAAAGAGGCGGCCGTGGCCGGCGTGCCCGACGAGTACCTTGGGGAGGCGGTCAAGGCCTACATCGTCCTCAAGGACGGACAGGTGGCCACGCCGGAAGAGATCGTCGATTTCTGCAAGCAGCGCATCGCCCGCTATAAAGTGCCACGGCAGGTCGAGTTCCGGGTCTCGCTCCCAAAGACCGCGGTTGGCAAGGTCCTCCGCCGCATCCTGGTCGACGAAGAGAAGGCGAAGGCCGCGGCGGGCCAGGCGAAGGGGTAGGCCGCAGGGGACACCCGCGTTCCCCGGGCGCCACGAAATTCTTTCCTATGGAAAGGATTTGGCCTGCGGGGCGTAGAATTCAATGTTCAAACAATAAAGAAAGAACGCTTTGGGCAGCGTTCTTTTTTTCCACCGTCCGGGCGGTCCACAGCCGCGCCGCGCGGCGGGTCGACCCCGAGGTGATGCAGGTTGCAGTGGCCGGCTGAACCATACCCGATTTCCGGTGACAAAGCCGCAGCCCTGATGGGCTCCCTGGCCCTCGCCTGGGATGGCCAGTGGTTCCTGAAAGCCGTGGAGGAGTTCGGCCTGGAGGCGGCGATGCGGCTGAACTCGCGGGTCCGGGTGGCCTTCGGCAAGATCGAGATGCGCGAGACCCTACGGGCGCTGGGCAAGAAGAGCGCCGACGACCTCGTCGACGCCCTCCGCATCATCATGACCTACAGCCGCCTGATGATGAACGACCGCCTGGAGGCCACCGGCGACCTGCGGCCGGGCGGCGTCGACATCAGGGTGCGGCGTTGCTTCGTCGCCGAGAACGCCCGGCGGGCCCACCTCGACCGCTTCGACCAGGCCTGCCTGGCCTGCCCGGAGCTCTGGCGGACCTGGCTGAGCGTCCTCCTGCCCGGGCACGACGTCGGCATCGAGGCCACGGCGCAGCTCGGCCGGGGCGACGGGCGCTGCGAGATGACGGTGCAGGTCAGGCCGGACCCGGGGCCGGATTCGGAGCGGGCGGGCTCGGGCCGCGGATGACCAGACTCTACCTCATCCGCCACGGCGAGACTGACTCTGGGCGCGAGGGCCGCAGCCAGGGACATTCGGGCGTCGCCCTGAACGAGAACGGGCGCCGGCAGGCGAGGGACCTGGCCCAAGCGCTGGCCGGCGCGGGCGTGAAGCCCGAGGTCCTCTACAGCTCCGACCTGCCCCGGGCGCGCCAGACCGCCGAGCTGTTGGCGGCGAGTCTTTCCGGGCTCTCGGTCATCCCTGACCCGCGGCTTCGCGAGAGGGACCCCGGCCTTCTGGCCGGGCTGACCATCTCGGAGATGCGGGAGCGCTGGCCGGACTGGTGGGCCGCCAACGAGCGCGACCCAGGCTCGACTCGCCCACCCAGCGGCGAGAGCTTCGAAGACTTGAAGGCCCGGCTGCTGGTCGCGGTCCAGGAGGCGGTCACCGCCCATCCGGGCGGCGAGATTGGCCTGGTCACGCACGGGGGCCCCATCAAGGTGTTGGTCTGCCACACCCTGGGGGTGCCGCTCAACAGCGTCGACCGTCTGGTTCTGGATAACTGCCGGGTGACGGTCGTCGAATGGGGGGCGAACCCGAGGCTCGTCGCCTTCAACTCTCATCCGGGGCCCTGGAACGGATAGTCAGCCGCGGGGCGTGGGCCGCAGGGCGCGGATGTGGCGGCAATAGCAATCGTCGCACAGGGTGAGCTGGAAGAAGCCCATGTCGCGGACGGCCT
>JAJZPE010000094.1 GCA_021811325.1 Bacillota bacterium
AGAAGAACTTCGCCACGTCGCAGACGGCGGTGGGAGTGACCGTGCTGGGGCAGGGGCCGAGGGGTGGACTTCTACCCGGCGGCGCCAAGCCCGGCGACGTGTTGCTGGTCATCGGTTGGCCCAAGGTCGGCGGCGAGGTGCGGGAGGGGGACCCGGAGACCGCCGACCTGACCACGGTCATGGAGCTGGTGAAGACGGGGGTGGTCCATGACTTGCTCCCGGTCGGCTCCAGGGGCATCCGGGCCGAAAGCCAGGACCTGGCCGGGTCGGCCGGTTTGACCGCAGTCCTGGACGCCGGGCTGTGCCCGCGCCTGGACCTGGACAAGTCGGCCGGCCCCGCCACGGCGCTGCTGGTGGCCGCGCCCGAGGCCGCCCTGGCCGAGGTCAGCCGGGCCTCGCTGGGCCGGCCCTGCCATCGCCTGGGGGTCCTGCGATAGCTGGGTCCTCAGGGCGGGACCACGAAGCGGCGCCCGAAGCGGGGAGGAGTGGTGTCCTGATGCTGGTGTTTATTCTGGGCGGCGCGCGGAGCGGCAAGAGTAGGGCCGCGGAATCTCTGGCCCAATCCGGGGGCCGGCCGGTGACCTACGTGGCCACCGCCGTCGCGGCCGACGACGAGTTTCGGACCCGGGTGACCGAGCACCGCCGCCGGCGACCGCCCGAATGGGAGACGGTTGAGGAGCCGGTGGCGGTAACCGCCGCCGTGGCCGCGCGGCCCGGCCGGACGCTGATCGTCGATTGCCTCGGGTTCCTCGTGACCAATGTCCTCTTTGATGCGGCAGTGGACCCGGAAAGCGATTCGTCGACGAGTGATCCGTCGAGGGCCGAGGCCGCTGAGCGACGGGCGCTCGAACTGGTCGAGGAACTCGCCGCCGCCGCCGCCGGCCACGACGGGCTGGTCATCGTTGTCTCCAACGAAGTCGGGCAGGGCGTGGTGCCACCGTACCCCGCCGGTAGGCTGTTCCGGGACGTCCTCGGGCGGGCCAACCAGATCGTGGCCGCGCACGCTCAGCAGGTGCTGTACATGGTGGCCGGTATCCCCGTGGTCCTGCGGGGCTCGCCCGGCGGGGAGGGATTGGAGAGATGACCAAGGCCAGGGCGCTGATGATCGCGGGGACGGCTTCCCACGTCGGCAAGAGCGTCCTCTGCACGGCCCTCTGCCGCATCTTCAGGCAGGATGGCTTCCGGGTGGCCCCCTTCAAGGCCCAGAACATGGCCCTGAACTCCTATCCTACAAGAGACGGGGGAGAGATCGGCCGGGCCCAGGTGACGCAGGCCATGGCGGCGGGCATCGAGCCTACCGTTCACATGAACCCCATCCTGCTCAAACCCAAACGGGACACGGAGGCGCAGGTCGTGGTCCTGGGCAAGCCCTTGGGGGACATGAGCGCCATGACCTATCGCCGCGATTACCTGCCCGTGGCCATCGGGATCGTCAAGGACTCGTTGGACCGGTTGCGTTCCGAGTATGACCTCGTGGTCATGGAGGGCGCCGGGAGCATCGCCGAAGTGAACCTCAAGGACCGGGACATCGTCAACCTGAGGGCGGCGGCCCTGGCCGACGCCCCGGTGGTGGTGGCCGCGGACATCGACCGGGGGGGCGTCTTCGCCTCCATCGTCGGCACCATGGAGCTCCTGGACGAGGCCGAACGGCGGCAGATCGCCGGCTGGGTGATCAACAAGTTCCGGGGCGACCTGAGCCTGTTCGATCCGGGGGTTCGCTTCATTGAGGAAAGGACCGGCCGACCGGTGTTCGGGGTGATGCCGTTCCTGACCGGACTGGACATCGAGGAGGAGGACTCGGTGAGCCTCGACGAAACGCCGGGAGCCGGTCGCCAAGGGCCGGGGGACGGGCCCTGGCTGGACATCGCGGTGCTCAAGCTCCCGAGGATCTCCAACTTCACCGACTTCGACGCCCTTGTCCGGGAACCCGACGTGCGGCTCCGTTACGTTGAAGGGCTCAAGGAATTGGGGAGCCCGGACGCGGTCATCCTTCCGGGGACCAAGAACACGGTCGATGACCTTCGCTGGCTTCAGGAGACCGGGTTGGCGGTGGCGGCCATCCGCCTGTCGCAGCGGGGCTGCAGTATGGTCGGAATCTGCGGCGGCTACCAGATGCTGGGCGTGGAACTATTGGACCCCGGTGGACACGAGGCCGACCTGCCTCAACTGCGCGGACTGGGACTCCTGCCGCTTGTGACCACCTTCACCCCGGAGAAGATCACCGTCAGGGCCAGGGGCGAGATCCTTGCCGATCGGGGGTTCTTCGGTCCCCTCAAGGGGACCGTCCTGGAGGGCTATGAAATCCACATGGGGCGGACAACCCTGTTGGATGGGGCGCTGCCCCTGTTGCGCCTGGAGAGGGGGGACGCCGACGGGGCCGTCGCGGACGGGGGGCGGGTCATCGGAACCTACCTGCACGGGTTGTTCGACAACGACCTCTTTCGAAGGGCATGGCTCAACGACCTTCGCCGACGGAAAGGGGCTCTGCCCATAGCGTCAGCTGGCGAGAGCCGGCTCGCCAGGGAAGCCGCCTTCGACCGCCTGGCCGAGGCCGTGCGCCAACACCTTCGGGTGGACGAACTGTACCGGCTGCTCGGCCTGCCGGCGCCGTCCGGGGGGCGGCGGCCGTGAGTGGCGCCATCTTCCCGGGCGTCGCCCTGCCCGGTGCCGCCCTGACCGCTCTGGCGTTCCTTATGGACCTCGCCGTCGGCGACCCGCGCTCGTTCCCACACCCCGTGGTCCTGATGGGGAAGGTCATCGCCTTCCTCGATGGGCGGCTCTGGCCCCGTTTCCGTCGGGGGTTCGGCCGACGCGCCGCCGGAGCGTTGCTGGTCCTGATCCTGGTCGGCGGGAGCTATGCGGCCACCGCGGCCCTTGTGGCCCTCGCCTTCCGGCTGTCCAACGCCGCCGGCGTCTTCCTGGAGGTGTGGATCATCGGGACCGTCCTCGCCGGGCGAAGCCTGGTCGAGGCGGGGCTGGCCGTGCTCCGGCCCCTACGGGCGGGCGACCTACGGGCGGCGAGAAAGGCCGTGGGGATGATCGTCGGAAGGGACACGGACGAGATGGACCAGTCCGAGGTCTGCCGGGCGGCCGTCGAGAGCCTGGCCGAAAACACCTCCGACGGGATCGTGTCGCCGGCCTTCTGGGCCGTCATCGGCGGGGCTCCCCTGGCCATGGCCTTCAAGGCCGTGAGCACCCTCGACTCCATGGTGGGGTACAAGGACGAGCGGTACCTCGATTTCGGCTGGGCCTCGGCCCGCCTGGACGACCTGGCCAACTTCCTGCCGGCCCGGATAACCGGCGGGTTCTTGGTGGCGTCGGCCTGGCTTATGGGACTCAAGTGGCGCGACGCCATTCGGATTGGGCGTCGTGACGCGGCCCGGCACCCAAGCCCCAACGCCGGAGTTCCGGAGGCGGTCGTCGCCGGGGCCCTCGGCGTCACGCTCGGCGGGGTCAACCGTTATTCCGGGAAGCCGTCATTTCGGGCGTACCTGGGAGAGCCGGGCTCACCCGTCGGCCCCGACCATCTGCGCCTGACCATCAGGTTGGTCAGGGCGACGATTGCCTTCAGCTTCATGGTTACGACTTTGCTCGCCCTGGCCGCGGGGAGGCGTTGGCTGTGAGGCCCATGCTCCTGGCTGTTTCCTTGCTCACCCGGCTTCCCGTCGGGATTCGCGGGGAAGTCCGCGAGGCCCATCTGGCCGCCGCCGTAGCCTGGTTCCCTCTGATTGGGGCCCTGATCGGGGGGCTGGTGGGGGCGGTGGAGTGGTCCGGCACGGCCGTCGTCGGCCCCCTGGCCGGTCCGGCCCTGGCCGTCCTGGCAATGGCCCTCGTCACGGGGGGGTTGCACCTGGACGGGGCAGCCGACACCGTCGACGGTCTGGCCGGGGGCATGGACCGCGAGGAAGCCCTGGCCATCATGAAAGACAGCCGGGTCGGGGCTTTCGGCGCCCTGACGGTCGCCCTCGACGTCTTGACGAGGTTCGCCCTCCTGGCATCGGTGGCCCCCGCCGGGCGATGGCCGGCCCTCATCGGTTCCGCCGTGGCCGGTCGGTCCGCGGTGGTCTGGGCCGCCGCCCGCTTCCCATACGCCCGCGCGGTGCCTGGCTTGGGTTCTCCTTTCGCCCGGCGGGTGAGACGAGCCGACCTCCTGTCGGCGGCCGGCCTCGCGGCCGTCGTGACCGGTGCCTTGGCCTTCCTCGGCGGGTGGCGGGCGCCTGTTGGCCTCGGCTTGGCCCTGTTCGCCGGGGCGCTGGCCTCCCGCGCCCTCAACCACCGTCTGGGCGGGCTGACCGGGGACACCTACGGGTTCATCAACGAGGTCGCGGAGCTCGCGGCGCTCCTTGGCTGGGCCTCCCGGTGGTCACCTTGAAGGGCTCATCCCACCTGGACCACGGCGGCAACGTGGCAGCGGCGGCCCGTCTTTACCGGGTGCCGGCCGGCAGCCTGATCGATTTCAGCGCCAACATCGTCCCCTGGGGCCCCCCGGCCGGAGTCAGAAAAGCGATAGCCGGGTCCTTTGAGGCCATCAGACGTTACCCCGATCCCGGCTACGGAAGGCTCAGGCGGGCCCTCGGCCGGTCTCTGCGGGTGCCCGTAGAATGCCTGGCCGTAGGCAACGGCGGCGCGGATCTCATTCACCAGTTGGTCCACCGCGTTCGACCCCGAACCGTGGTGGTCGTGGACCCCACCTTCTCGGAGTACGGGGCGGCGGCCCGGGGCATCGGCGTTGAAGTGGTCAGCGTGATGCTGGACGCCGGGCGAGGTTTTCGCCTGGACGCGAAGGCCTTGTTGTCCGCGGTCGACGAGGGGAGCCTGGTTTTCCTGTGCAACCCTAACAACCCCACCGGGGGCCTGCTTCCTGGGTCGGAGACGGCGGCCTTGTTCAGGGCGATTCGCTCTCGGGGCGCCTTCCTGACCGTGGACGAGTCTTTCATCGACTTCTTGCCCGACCCCCGTCCGGAGTCGGTGGCCCGGGAGGCCGGCGCCCATTCCGGCCTCGCCGTCATCGGCTCGCTGACCAAGTTCTACGCCCTGCCCGGGTTGCGCCTCGGCTATCTGGTGGCCGCGGCCGATTTCGTCCGGGCCTTTGAAGACGGGCGGGCTCCCTGGACGGTCAACAGCTTTGCCGAACAGGCCGGGCTGGCCGCCCTGGCCGATCGCGAGTACCCGGCCCGTGTTCGGCGCCTGGTCCCCACGGAGAGGCAATACCTCGCCGAGGGGATGGAGCGCCTCGGGTGGCTACGGCCGTGGCCCTCGGTGGCAAACTTCATTCTAGCCCGGATCACCGGCTCGCCCGACCCGCGGCGATGGCCCGTCCTGACCTCCTCCGAGCTGACCCGCGCCCTGGCCGGCCGGGGGATCCTCGTCCGCGATTGTCGTTCCTTTACCGGCCTCGGGTCCGATCACATCCGCGTGGCGGTGCGCGACCGGGCCGACAACAAGCGGCTCCTCGCCGCCTTGGGGGGCCTGTCAAATGGCTCCTGAGCGTGCGCTGTACCTGGTCCGGCACGGGGTCACCGCCTGGAACTTGTCGGGACGGTTCTCTGGGCAGAGGGACATCCCGCTGACCCCCGAAGGTGAGTCGCAGGCCAGGGCCATCGGCTTGGCGTTGAAAGACCGCGTCGGCCACCTGGCGGCCATCTTCGCCAGCGACCTTCGGCGGGCCCGGGCGACGGCCAACCTGATGGCGGTGGCCTGCGGGCTCGACCCCGTCATTCGCACCAGCCCAAAGTGGCGAGAAGCGTCCTTCGGGGAGTGGGAGGGGCTGTCCTGGGGCGAAATCGAAACCGCCTACCCCGAATCGGCCAGGCGATGGTCCGACGATTACGTGCGATGTGCGCCGCCGGGCGGGGAGAGCTTGGAGGAGTTGGCAACACGTGGAGGTGCGGCCATCGTCGAGACCATCGGCGACGGCCACCTCTCGGAAGGGCCGATCGTCGTCGTGACTCACGGTGGCATGATCCGCGCGGTCCTGGCCCGGTTTGCTCTGGGCGATCTCCGGCGTTTCTGGGACGTTGACGTGCCGCCGGGTTCGGCCGTCGTGGCTTCGCCGGTGATTGAACCATCCGGTCCGGGTGGTGCCCTGAGACTGAGGATCCTATCCCAAATCATCCCGTGACCCCGGACCTCGGTTCGTATTGACGTCCAAGCGCTCCGAGTCTATAATTGCGTCTGTAGGAAGAAGCCGTCCCCTCGGGGGGCCGGCTTCCCTTTCGTTCTTAGGGGGAAAAGTTCAAATTGTCCAGGAAAGGCCAAAAGAGCCAATTTCCGACGCCTCACCTTCCGCCTTAAGCTGGGACTTCGGGAATAAAAGGAGCACCTTCTTCCCACTACTAAAATGGTCCTCCATCCCGACGTGTCCGCTGGAAAGCGAGGCGTAACCGGTTGAATTCATCCCAGCTCATTTACCTCATCGCCGTAGGCGTCTACTTCGTCTTCTTTCTCCTCTTCGCGAGGTTCTTTTTTTGGAAGAAATACGCCGACGACCACTACTGGCATCGCCGCCCGGCCCTGACCCAGGACTCCCTGACCCAGTTGGCCCGGGAGAAGGGGTTCCGGGTGCCGTTCATCTCCGTGCTGGTGCCGGCGCGGAACGAGGCTGACGTCATCGAGAAGACCATCGATCACCTGGTCGGCCTGAACTACCCGAGAGACGCTTACGAAGTGGTCATCGTCACCGACGAGAAAGAGGCCATGGCCCGGGGCAAGAAACGCCCGGCGGTCGTGGAGCACGCGGCGGGGATAATCTCGCGGCCAAGGCCGACGGCCAAGGCGGTCGGCCCCGAGGCCGAGCGGGTCATCCTGTCCGTCCTGTCCCACTTCGCCCTGGCCGACCAGAGAAAAATGCCGGGGCCGTACGCCGAGTTGCTCGACTCGGCCGGCCTCCGGGAATTGCCGCGCGACAAGCAGGAGAGCATCGTCGGCGAGGTGGCCGAGATGCTCTTCCGCGCGAAAGGTCGAGCCGACCTGGGGCACCTCTACAGGCTGCTCCGCCGGGGCGCGGGCGGGCTGACCGACACCGACGTGCGCCGCGTCTACCCATACTACCTCGCCCTGGCCATCCCCGTGGTGGCCGCGTACTGCCGCCTCGTCGGCGAGAGCAACGGGCGGATCATCCAGGTCATGATCGCCCGCACCGCCCACGCCCATCACCAGGTGACCCGCGAGATTCTCAGCTCGATGACGGCCATGGTCAGCCAGCGCGTCTGGAACGGCCTGACCGCCGCGAAGCGCCGCAACCACCTCGAGGCCTTGCTGGTCCACCACTACGACCTGTGCTTCCCGACCACCCAGGACATCGTCGAGCGGAAGCAGCGCGAATTCCAGGGAGCCACCGGCAGTCCCGCCCTCAAGCACATCGTCGTCCCTTACGACTACGACGGGGTGATGTACGGGCAGCGGACCGGCCAGCCGGTGCCGTCGACCAAGGGCCGCGCTTTGAACTGGGCCCTACCGATGGTCGACCAGCGGGCCCTGATGTGCGGCTTCTATGACGCCGAGAGCCGCCCCGACCGGCAGGTCTTGCTGTACGTGGCCTGGCGGCGCCTGAACTCGGGGGCCGAGGTGAAGATCCTTCAGGGACCGGTGTTCCAGGTCCGCAACTTCTACGACATGAGCCCCTTCTGCAAGATAGCCTCGCTCTATCAGGCCCTGGCCCACGACTGGTACCTGCCGGCCCTCTTCCGGCGGCTGCCCTTCGTCGGCGGCACGAACCTCTTCGTCGACCGCCTGCTGCTCGAACGGATGGGCGGCTATGACCATTCTTCGCTGACCGAGGATCTGGAGCTGGGCGCGCGCGCCTACCTCGAGTGCGGCGCCTGGCCGGAGTACCTGCCCTATTCCAGCAGCGAGCAGACCCCGCCCACGGTCAGGAGCTTCTTCCGCCAGCGCCTGCGCTGGGGCACCGGCCACCTCCAGGTGATGGACAAGATCCGCGGGGAGAACCACTACCCGGCGGAGCGCAAGCGGATTGTGCTCAAGCAGCTCTTCATCAAGGGCCAGGTGGAGTGGGTATTGTACCAAGCGGCGACCTTCGTCCCGCCGACGGTCCTCATCCTCTGGTGGACCGGGCACGTCGACCCGAACGTCCTCCCCGAGTACGTGCGCTGGATCCTCAACGGGCTGAGTCTGACCTATATCTCCTTCACCATCTACGCCTATTTCCGCTACGCGCCGTATCTCGACCTGACCTCGCGGCCCATCTCGGTCCTCGGCCGCTGGGGGGTCATCTCTCAGCTCTTCTTCCTCCCCTTGGCCGCCTTCTTCTTCCCCGTGCCCTATAGCAGCGCCTTGGTCCTCAAAGGGCTGAACATGCAGCCGCGAGGCTGGGTGAAGACCCCCCGAACGCGGGAGTGAATGCGGGAGTGAACAAGGAACCCCGGCGGTCTGCGCGCCTAGTACCAGAGGACGGCGGCGGCGAAGACCGAGGTGTGGTCCTCGACCTGCCGCTCGACGCCTTTCACCCGGACCTCGGCGAGCTCGAGGCCGCGGGCGGCGAAGGCCTCCTCGACCATGGACCGGACGATGCCCTCGGCCTTCTCCAGGCTGCTGAACCCGGAGTACTCCATAATCATCCCGAAAGACGACTTGGTGAAACCGACGCCGATGGCCGCGGTGATGAGCGTCCCGGCCTGGTCGCTGCCGATGGAACCATAGGCCGCCGGGGTCAGGGAACCCGGCGGGATGTCCAGTCTATCGACGACCTTCACCCCGGGAGGCAGGATGCTGCTCACCCGGATGAGGTTGAGGTTACCGACCCCGGCCTCGATGAGCGCCTTGTCAAAGGCCGTCAGGTCGGTCTCTCCCACCCCTGAACCACTGACCAGGGTGACCTTCGTCGGGGTCGGCAACAAGCGCAGTCCCTCCTCCCCGCTCGCGCTCGGCCGCCGGCCGGCGCAATCTCCATTATCCGACGGAGGCGGTGGGA
>JAJZPE010000007.1 GCA_021811325.1 Bacillota bacterium
GGGCTGGGAAGGCCAGGGCTTCTCTCTCGCAGCGGCGTTCGCGCGCCTTCAGTCCGGTGTCACTTCCCGGGCGGGGTCTGGTTGACCGGAGCCTGGTTCCACGGGCACTGGCCGTTGAAGCCGTTCCCGGGACCGCGGCCCCGGGCGTTGCCGTGCGGGCCGAGGTTCAGCCCGCACTGCCCGGCGTTGTCTGGACGGCCGACGGCCGTCCGGCTGAGATTGGCGGTGACGTTGTCCTTCATGACCTCGATCGCCTTGTCCGCCTGGGCCTGGGTGATTCGGCCGGCCTTGACCAGCGAGTCGAGCTGGGCCTGGCGGTCGGCGATCACCGTGTTGACCAGGGTGGCCAGGTCGACGCCCCTGGCGGCGGCGATGTCGACCATCGACTCACCCGCCTGACGCTGGGCGGCGATGTCGCTCGTGGTCATCCCGAGCAGCTTGGCAACGGAGTTGATGGCCGGGCCGCCGAAGCCGGCGAAGCCACGGCCCGCGCCCTGGGCTTTCCAGGGGCTGGCCAGCGCGGGGACGGCGGCCATGGTCAGACCGAGGACGACCGCGCCGGCGATGGCCGCGGCGAGCCACTTGTGCTTGCGCATCTGCTTGCACCTCCTGTCGTTTGATTGCGGGAGCGCTTGAACGCTACCGACACTCTTAATCTAACAGGAGGTCGTCAAGGAACGCCGAACGACTTGTTAAGAATTCGTCAAGACGCGGAAAGGCGGCGCGGAAGACGGCTCATTCCCCGTCGCCGAAGCTGACGCCGACGGCCCTGGCCGCGGCGATGAGGTCGCTGTCGATGGGCACGCGGCGCAGCGTGCCGACGGCCTCGTCCAACGGCACGGAGACGATGCTCTGACCCCTCAGGGCGACCATCTCACCGAACCGCTCCTCCTGGACGAGCCGGACGGCGGCCGTGCCGTAGCGGGTGGCGAGGATGCGGTCGAAGGGCGTCGGCGAGCCGCCGCGCTGCAGGTGCCCGAGGACGATGACCCGCGTCTCCATCTTGGTCATCTCTTCGAGCTCCCGGCCGACCTGCGCGCCGATGCCGCCGAGGCGGATCGGGTCCGGGCTGAGCGGGTCGACCTTGTGCACGACCATCTGGCCGCCGACCGGGGCCGCCCCCTCGGCCACCACGACGATGCTGAACCTCTTGCCGTAGGCCCGCCGCTCCTTGATCTTGTCGACGACCTTCCAGATCTTGAAGGGGACCTCGGGGATGAGGATGACGTCGGCCCCGCCGGCCAGGCCGGCCTCGAGGGCGATCCAGCCCGCATACCGCCCCATCAGCTCGAGGACCATGATCCGGTGGTGCGACTCGGCCGTGCTGTGCAGCCGGTCGAGGGCCTCAGTCGCGGTTACCAGGGCGGTATCGAAACCGAAGGTGACGTCGGTAGCCGAGAGGTCGTTGTCGATGGTCTTGGGGACCCCGACGATGTTGACTCCCTTGCGGGAAAGGTCGCGGGCGATGGACAGAGTGCCGTCACCGCCGATGACGATCATGGCATTGATGCCGTGGTCGGCCAGGTTGGCGATGGCCCCGTTGGAGACGTCGCGAAAGACCGTCTCCCCGGCCACCTCCACGGGATAGCGGAAGGGGTTGTCGCGGTTGGACGTCCCGAGGATGGTCCCACCTCGGGGCAACAGCCCGGAGACGTCCTTGAGGGCCAGGTGCCGCAGGCGGTTCTCAATCAGCCCCTTGAAACCGTCCTCGATGCCGACGACGTCCATGCCGGCTGATCCGGCGGACTTGACAACGGCGCGGATGACGGCGTTCAGCCCGGGGCAGTCGCCGCCGCCGGTGAGGACACCGATGATGCGTTTCTTCTCCGTACCTTGCGGGGTGGCCATGCTGTGACCTCCGATGTCGACCTTGGACTCAGCGCCGGCGCTTGCCCTTCGGGACGTACATCCGGCCGGCCGGGAGGCCGAGCTTCTCGGCCATCTCCCGGCAGTAGTCGATCTCGCCGACGGTGCCGCGGGTGTGCCCGTCGCTGCCGAACGAGAAAGTCGCCCCGAGTTCGAGGGCCCGCTGCAGGAAGTCTTCCCGAGGCACCCGCCACAGGCCGCTGATCTCGATCGCCACGCCCCGGTCGACGGCGAGCTTGATGAAGGCCTCGGCCCAGTCGGGCGGGACCTCCCGCTCGACCACGGGGAGAAGGGTGCAGTGGCCGAGGATGGCGATGGGCCAGTCGTCGAGGCCTTTCTTGAAGGCGGCCAGGGCGGCGTCGAGGAAGCGGACGCGGTCGGCGAAAGCCGCCGGCGGCTCGTACCTGTCCTGCAGGCCCAGCCGGTGGTTGAAGTACTCGATGAACGGGTGGTACCGGCCGTCCAGCTCCAGCCCGTGAAGGCTGCCGATGAGGTAGTCGGCCTGCTCGAGGACGCGGAGGGGCCAGGTCAGGGGCACCCCCAGGTCGATCTCGAGCCCGCGGAACAACCCGTTGCGGTCGGCGGCCGCGTAGTAGATGGCGAAATCGGCGGCCGACCGGAGCTGTCCGTGGAGCAGGGCGTGGTCGGCCAGTCCGACCGCGAGGCCCTTGGCCTTGCCGACGGCGGCCACGCCGTCCGGGGCCAACTGGCCGTCGGAGAAGGTCGAGTGGTTGTGCAGGTCGTAGGCGAACGGGGATGGCTCCGGGGGCTTCTCCTTGGGCGGCGCCCCGCCCTCGGCCCTGGTCTCGCCCGCGCCTGCGGCCGCGGCTGCGGCCGCGGTCATGACCTGGCCTCCTTGGGCCGGATGACTTCGAGCCCGCCCATGTACGGCCGGAGAGCCTCGGGAATGACCACGCTGCCATCGGCCTGCTGGTAGTTCTCGAGGATCGGGATGAGGATGCGCGGGCTGGCCAGGGCCGTGTTGTTCAGGGTATGGCCGTAGCGGACCTTGCCTTCCTTGTCGCGATAACGGATCATCGACCGCCGCGCCTGGAACTCGTGGATGGTCGAGCAGGAATGGGTCTCGCCGTAGCCGTCGCGGCCCGGCATCCACGTCTCGATGTCGTGCTTGCGCACCTGGGGCCGTCCGAGGTCGCCGCCGCAGACGTAGACGACGCGGTACGGCAGGCCCAGGGCCTGGACCAGTTCCTCCGAGTTGCTCAGCAGGAAGTCGTGTTGGCGCCGGGACTCCTCGACGTCGTTGCGGCAGATGATGACCTGCTCGATCTTGTAGAACTGGTGGACGCGGTAGAGGCCGCGGGTGTCCTTGCCGGCGGCCCCCGCCTCCCGGCGGAAGCAGGCCGAGAACCCGGCGTAGTGCTTGGGCAGCTCAGCCTGGTCGAGGATCTCCCCGGCGTGGTAGGCGACCAGCGAGACCTCGGCCGTGCCGATCAGGTCCTGCCCGGTGTCGACGGTATAGACGCTGTCCTCGCCGCCCGGGAGGAAGCCGCCGCCGACCATCGCTTCCGGTTTCACCAGCATCGGCACGTTCATCGGGACGAAGCCCTTCTTCACCAGGTGGTCCATGGCCCAGCGCAAGAGGGCCGTCTCGAGGAGCGCCCCTTCGTTCTTCAGGAAGTAACTGCGGCTGCCCCCGACCCTGGAGCCGCGGGCGAAGTCGATTATGTCGAGCTTCTCGCCAAGGGCGACGTGGTCGAGCGGTTCGAAGTCGAACTTCCGGGGCTCACCCCAGCGCTTGACCTCGAGGTTGTCCTTGTCGTCGACCCCGTCGGGGACATCGTCCGCCGGCACGTTCGGGACCTGTAGCATCAGGGCCTCGAACTCCTTCTCCAGCCGCGCCAGCTCGGGCTCCATCTCCTTGAGCTCCTTGTCGACCTGGCGCATGGCGGCCACGGCGGCCTGCCGTTCCTCGGCGGCGAGGCCGGGAATCTCCTTGGACCGCCGGTTCTTCTCGGCCCGCAGGTCTTCCACCCGGCGCTGCGTCTCGCGCCGCTGCCGGTCGACCTCGAGAAGCCCATCGATGTCGGCCTGGAATCGCTTCTTGGCCGCTCCCCGCTTGACCTCCTCCGGATGCTCCCGAATGTAGGCGATGTCCAGCACGTCCACCCCTCCAAAACAAATTCCCGCCCCACGGCCACATGGCCGCTAGGGGCGGGGCTGTTTCCCGCGGTGCCACCCTGTTTCAGCCGGTCGCCGGCCCGCGCGTGGTGGGACGGGGCTGACCGGCCCTCGCTCCGGCGCTAACGGGCCGGGCCCGTGCGGCTTTCGCCGCTTCCTCCAGGGTGGATTCGGCCTGATGCGCCGGCTCGCACCAACCGCCGGCTCTCTGCGGGTCCAGGCTTACTTGGCCCTTTCCTTGGAAGACCAATCACAATGCGGCAATATCATACCACGCCGTCTCGGGCTTGGCAAGCCGAGGCGCGCCCCGCCACGGCCGGTCCGCTCGGACCTTACAGGCAGAGCATTTCGGCCACTCTGGTAAAGATCTTCTCGGTGGCCATGATGTCGTCGACTGAAGCCCATTCGTCGGCCGTGTGGGCCTGCCGGATGGAGCCGCTGCCGAAGACGAAGGCGTCCTTGTTCCCCGTGCGGTAGGAGACGATGGAGGCGTCGGTATAGCCCCGGAGGCCGCGGGGTTCGGGCCGCCCGCCCAGAACCTCCTGGTAGGCGTCGGTCAAGGCCTTGTAGAGCGGCGAGTCCCGGTCGCTCTCGACCGGCGGCCGGTCGATGTTTATCTGCCGGACCTCGGCCGTCAGGCCGGGGAGGATGCTGGGGGCCGTGGCGGCCACACCCCGCAGCAGGTCGGTGACACTCTTGACGGTCATCGGCGGGACCGCCCGGACGTCGATCTCCACCCGGCAGCGGTCCGGGACCACGTTGGTCTTGACCCCACCCTCGATGACGCTGAAGGTCACCGTGGGCCCGCCGGTCAGGGGATGCGAATACGGCAGTTCGGCGAAGCGCCGCTTGATCTCCCCGATCAGTTCGGCCGCGCCGTAGACGGCGTCGACGCCCACCTCCGGCGAACCGGCGTGGGACATCTTGCCCCTGGTGGCCAGCTCGAACCACATGACCCCCTTGTGGGCGACGATGACCTCCATCCCGGTCCCGTCCGGGGCGATGATCAGGGTGTCCTGGCCCACCGTCCCGTCGGCCAGGAGGCCGATGGCCCCAAGCATGTGCGTGCCTTCCTCGTCGGCGGTGGCGCAGACGAGGAGGTCCCGCTTGAGCGGTCGCCCGCTCCGGGCGATGTTCCGGGCGGCCACCATCGAGGCGGCCAGGCCGCTCTTCATGTCGGCCGAGCCGCGCCCATAGAGGCGGCCGTCCTTGATCACCCCGGCGAAGGGGTCGACGGTCCACCCGCTCCCGACCGGGACGGTGTCCATGTGCCCCAGGAAGGCCAGGGCCGGAACGGCCGGGCCGCCGCTCCGCGGGATGCGGGCGATGACGTTGGGACGGCCCGGCGCGGCCGCGATCACTTTCACGTCGGAAATCCCGTTCTCCTTGAACCACTGGGCGACGAAGGCCGCCACTTCGGCCTCCGTATGCCCGGGGTTCTCGCTGTTGATGGCGATGAGCCGCCTGGTGAGGGCGACGACTTCCGAGTCGGCACCGGTATGAGCCATGGCTTGGACGATAGCCTCCCTTGTTGGGACTCCGGCCTCAGGCGCCCAGGTAGGCGTTCTTGACCTTTTCGTTCTGCAGGAGTTCTTTCGGCGAGCCCTCGAGGGCGATCTTGCCGGTCTCCAAGACGTAGGCCCGGGTGGCCACGTTGAGGGCCATCCGCGCGTTCTGCTCGACCAGGAGGATGCTCGTCCCGGTCTTCTGGATCTCGCTGATGGTCTTGAAGACCTGGCTCACCAGGAGCGGGGCCAGACCGATGGACGGCTCGTCGAGCATGAGCAACTTGGGCCGGCTCATGATGCCGCGGGCGGTGGCCAGCATCTGCTGCTCGCCGCCGCTGAGCGACCAGGCCAGCTGGTTCTGCCGTTCCTTCAGGCGCGGGAAGAGGGCGAACACCTTGTCCAGGTCGGCGTCGATCTTCATCCCCCGCCGCCGCCAGCTGACCGTGCCCATCTGCAGGTTCTCGAAGACGGTCAGGCCCGGGAAGACGCCGCGGTCCTCGGGGACGAGGGCCAGCCCCATGGGGACGATGCGGTCGGTCGGCAAGGCCTCGATGCGCTGGCCGTTGAACTCGATGGTCCCCGCGAACGGGTGGTACATCCCGACGACCGTCTTGAGGATGGACGACTTGCCCGCGCCGTTGGCCCCGAGGAGGGTGACGACCTCGCCTTCCTCGACCTTGAGGGAGACGTCGAAGAGGGCCTGGGCCGCGCCGTAGGCGAGGGAGACACCGTTAACCGATAGCAGCATTGTCTTCCCTCCTCCCCAGGTAGGCCTCGATGACGGCGTCGTTGTTCCGGATCTCTTCAGGGACGCCGTCGGCGATCTTGAGACCGAAGTTCATGACGGCGATCCGCTTGGCCAGCGCCATGACCACCGGCATGTGGTGTTCGATGAGCAGGATGCTGACGCCGGACTGGTTGATCCGCCTGATCACGTCGACCAGCCATTCCTTCTCGGACGGGTTCATGCCGGCCGCCGGCTCGTCCAGGATCAGCAGCTTCGGCTCGGTGGCCAGGGCCCGGGCCATCTCCAGGACCCGTTGCCGGCCCAGGGTCAGGCTCTTCCCCGGCTGATCCTTGAACGGCTTCAGTTCGACCAGTTCCAGGAGCTCCTCGGCCCGCTTGCGGAGTCCGGCTTCCTCCCTGGCGAGCCTCGGCGAGTTCAGGATGACATCGGTGAGGTTGGTCTTGCTCCGCGAATAAAAGCCCACCATCACGTTCTCGAGCACCGACAGGGTCCCGAAGAGACGGATGGTCTGGAAAGTCCGGCTGACGTGGAGATGGGAGATGGTGTGCGCCGGCAGGTTGGTGATGTTCCGGCCTTCCAGCTTGATCTCACCCCCATCGGTGCGGTAGACGCCGCTGACCAGGTTGACCAGGGTGCTCTTGCCGGAGCCGTTCGGCCCGATGAGGCCGCGGATCTCGCCCGGTTCGATGGTCACGTCGACCTCGTTGACGGCCACGAGGCCGCCGAAGCGCTTGCTGACCCGGGTCACTTCAAGCAGTGCCAAGCTCGATCACCTCTTTCCCGCGGACGTCTGGGCCGCCGGCGCGCGCCGCCCGGCGGCGAAACGCGAGCGGACCTTGTCCCACAAGCTGATCACACCGCCCGGGAGGAACAGGACGATGAGCAGGATGCCAAGACCATACATGGCCATGTAGTAATCCTTCAGGAAGCGCAGCCACTCCGGCAGGAAGGTGAGCAAGAAGGCCCCGATGATGACGCCGGGGATCGAGCCGCGTCCGCCGACCATGACCATGGTCAGGACGCGGGCCGACTCCTCGAAGGTGAAGGTGCCGGGGTCGACGTAGCGCATCAGGAAGGCGTAGAGCGTGCCGGCCACGCCGCCGAAGGCCGCCCCGAGGACGAAGGCCAGCACCTTATGGTAGTAGGTGTTGATGCCGAGGGCCCGGGCGGCGACCTCGCTACCGCGGACGGCTTCGAAGGCCCGTCCCAGTTTCGAGACGCGGATGCGGTTGGCGACGTAGACCATGATGACGAGCAGGGTCAGGGACAGGTGGTAGTAGGACCAGTGGGTCTTCAAGACCAGGGGCCCGATGCTGGCGTACTTGATGCCGGAGAGCCCGAGGGCGCCGCCGGTCACCGGGGTCCAGTTCTGGAAGATGAGCCGCATGATCTCGCCGAAGGCGATGGTCATGAAGGCCAGGTAATGTCCGCCGATGCGGATCGTGGGGAGGCCGACCATCAGCCCGAAGAGCATGGCCACGACCACCGCCCCGATGAGGGCCAGCGGGAAGGGGAGCCCGAGCTTGACTGCCAGGATGCCGCTGGTGTAGGCCCCGATGCCGGAGAAGGCCAGCGACGCCAGATTGAGCATGCCGGTCATCCCGAAGACGACGTTCAGGCCGAGGGCCAGGATGACGAAGATGATCGCCATGTTCAGGAGGAACATGATGTACGGCGAAGAGACCACCTGGGGGAGGACCAGCAGCGCCACCAGGCCGATGAGGTACCAGAGATACGAGCGCATGAACCGCAAGGTCATTCCCCCTCTCACACTTTCTCGGCGATCCGTTCGCCGAAGATCCCGCGCGGCAGGAAGACAAGGATGGCCAGGAGCGTGACGAAGGTGTAGGCGTCCTTGTAGACCGGCGAGATGAAGGCCGTCGCAAAGGCCTCCACCAGGCCCAGGAGGAGCCCGCCGACGATGGCCCCGGGGATGCTGCCGAACCCGCCGACGATGGTCGCCGCGAAGCCCTTGGTCATCGTGGCCATGCCCATGTCGATGGTCAGGAAGAAGATCGGGGCGACGAGGATGCCGGCGACCGACCCAAGCAGAGCGGCGAAGAAGTAGGTCAGGGCGACCATCCGGGAGACCTTGACCCCCATCAGCGTCGCGGCCTGCTTGTTCTGGGCGGTGGCCCGCATCATCGCGCCGACCGTCGTCTTCATCATGAACAGGTAGAACAGGAGGATCAGGCCGCCCGTCATCGCGAGGATGAGGACGTGCTGCTTGACGATGCTGACCCCGGCGACCCGCCAGACGCCCCCGAAGTACTCAGGGTAAGGGCGGGCGATGGCTCCCCAGACGATCTTGGCCATGTTCCGGAGGAACAGGCTGACCCCGAGGGTGCTGACGATGACGAACTCGAAGGTCGAATTGCGCAGCGGCCAGTAGGCCACGCGCTGGAAGACGGTCGCCCCGAAGAGGGCGATGACCGCTACGGCCACCAGCATGGCCAGGTACCAGGGCATGATGCCCATCAGGCTGGCGCTGACGTAGGCAGCCAGGAGGACGAACTCTCCCTGGGCGAAGTTGAACGTCTCAGTGGTGTTGTAGATAACCACGATGGCCAGGGCCATCAGGGCGTAGATGCTTCCCTGCGCCAAACCGTTGACGGCGATCTGGACCAGGCTGCCCATTGGCATGCCTCCAATCAGTCTCGGTGGGTCCCGGGCGGAGGGACGCGCCCACCGCCCGGTCCACCGGGGTGTTAAACCGAATCCGCCAGCTTACTTCCAGGCGATGTTGTCGATGTACTTGAGGCCGCCGACGCCCGTCGGATCGATCTTGACGATGACGCCGGCCCACACGCCGAGGTTCTTGTCGTCGAAGGAGTAGTTGGTCATGACGCCCTTCCAGTTCTTGAGGGCCGCCAGGCCGTCGCGGACGTTCTGAGCGGTGAGCGGCTTCTTGTCGGCGTCGAGCTTCTTAATGACGTCGACGAGCATGTAGATGCGGTCATAGTTGTGCATGGCCGTCCGGTCCGGGATCTTGTTGTACTTGGCCTGGTAGGCCTTGGCGAAGTCCTGGACCCTCTGGTCGGGGTTGCCTGGGCTGTTGTCGGTGACGCTGAGGACCTCGATCTTGGTGGCGTACTTGCCGGCCAGTTCGACCACCTGCGGATGGGCGTAGTAGCTGCCCATGACCGTCTTGATCTGGCTGGTCAGACCGAGCTCGCCGATCGCCTTGACGATGAGGCCGGCCTCGGTCGGGTGCGACCAGCCGAGGAGGGTGTCGGCGCCGGACTTCTTGATCGCCATGAGCTGGCCGGTGAAGTCCTTGTCGCCGATGGTGTAGGCCTGGACCGTCAGGGGCTGGAGGTTGTATGTGGCGAGCGCGGCCTTGAGGGATTCCATACCGCCCTGACCGAAGTCGTCGGTGTCGTAGATGATGGCGAACTTGCTACGATGCTCTTTCTCGACGAGGTACTTGACGGTAAGAGAGGCGTTGACGCTGTCGTCAGCGACAGTATGGAAGTAGAAGTTGTTCCAGTCCGGGACCTTGTTGAGCTTGGCGCTGGTGGCCCCGCTGAGGTAGGCCACCTTGAGCTGGCCGATGTAGGGCATGATGGGGATGGAGATGGAGCTGAGTTCAGAACCGGCCACGGCGACGATTTTCGGGTGCTCGGACATCATCTTCTGGAAGGAGCTGATGGCCGTGGCCGCCTTGCTGGCGGTGTCTTCGTAGACGAGTTCGATCTTCTTGCCGTCGATGCCGCCCTTGGCGTTGATCTCTTCGACGGCGAGCTTGGTGGCGTTGACGGCGTACTCTTCGCCGGGGGCGAAGGAGCCGGTCGTCGCCTGGAGTTGCCCGATCTGGATGGTCTTGCTGGAAGATGCCCCGCTGCAACCGGAGACGACGGTGCCGACGGCGAACATCGCCAGCACCACCAGGACCATAAGCCTGGACTTCAAGCTCATTCCTCGTTACCTCCCTTGGAGTCTAGGTAAAGCCCGACGACACTGCTATCAGGGTCGCTCTCCAGGAGACTGCTTGACCCGGGGGCCCTCGTCCCCCGGCCCTGCGCTGGTGCTCCGATCCACCGCCCCCCTTTCCCGGTGCGATTCAGCGGCCTGTGGAGTGGAGACAGAGAGAAAGCTAAGCGGCGCCGCTCCACCGCAACAGGAACAGGGCGACGCTCTTGGTGAAGTCCAAGAGGTCTCGCAGCTCGAGGTACTCGTCGACGCAGTGGATGTGGGAGACGTCCCCGGGGCCGTAGACGACGACCGGGATGCCCCGCTCGGCGAACCAGCCGCCGTCGACGATGGCGCCGCGGCCGGTGATCCGGGCCGGCTCGCCGCGCACGGTCTCGATGGCCGCAGCCAGGGCCAGCACCCCGGGGTCGGCCGGGTCCGTCCGGCACGGGCGGAACTCGGCCGGGTCGGCCGCCGGCAGCCACTCAATCTCCGGCGGGTACTTGCGTAGCCAGGGGTCGGCCTTGGCGGCCGCCAGGACGTGCTCCTCGAACTCCCGCCGGACGTCCTCGACCGTCTCGTTGGGCAGGCTGAAGACGGTCGCCAGGAGTTCGCACGAGCTGGGGATGACGGCCATGTTGCCGCCGCCGTGGATGGCGAAGGTGTTGATCATCGCCTGCCCGGGCGGGAGGTGCGGGTGGGTCTTGAAGGCGGCCCAGTGCCGCTCCAGAGCCAGGAGGGCGGGGACGATGACCGTGGCCGTCTTCTCGAGGCAGTTGGCCCCTTCGCGACCGTAGCCGGCGTTGTTGAACTCGCGCCGGGCCACCAGGTGCTGGCTGTACGGGGCCTTGACCCGGACGGCCACGTTCATCACCCCGATCGAGGTGACGAAGACGTCGCGGCCCCGTGCGCACTCCCCGACGATGGCGAAGTCGCCGCCGTAACCGCGCTCGAGACAGGCCTTGGTGCCGGGCTCGCCGCGCTCCTCGCCCATGACGCTCTGGACGGTGACGTCGCCCTTGAGCTTGTAGCCCAGGGCCTTCAGGGCCTGCAGGGCGAAGATGAAGCCGGCCAGCCCGCTCTTCATGTCACTGGTGCCCCGGCCGTACATCCGGTCTCCGTCGATCTCGCCGCCAAAGGGCGGGTGGCGCCAGGACCCGGGCAGGAGAACCTCGGCCACGTCGAGGTGCCCGTTGAGGACCACCGACCTCCCGCCGCCCCGGCCCTCGAGAACGCCGACGGCGTTGGGCCGGCCCGGCAGGGCGTCGAAGACATCGACCTTCATCCCCAGGTCCTTCAGGCGGCCGGCGACCCATCCCTGGGCCGCTTTCTCGTTGCCCCCCGGCGGGTTCTGGGTGTCGAACGAGACGAGTTTCTGTAACAGGGAAAACAGCTCATTCCGGTGCGCGTCCACGTAATCGAGAACATCGCGGTGGTCGGCCATCGCCTGCTCGTCACGCCTCCTTAGAAGATCAATCTCCGCGCGGCTTCGGTGAGGACGGCCGCGGCCGTCTCCAGTTCCGCCGGCGAGACGAACTCATCGATGGTGTGGGCCTGCTCCAGGCGACCCGGCCCGAAAAGGGCGCAGTGCGGGTTGCCGGTGATGGCCGAGATGATGGCCGCGTCGGTGTAGGCCGGGAAACCGGCGACCTTCATCTTGGTCCCGGTGACGGCGGCGAAGGCCGACTTGCAGCCGTCGATGACCGGCGACGCCGGGTCGGTCTCGACCGGGGGACGGTCGATGTTGATCTGCCTGAACTCGGCCCGAAGCCCCGGGAAGCCCGCGGTGACCTCGCTCGTGACCTGACGCAGCAGGTCGGCCGAGGACGGGATGGTCATCGGCGGGACGAGGCGCATGTCGACCTCGACCCGGCAGCGGTCAGACACGACGTTGGTCTTCTCCCCGCCCTCGATCTTCCCGTAGGTGACGGACGGCCGGCCGAGGATGGGGTGGTCGTAAGGCAAGGCGGCCACGCGGTCCTTCAGGGCCGCCAGGACTTTGGCCATCCCGTGGATGGCGTCGACGCCGTGCTGTGGGTTACCGGCGTGGGCGTTCTTGCCCCGGGTGACTATCTCGTACCAGATGACGCCTTTGTGGGCCGTGAGAAGCTCGAGACCGGTGGGCTCGGTGGCCACGACCATCGTCTCCCGGCCCACGTAGCCCTGCTTGACGAGGTCGACCGCGCCGAGCATGTCCGTGCCTTCCTCATCCATGGTCGCGCAGACGAGGAAGTCCTTGCGGGGACGGCGCCCCGAGGCGGCCGCGTTCTTGAGGGCCACGAGGATGGCGGCCAGGCCGCCCTTCATGTCCGTCGAGCCGCGGCCGTACAGCTTGCCGCCATCAATGGTCCCGTCGAACGGGCCGTGCACCCAACCCTCGCCGCGCGGGACGGTGTCCATGTGGCCGAGGTAAGCCAGTCCGGGCTCCCGCGTCTCACCCCGCAGGACGCCGATGACGTTGGGCCGGCCGGGCCGGACCTCGTACGTGATGACCTCGACCCCGGGGACGCTCTTGAGCCAGCCGGCGACGAACTCGCCGATCTTCTCCTCGCTCCCGGTCGGGTTCTCGCTGGGGATGCGGACGAGGGCTTGGGTCAGTTCAGTGACCGACATCAGGACGGGTCTCCTTCCCTGGGTCAGGCTGGGTCGGGTCAGGACGGGTCGGGTCAGGACGGGTTGAGCGTGGGCAGTGTCCTTTGGGGCTGCGGGAAGAACAGGACGCGGCCGAGCCGGCCGCCCTTCCGGGCGTGGGTGATGGCCCTCTCCAGGGCCTCTTGGGGCGAACCCGCGGCGTCCACGAACATCTTCCCGAAGGTAGCCGCCGGGACGCCGGGCGAGGTGGCGAAGAGCTTGATGCCCCTCTTCTGGACCCGGGAGAGCAGGAGGGCGTGGTCCATCTGGATCCTGTAGGCCTGCGCGAGGCGCCTTATCACGCCGTCCGGGGTGGTCTCCCCAGCGTACGGCTTGAGCAGGTCGTCCGACCCGACCCCCTCAGGGCAGGAGGTGTACAGGACGATGGCCCCACCCCTGGCGAGGACCGGCTCGATGGCGAAGACGGGCTTCAGGGATTGATAGAGGTTGATGTTCAAGGGCCCGCCCGGCGTGGTGACGACGACATCGGGCTGTTCTTGAAGGGCCACCTCGCTGAAAGACCGCAGGAAGTCGACGGCCGCCAGGTGGGCCGCCCTGAGGTCGCCGGCGAAGACGCCGATGGGCTCCCCCGCCTTGTCGACCACGGTGTTGACCACGAAGTGCAGGCCGAGGAGGGCCGCGGCTTCCTCCATGTCCTCGCTGACCGGGTTGCCCTCGAGGACGCCGATGGACGCGCGCGGGCTGAGAATCATCTCCGGCCGGTGATTGGCGACGATCGACTCCTCACCGGCCACGCCCGGCAGGACGAGCTTGCGGCCGCCGGAGAAGCCGGCGAACTCGTGTGGCTCGACCTTGGCCAGGCCGACACGGAGGTCGCACTCGTAGACCGTCCGGTTGACCTCGACCGGGGTGCCCCGCGACGTCCGACCCAGGCTGACGAGGGCCTCGGGGGTGTACGGGTCGTGGTTGACGATGCGCACCCGGCCGCGGAACTCGGGGCCGATTATCTCGTCCATCTCCTGGGGCGTAGCCGGCCGGTGGACGCCGATGGCCACGATGATCACGATATCCTCGAGCCGCATCCCGCCGCGGCGCAGCTCACCCAGGATGAGCGGCACGAACCGGCCGGAGGGGGCGTTGCGGGTCGAATCGGGGACGATCACGCAGGCCCGCCGGGCCCGTCCGGCGAGTTCGGCCAGGGGTCGGACGCCGATGGGGCGCCGCAGGGCTTCCTCGTAGGCCGCCGAGTCGATGGCCGGCGGTTCTTCCATCCTCGCCAGCCCGGCGGACAGCTCGGCGCCGACGTTCATGGTCACGCCCTCGAGCTCGTCCCGATATACAACCCGCGGACCATCGCGTCTGACGGAGTACACGGCTTTGCTCCTTTCCCGACCGGCGGTATCTTCCTCGCGCTTCCGCCGGTCTCACGGCCACCCGATCGGCCACGCCCAAGATTTGCCAACTGTTAACAGTCTGTCCGCAGGAGGCGGCGGCCGCCCTTGGTTCCGATGGGGGGGTGACGATTCCACAAGCCTGGTCTATTGGCTTTTTTGAAAGCGACGCCTTTCGAAACCGTCAGGCCCCCGCGCCGGTCACGGCCATGGAGATGGCCATGTTGCCGTGGACCGACTTTCTTAACCGGTCGAGGCTGACCCGGTCGGTGGGCTGGTGGGCGTACTGCTCTTCGCCGGCCGAGTAGCCGATGGTCGGCAGGCCCAGCTCGACCGCGGTCAGGGCGCCGTCGGTGCCGAAGTCCCAGCGGCCGAAGCCGGGGTTCTGGCCCAGTCCGGTGAGGGCCCCGCGGACCCGCTCGACGTGCGGCTCGCGCCGGTCGGTCAGGAAGGCCGGCTTGTACAGCTCGATGGTCTCCTCGAGGCCCGTGTAACTGCGATGGGCCAGTTGCCGGAAGGCCACGGTGGCCCGGCCTTCGGGGACTCGCCGGGCGAGGATTTCCTCGAATTGATCGATTGTTGACTGTCTGTCCTCTGAAGGAAGGAAGCGGCGGTCGACCCAGATCGTGCAGCGGTCGGGGATGATGCTGCCCCAGCCGGGGGAGGCGAGGATGTTGGTCACGGCGGCGCTCGACTTCCCGAGGAAGGCGTCCTCCGGCAAGGCGTCGGCCATCTCCCGGACGGCCTCGACCACCGGGGCCATCAGGTAGACCGCGTTGACCCCGCGCCAAGGTGAACTGCTGTGGCCGATCTGGCCCAAGGTCGAGATCTCGAACTCGGCCCGGCCCCGGTGGCCGAGGTAGATGTCGAGGCTCGTCGCCTCGGCCAGGACCACCAGGCCGATCCGGCCCGGATAGCCGGTCAGGACCTCGCCGGCCAGGCGGCGCATCCCCCACATGTCGCCGGGCTCCTCGTCGACCACGCCGGTGACGATGATGTCGCCACCGTGGGTCAGGCCGGCCTTCTTGACCAGCGCCGCCGCGTAAACTTGGGCGGCGGTGGCCCCCTTGACGTCGCTGGCGCCGCGGCCGTGGAGGTACCCGTCGCGGACCAGGCCCTCGTAGGGCGGGTATGGCCAGGCCTCGGGGTTGCCGGGGGAGACGTGGTCCATGTGGAAGTTGTAGAGGACATGTTCGCCACGCCCGTCGCCGCGGATGACCCCGACGACGTTGCCGGTCGAGTCGGTGAAGACCTGGTCGTAGCCCAGCCGGGTCATCTCCGCCTGAATGAGGTCGGCGACGACCCGTTCCTGCCCGCTGATGCTCGGCGTACGGACCAGGCGCCGGGCGAAGTCCACCAGGTCGTCCCAGGCTGCGTCGACATAACGGTCCAATTCGCGGAGCCCCTCACCGGCCACTGCCGGCCACCTCCCGCTTTTCCGGCGCCTTGGTCGTGCGCGCGCCCGTGGTTCGCCCATCCTCGGCCTCGCCCGACGCGGGCCCGGTTCCCGCGCCCTCCTCGGCCCGATAGGCCTGGGCCAAGAGTTCGACGGCGTGGACCACCTTGGCCGGGACCCCGTGCTTCTTCAGGCCATAGCCCAAATTGAGCTGGCAGGCCGGGCAACCGGTGGCCAGGATTTCGGCCTTGGTCTCGGCCACGTGGGCCACCTTGCGCCCGAGGATCTCGTCCGAGAGCTGAACGTGGGTCAGCATGTAAGAACCGGCCGCGCCGCAGCAGGCGTCGGCTTCTTTCATCTCCCGGAAGTCGAGGCCCGGGATGCTCTTCAGGACGGCCCGCGGCTCGGCCGTGACCTTGAGATGACGGCAGAGGTGGCACGGGTCGTGGTAGGTGACCGAGGTCTTGACCTCGCCCCGCGGTTTGGCGAAGCCGATCTCCACCAGGTACTTGGAGATGTCCCGGACCTTCATCGACAAAGCCCGGGCCTTGGCCCGGTATTCCGGGTCGTCGGCCAGGAGTCCCGCGTACTCGGCCAGGGTCGAGGTGCAACTGCCGCAATCGCTGACGACGGCCTCGACGTCGAGACCGGCGAAGCGGTCGAGGTTCCGGCGGGCCATCTCTTTGGCCGTCTCCTTGTCCCCGTAGGCCAGGGCCGGCAGGCCGCAGCAGACGGCCTCGGGCACTTCGACGCGGACCTTGTTCCGCTGGAGGACGTCGATGGTGGCGATTCCGGGGGCGTGGTTGAGACGGTTTGTCGCGCACCCGATGAAATAGGCGACTTTGTGGGCGGGGCTATCGACGGCCTTCAGGTACCGCGGCGCCTGCGACTGCAGGCTTCGCCGCTCGGTCCTATCGACCAGCCGGTTGGCCTTGGCGACGACACCAGCGACGCGCTCCAGCCGGGTGACGATGGTCACCGGCCGAAGCGTCTTGGCGTAGTAGCCGAGCAGGGTCACGACCGTGTTGAAGGGCCTGGGGTTGCGGAGGACCCTGACCACCGCCCGGGCGACCGCCGGCTTCCCCTGGGTCTTCATCAGTTCCTCACGGGCGGCCAGCATGATCTGGTCCGTCCGGACGCCCGAAGGGCAGGCGGCGACGCACTTCTGGCATAGGAGGCACTCATAGATGGGGGCCATGGTCTCGGGGTCGACCGGCAGACGGCCCTCGATCATCGCCCGGACAAGGGCGATGCGGCCGCGGGCGACCGACCACTCGACCCGCGTCTCGGCGTACGTCGGGCAGACGGCCTGGCAGCCGCCGCACCGGTTGCACTTGGCGACCTCTTCGTAGATGGCCTTCAGGCTCATACGCGATACACCCCGAAGCTGTCGGCCGGGTCGAAGTACTCCTTGACCCTGGCCGCGAGGCCGGCGTCGTCCCGACGGCCATACAGAGGTTCGAAGGCGGAGGACGGCCAGGCCCGACCGCGGACCATGGGATAGATCGCCCCGCCCGACCGGCCCAGTCCTTCGGCCAGAGAGGCCAGGCCGCTCAGGGCGCCCTGCCCGTCCGGGATGATGAAGGCGTCGGCGACGCCGTTGATGACGTGAGCGTAGACCGCCAGCCCGGCCCGGGCGGACGCGGCCAACCTGGTGAGGCCGCCGTGGAGTTCGGTGAGCCCGGCGGGCGGGAAACCGATCTTGAGCCAGGCGGCCCGGCCGGAAGCGGTGAACCTGGCGGCGGACTCGGTCCGGGCCTCCCAGAAGGCCGCGGCCTCGTCCTTGGAGAGCCGCTCGAGGCGCGCCCCGGGGGCTTCGGCCATCGTCTCGAGCCTGGCGACCTGCGCCGCGACCGCGGACTGACTGCCCTCGAAGCGGACGATCAGCCGGACCGCGGGCTTGCCGTTGTTCGCCTGCGAGGGGGCGCCGGCGCGGGGGTCGAAGTCGGCGAAGTCGAAGGCGGCGGGGATGATGTCGTTCTGGGCCCGCAGGGACCCGGCGAACCGGCTCAAGACGTCGACCGAGGCGAAGGAGACAAGGACCGTCTCCGTCTCCGGGATGGGATAGACGCGGATGGTGGCGTCGAGGATGACGCCGAGGGTGCCCCAGGACCCGATGAGCAGCCGCTTGACGTCGAAGCCGGCGACGTTCTTGACCGTGCGCCCGCCGAAGTGGAGGCTGCGCCCGTCAGCCACGGCCACGCTGAGGCCGAGGACGTTATCGCGGATTTCTCCGTAACGCGGCCGGTAGGAGCCGGCGTCCCCGGTGGCGAGGATGCCGCCGAGAGTGGCCTGCCCGGCCCAGTAAGGGTCGGCCGGGAAGAAGAAGCCTTCGGAGGCCAGCGCCGCCTGGAGCTCAGCCAGGCTGACGCCGGCGGAGACGCGGACGATGAGGTTCTCGCGGTCGAGGTCGAGGACCTTCGGGAGCCGCGTCAGGTCCAGCCGGACGGCCCCCGCGGGGGTGTCCTGGCGGGGCCCGACGGCGAGCTTGGTCCCGGCGCCCGAGGGCACCAGGGTCAGGCCCTTGGCCCTGGCCTCGGCCAGGGCTTCGACGACCTCCCGGGGCGCGGGGTCCCTGGTCACGGCGCCCGGGGCCCTCTCGATGGCCTCAGGCGGGATGACCTTCCCCGGGTTGAGGAGTCCCGAGGGGTCGAAGACGCGCTTCAATCCGGCCATGAAGACCATCTCGTCGCGGCTGAACATGAGCGGCATGCCCGGCAGCTTCAAGCGGCCGACGCCGTGCTCACCGGTGATGGTCCCGCCCATCCGGGCCGCGGCCTTCATGATCTCGAGGTTGGCGGCATGCATCCGCGCGGTCTCGTCCGCATCGCGTTCATCGTAGAGGACGACCGGGTGGAAGTTGCCGTCGCCGGCGTGGAAGACGTTGCCGATGACCAGGTCATGACGCTTGCCGATGTCCTTGATCGTCCGCAACATCTCCGGGAGCAGGCTCGGAGGCACGCCCACGTCTTCCTCGGCGTAGGACGGCCGCAACCGGGCCAGGGAACCCACGGCCTCCCGTCGGCCGCGCCACAGGAGTTCCCTCTCCTGTTCCGAGCCGGCCACCCGGACCTCACGGGCGCTGTGCTCGTGGCAGATCCGGTCGACCCGGGCGGCATCTTCGGCCACGGCCTCAGGCGTCCCGTCGACCTCGATCAGCAGGACGGCCTCGGCGTCGAGGGGATAGCCGACCTTCACGTTCTGTTCGACGGCCTGGAGGACGACGTCGTCAATGATCTCGATGGTCGCCGGGGTCACGCCGGCGGCGATCATGAACGAGACCGTCCGCGCGGCATCGTCGAGATGATTGAAGATGGCCATCAGGGTGCGGGTCTCGACCGGCAGGTTCAACAACTTCAGCCGGGCCTTGGTGACCACGCCGAAGTTGCCCTCGGAGCCGATGAGGACGCCGGTCAGGTCATAGCCCGGCGTGTAATCGGAGACGCCGCCGGTGTGGACGACCTCGCCCGTGGATAGGGCCACCTCGAGGCCGACGACCCAGCGGTTGGTGACCCCGTACTTGACGCACTTCGGGCCGCCGGAATTCTCGGCGACGTTCCCGCCGAGCGTGGACACGGCCATGCTGGCCGGGTCGGGCGGGAAGAAGTGGCCCCGGGCGGCGACGGCGTCCTGCAGTTCCTGGTTGCGGAGGCCGGGCTCGACGAGGGCCCGGGCGTTCCCGTCGTCGACGGCCAGGAGCCGGTTCATCCGGCTCGTCTCGAGGATAGCCGCCTGGCCCTTGACGAAGGTGGTCGCCCCGCTCAGGTTGGTGCCGGCGCCACGGGTGATGACGGGGAAGCCGCTCTTCGTCAGGATGGCGAGGCAAGCAGCGACCTGTTCGGGCGTGCGGGGCAGGACCACGGCCAGGGGAAGCCGGCCGAGGCTCGTGCCGTCATACTGATAGACGGTCCGGTCGATGACGCGACTGAGGATGCCATCGCGGCCCACGACGCGCGAGAGCTCCTTCGACACCTGCGGCGGAAGGGTCTGCGGGGTGGGTTCGTCATGGGGGTTGTTGTGGTGATTGGGTTCGTTGACCTCGGGCAGCGTGGGAATCCCTTCTCTCGTCTGGCGGCGACGGATTGGGCGCCGGCGGGCCGGCGGCTCCGCGGCGTCAGTCGTCAAGCTCGGTCACCCGGCGGCACCGTCCCGTCCGGACGCGCGGTGGCCGCGGGTGGTCCGGCGTTTTGGGGCCGCACCATCTTTCTCCCGGAGGGCCTGTTCCATCTGCTCGCCCACGTCGTAGATGTGGCGGACCACGGTGGCTTCGGCGTAGGCTTGGTCGCGGCGTTTGACCGCTTCGATGATCGGGATGTGGGTCTCGGCCACGCTCTCCTGGCTGGTGTACAGCAGGCTGCTGGCGCTGATGAACAACCTGATCTGGAAGTGCAGGCCGCGCAGGACGCCATACAGGCGGCGGTGGCGGGCCTTCTTGAAGATGAGTTCGTGGAAGTCGAGGTCTCGCTGGACGACGGTCTTCAGGTCGCCCTGGCGGCCGGCCCGGGCCATCTCCTTGACCAAGCGCTCCAACTCGGCCACGTCTTCGTCGGTCATGTTGGGCAGGGCCAGCCGGACGGCCAGGGCTTCGAGGACCGACCGCAGGGAGGTCAACTCGTGAATGTCCTCAGCGGAAAAGGTGGCGACGTAAGTTCCCCGATTGGGGATGGTCATCACCAGGCCCTCACTTTCGAGGTTCTGGATGGCCTCCCGCACGGGACCCCGGCTTACCCCCATCTGGCTGGCCACTTCGGTCTCCGCCAGATGGTCACCGGGCTGGAACTCACCGTTGATGATCGCCTGCCGCAGCTGGGCTACCACGTTGTCCCTCAGGTTATTGGCTTTCACCCGTTGAAACCTCGGCAAGGATTGCTCCCCCTCTTTCGGGACGTCTTTCGGACGGACCCCGGGACTTGGCGCCGGACTTCCGACCTTCACGATTCTGACCCGCGAGCTTCTGACCCGCGCGATAAGGCACCCGCGTGTGGGTACACGCGTGACTAAGGCACGCCAAAAGATGACGGGCAAAGAGAACAGGCAGACGGAGATTACCGAATCCGGACGGGCCGGTTCGGGTGAGCAATATCCGTTCTGCCTGCGTGCGCCGACGAGAGTGGAACTGTTGGTGGCGGAGTGGGAATATCGAAGGTCGGTTGTAATGTGTTGATTGTCAACAATTCCTGCTGATTCAAATACCACAATTGTGACCTGATTCCTGCTTGTTGGTCATGAAAAAAATAACGGCCAGAAAAATGGGCGGCTCCCCCTCGCCTGGCGAGTGCCGGCCACTTCACCGGGGCCGCCGTATGCCACCCGTCGCGGTCGGAGATAATTAGGAACGACCATCAACACCCTGACGCGCGCCACTCGCTTCGCGCAGGCCGGGCACCAGGAGGAGATTGCCTTGATCCGCAAGCTCGCCAGAACGCTCGTGGTCTCCATGGTCATCGCCACGCTGGCCATGACGGCAGCGGGCTGCTCCCTGTCCCGGGGGGCCCAGAAGCCCACCCCGTCGCGGGAAGAGATCAGAGCCATAGTCAAGGAAGAGATCAGCGGGCCGGACGGCCGGGCGGCCATCCAGGAAGCGACCAGCCGCGCGGAGATTCAGCCCTTGATCAACCAGGCCCTGAGCTCCCCTGACATGCAAAAAGCCTTGCAGCAGGCGTTGACCAAGGTGATGACCGGCCCCGAAGCCCAGCGTCAGTTGAGCGACGTGCTCAAGAAGCTGATCGCCTCGCCCGACATCAAGAAGGCTATCAACGACGCCGTCTCCTCGTCTTTGATGGACATCATCAAGAAGGGTTCGCAGGGCGGCGGCAGCAGCGGTTCAGGCGGTGGGGGCGGTGGAGGCGGTGGAGGCGGCGGCTGATTCCGGCCGGCCGGGCGCACCGGCCCGACGGACCGGGACGGGCTGACCAGCGGACGGGTCAAGAGGGCACGTTTTAAAGCGGAGAGGCCGTGCGCCTCTCCGCTTTGTTCAGGCGGGTCTATTTCGAGGTCGTATCCGCTTCCGCTGCCCGGAGGTCGTGTCTACTCCCCGGAGGTCCCGATGACCTGAGCCGCCCGGACCACGCGGTCCAGGTTGGCGCGGGCTCTGACGTCGCTGGGGTCAAGGGACAGGGCCATGAGGTACTCGGCCCGGGCCGCCTCGCCCCGGCCGGTGAGTTCGTAGATCACGCCCAGCAGGCTGTGGGCCGACGGCAGCTCGGGCGCGCCGGAGGCGTACATCGTGATGGCCGCCTTGACCTCGGCCTCGGCCTCCTTGAACTGGCCGATGGCCCCGAGGGCCCAGCCCAGGCTGTGCCTGGTGCGGGGGTTACGCGGGTCGGTGGCCGCCGCCTCGCGATAGCTGGCGATGGCCTCCTCCAGCCGGTCCAGGTTCCAGTAGGCCTGCGCCAGGCTGAGGTCCAGTTCGGCGCGGTCGGACGGGGGAGCCAGGGCGATGGCCCTCTTGAGCCACTGGACGGCTCCCTGGTAGTCGCGGGAAGCGAGGAGGCTGCGGCCTTTGGTCTTGTAACCCTCGTAGATGAACTGGTAGGCTCGGTCCAGGAGTTGTTCGGCCTGCTCCGCAGCCGGGTCGCCGTTGGCCAGCAACTTGTCGCGGGCCACCCGGAGGTCGCCCATGGCCTCGTTGACACGGCCCTGGGCCAGCTTGATGGCCCCGACGTCGAGCCTGGCCAGGGCGTCATCGGGGTTCCGAGCCAGCGAGGTCTGGAGGGAAGCGAGGGCGTCGTCGACGCGACCCATCCGGGCCAGGGCTTCGCCGCGCAACCGGTAAGCCTGAGCGACGGTGGTCCGATCGACGCTGCCGGCCGCGGCGATGACTCGCTCATAGGCGTCCGCAGCCTCTTTCCAGAGGCCGTCCTTGGCAAAGATGCCGGCCAGCTCCCAGTGGATCAGGCCGTTCACCGGGTCGGCCAGGGCCGCCTGGGTCAGCCGGACCAGGGCGTCGTCATAGTAGCCAAACTGGGCGGCGGCTTTCCCGGCGACGAAGAGGGCCACGTTCTTGGCCCCGTCGGGACGGGTCCGGGCGATGGTGAAAATCGGCCGCTCATAGTCTTTGAGGGCCGCCGAGGCCAGTTCATAGGCCTTGTCCGTCTGACCCATGGCCAGGTGCAGAGCGGCCGCCGTGGCCTTGGCCTTGCCATAGCGCGGGTTGGCCCGCACCGCCCGGTCGAGGAGCCCCTCGGCCGCGTCCACCTGTCCGGCCGCCGCGGCCTTCTCGGCGGCTAGGACCAGCCCCTGGGAGCGTCCGGCGAGGGCCGCCGCGATGGAGTCGTCCGGGGCGGCCAGCGGCCACTGGACGACCAGCAAAGCCAGCATCACCGGCAGATAGGCCAGCTTGGGCTTGGCCTGAGCGAAGCCGATGGCCGCCGCGACGATGGTCAGGGTCAGAAGCTGGTCGGCCGCCCCCTCGGGGCCGTTGACCAGGGCCAGGAAGATGAACCCGGAGAGCAGCGCGCCTAGCGCGCTGACCAGGCCTTTGAGCCGCTTGGGGAACAAGTCCCCACCGCTTTTCCGGAAATGTCCGGCTACATAGAAGCCGGCACCCATTTTTTCGGATAAAGGCGGCGAAATCTTAAGGGCGGCCTTCTCAGGTCGCCCTTTTAACTGGTTCTATCGGTTGCTGCGGGCCGTCAAACCACCCCGTGGTCGGCCAACCCGGCCGGGTCAGCCCCCCGCTCCACGGCCACCAGGAGGTGGCTGGCGTAGGAGCCCACCGCGGCGGCGTCCTCCGTGTGGACGTAGTGCGGAGCGCTGGCGTCGAAGAGGATGTTGGCCGTACCCGGCAGCTCGTCGTCGGCCGCCGAGACCTGGACCACCAGGGGCAGCCGCGGAAAGAAGGGCAGCCGCACCGAGAAGTCGGCCCGGGTCTCCATGGGCTCGCCGCCCAGCGGCCGGGCGGCCTCGAGCAGCCGCGCGGCCCGCGTCCCGAAGTGGTCCGCCAACGGGGCGATGGCGTACCTGGCGAAAGCGCCCCAGAAGACCCCGCCGCCGGGCAGATCTCGATAGGGGATGAGCCGCCCCTCAACTGGCACTCCGTCGGCCCGGGCCAGATGGTTCAGGATGACGATGAGCAGCGAGACGTTCGGTTCGAGGGCCGTGCCGGCGAAGCGCACCTTGGCCCCGGGGTGCTCGACCTCGAAGACGTGCCCGAGGCACGGCACAGACAACCGCCCCGGACCGTCCAGGCAGCAGCCGGTGTGGTCGGCCATCCGGGCCGGGTCGGTGGCGGCGAAGGCCGCGCTCGCCTGAGCCAGAGCCCCGGCGTAGTTCCCGACGATGGTCCGCTGGTAGTGGTCGAGAAATAGGCGCACCGCCGGCTCTCCCGTCACCAGCGCCTGGGCCGGAAGAAAACCATTGTCGCCAGGGCTGGGAAGATCGGCCAGGGGTTGGGCCGCGTCCCCACCAGGTAGACGAGGAAGAAAGCCGCGCCGATGAGGATGAAGAAGAGCCCGCCGGACTCGAAGAGGCGCCCGAATGGCCGGGCCTGCAGCAAGACGAAGGTCCCGACGGCCGCGACCATACTCCCGGCGATGAGGAAGCCGAGCTGCCGGCGGTTGGCGTAGGCGGTGAAGAAGGCGGCGGCGACGATCCAGAGGACGGCCCCACCGGTCATCTCCTCCAGGTCCCAGAACCTCGCCCGCATGCTCAAGACGCCCACGGCGATGAGCGCCAGGCCAAGAATCAGGCTCCGGCTTCGATGGTCCACTGGACAAACCTCCCCCACTGTTACAACGCTGGAATAACGGCTTTCGTTTCACCGGGGCTTCGTTCAGCCAGGCCCCGTCGCCCCGACCCGACCGGTCAGGGCTTGAGTCCGAGGCCGTTGATCCGGTCGAGCATCCGCCGGCTGATCGCCGGCACCATCTCCGACAGGGGCAGGCCATACGGGCAACGTTCCTCGCACGTCCGGCAGGCCTGGCAGTCGAGTCCCTTGTGGAACGTCTCGACGTGGGACTTCGTCAGGCGGCCCCAGCCCGACCGCTTGAAGAAGAGCTCGGACGAGGCGATGAAGTTCGTCTGGATGCCTTCCGGGCACGGGATGCAGTAGCCGCAGCGTCGGCAGAAGGTGGGCCCGATCTCCTGTCGGTCCCGCTCGAGGGCGGCCAGTTCGTCCGGGCCGGGGACGCCGGCCGCGGCCGCCTTGAGGTTGGCCTCGACCTCGTCGATGGAGGCCATGCCCGGGATGGCCACGTCGATGGCCTGCGACAAGACCCACCGGATGGCCGCGGCGGTGTTCCTCATGACCCCGCCGGCCAGCGGCTTCATGGCGATGACGCCCAGGCCCAGGCGGTGGGCCAGCGGGTAGAGCTCCTTCGCCGCGGCGTCCTCGATGTAGTTGAAGGGGAACTGCACGGTGGCGAAACGCCCGGTGGACGCAGCCTTGACGACTGTCTCCAGACGGTGGCTGGTGAGGCCGATGTGGCGGATGCGCCCGCGCCGTTGTTCCATCTGCAGGTACTCGAGGGGGCCGCCGGGGGCCATCACCTTGGCCAGCGAGTCGTCGTCCATCACGTTGTGGAACTGGTAGAGGTCGACGTAGGTGGTACGCAGCTTGGACAGGGAGGTCTCGAAGTCGCGGGCCACCCCGTCGACGTCTCGGGACGGGGTCTTGGTGGCGATGATACACTGGTCGCGGTGCGCCTCCAGGGCCTCGCCGATGATCTCCTCGCTGACGGTGTAGCCGCGGGCCGTATCAAAGAAGTTGATGCCGCGGGCGACCGCGTGCCGTACCACGGCCACGGCCTCGTCGTGGCCGGCCACCGTCTGGATGGGGATTCCGCCGAAGCCGAGCCTGGTCACTCTGAGGTCGGTCTTGCCCAGAGGCGTCTTCTCCAAGGTGCTTCCTCCTCCTGGTCGGTGAAAGGTCTCGGGCTGTCTTTTAGAACGCGCCGGGCCGGGCAGACTGATACGGATGTCCCGCGCGGGTCATGCTCCATCGATTCTTCGGAGGTGCCCTCTTGGCCAGGATCTGGTTGAGCGTCGTGGTGGCCGCCGTCAGCGGCGCGTTGATGACCATCCAGGGCTCGTTCAACGCGGCCCTGCTGCGGAAGATGGGCGTGGCCAACATGGCGGCCTTCGTCTCGGCGACCGGTTTCCTCGTCGCCGCCGTGGTCTTCCTGGCCTGGGGGCGCTGGAGCAAGCTGACCCAGGTGACCGCCACGCCTTGGTACGCCTGGCTCGGCGGGGCCATCGGGGTGGCCATCATCGCCGGCGTGGCCCTGGCCATCCGGCAGGTCAGCACCGCCCTGGCCATCTCGTCAATCATCACCGCTCAGCTGGCCACGGCCCTCGTCGTCGACCACTTCGGGCTCTTCGGGTCGGAGCGGGTCGGGTTGAACTGGCTACGCCTCGTGGGCTTCGTGCTGATGGTCATCGGCACGCGAATGATGGTCGACCGGTGAGGCCGTCAGGCCGGTCCGGCCAGGTCCCGCCGCAATCGGAGAAGGCCGCCCGCGACGCGCTCGGGGAGACCTTCCTCGATGCCGTAGAGCAGCTCGTGAAGGGGCACGAGCCGCCGATAGAACTCGATGCGTTCAGCGAAACCCGCGTCCGACGGGCCTTTGTAGTTGTCGAGCGCGCCCGGTCCGAGGCCGGCCAGGCCGGTGAAATCGAAGGCCGGGTCGCCGACGGCCGCGTCCTCGAAGTCGATGACCCCCGTCAGTCCCAGGGTTTGCGGGTCGACGAGGAGGTGGTCCGCGCCGAGGTCACGGTGGAGTAACACCGGGGTGAAGGCGAAGTGGCCGTCGTCGGCCAGGAAGCCGGTCATCCGGCTATCCACGCGGTTCAGTTCCTCCGGCGCGAGGAACGGCCGGATGACGTCCCGCATGGTCCCGTGCCACTCATCGTACGACCGGTGCCAGGCCTCGGGCGAGCCGCCCGGGACGCCGATTCCCGCAACCCTGGCGACCGGGAAACGGTGCAGGTCGGTGAGGAACCGGCCCACGGCCGCGGCGAGGGCCGCATTCGCTGGCCCGGGCCCGGGGGGCAACTCGGCCAGGGGCACCCCGGGAATCAGTGGGTAACCACCGAACGGCCAGGCATAGTCGAGGGCCCCAGCGGGGGCGACATAGCGATAGTCGGGGACCGGCGTGGGCAACGCCGGTCCGATCATCTTCAGAAGGGCCATCTCCCGGCCGACGCCGGCGGCGGACGCCGCCCGCTTTGGGAAACGAAAGAGGAGGTCCGGCCGGCCTGTCCTGACCGCCCCGCCGGCACCGACGGGCCCGACCCGCCACAGCTCGTTGACCCAACCCTCGGCGAACCGGCTCACCGGGGCATCCGCCAGTTCCGGAAAGGCCGCCGCGATGAGCGACCGGACCCGCCCGGCGTCCATCCGCAGCGCCGCCTAGCCCCTGAGGGCCGCGGCGGTCTCTTTGAGCTGAGCCACGATCGGCAGGTGCTGCGGGCACTTCAGCTCGCACTCGCCGCACTCGATGCACTCGTGGGCGGGGAGGCCCTTGACCCACGGGTTCTTGTCGGTGCCCAGGGCGGCGTATTGCTTCTTGGCGTAGTCGGTCAGGCCCCAGACCCGGTGGTAGTTCATGTACTTGAAGTTCTCGGGGATGTTGATGTCGTTCGGGCACGGCTGGCAATAGCCGCAGCCGGTGCAGTAGAGGTCGGCCAGTTTGACGTTCTCGTCGTGCATGGCCTCGATGTGGCGCCGCTCCTCGGCGTTGAGCGACTCGGGCCGCGAAGCCGTGGCCGCGTTCTCCTCGACCATCTGGATGCTGCCCATGCCGGAGAGGGCCGTGCCCACCCCGGGGTGCGACAGGACGAAGCGCAAAGCCAGTTCGGGTGTGCTCTTGACCCCACCGGCCACGGCGCCCATGATCTTCTCTGACGGGAAACCGAGCCGGCCGCCGCCGACCGAGCCCATGGTGGCCACGCCGAGGCCCTTTTCCTTGGCGTAGTATATCTCTTTCTCGTTGGCCCGATCGAGGACGTTGTACTGGACGGTCATCGATTCGAAATGGCCCGTGTCGATGAGCTTGTGGAGGGCCTCCGGGGTGTCGTGGAAGGAGAAGGAGATGTGCCGGATGAGGCCCTCGTCCTTGGCCTTGCGGGCGAACTCCAGCGGCCCACCCTTGACGTCGAGCTTCTCCGTGAAGACCTTCCAGTTTATCCCCCACATGTGGTAGAAGTCGATGTAGTCGAGCTGCATCCGCTCCAGCGACTGCTCGAACCACTTCCTGCAATCGTCGGCCGAAGCGTTCTCCGTCGGGTACTTGGTCGACAGATACAGCTTCTCGCGCGGATAGCCCTTGACCGCCCGGCCGAGGGTGGCCTCGCTCGTGGACTTCATGTACTTTGGGGCCGTGTCGAGGTAGTTGACGCCGAGGTCGATGGCCCGGCGGATGACCTTCACGGCTTCGTCCTGGTCCTCGGGCAGGCGCATGGCCCCGAAGCCCAGGGCGGAGACCTTGATGCCGAGCTTGCCGAAGTCGCGGTATTGCATGGGCAACCTCCTTGCGGATTGGATTGGCAGCGATTGGCTTGCCTCGCGGCTCATTCCTGGCTCACGTGGTCGCGATTCCTAACTTGTTCGTCAGGCAAACCAATCTTCCTGCCGCCAAGCGGGCCCATGGGAGCCAGGTGGCTTCGGACCCGTTGTCCCGCGGAATAAGCCCCGGAAATCCGGTGCACCCTGGGAACGCAGAGGGGGTGGGCTTCTTGTCTGATACGGTGCAGCCGTTCCGCTTCTCCCCGCGGCCCAACCGGGCCCACGAGATCCGCTGGCGCGAGTGGGGCCGCGAGGCCTTCGATGAAGCCAAGAAGGTCGACCGCCCGGTCCTCCTATCCATTTCTGGCGTCTGGTGTCACTGGTGTCACGTCATGGACGAGACGACCTACTCCGACCCCGAGGTCATCCAGCTCATCAACGGGAACTTCGTCCCGGTGCGGGTCGACACCGACCAGCGCCCCGACGTCAACGAGCGCTACAACCTCGGGGGCTGGCCGACGACGGCCCTCCTGAGCCCCGACGGTGAGCTGATGGGCGGCAGCACCTACATCCCGCCCGACCAGATGGTCCCGTGGCTGGAGGGGGTGGTCGAGGCCTGGCGAGCCGAGGGCGACGACATCGGCCGCCGCCTGGCCGAACGCCGGCGCTCGGTGGAGCGGACCCCGGTCACGGCCCAGCCGGGCCGGCTGGACGCGGACATCTACCGTCACGTCCTCCGGTCCCTGCGCGACTCCTTCGACGACCGCCACGCCGGCTTCGGGCGGGGCACCAAGTTCCCCCTGGTCGAGGCCATCGAGCTGGCCATGGACGGCTATGTGACGACCCGCGACGACGACCTCCGGAACATCTTCGCCCGGACCATCGAGGCGATGGTCGACGGGGGCCTGTACGACCACGTCGAGGGCGGCTTCTTCCGTTACTCGACGACCCGCGACTGGAGCGTCCCGCACTATGAGAAGATGCTTGAGGACAACGCCGCCCTCTTGGGGGTGCTCCTCCAGGCGGTCCGCGTCGTCGGCACCCCCAAGCTCTACGGGGCAGCCGAGGACGTCGTCCGCTTTCTGAGCGAGGTCCTCTATCAGCCGCCGTATGGTGTCTACGCTGGGACGCAGGACGCCGACGAGGAGTATTATCGACTCGACATAAAAGAGCGCCGCCAGCGCAAGGCCCCCGCCATCGACCGTAACGTCTACGTCAACTGGAATGCCGATCTGGTCCGGGTGCTGGTCGAGGCCTCGTGGGTCCTCGACGTCGTCGACCACCTTCAGAGGGCCATCGCGGTGATGGACTTTCTCCTCGACCATGCCTACGTCGAGGATCGCGGGATGGCCCATTACCTGCCCGCGCCGCCGACGGCCGTCGTCCGCAACGACGCGCCAAGTGAACAAGGGGCCTCCCTGCCGGTCGCGCCGAGCGGCCCGGGGATGTGGAAACCGCAACTGTGGGGCCTTCTGGCCGACCAGGTCTCGTCCGGGCGGGCCCTCGTCCGCCTGTACCACAGCACCGGTGACGACCGCTGGCTGAAGACGGCCGAGCGCTTGGCGGACTTCATCCTGAAGGACTTCCGGGCCCCGGACGGCGGCTTCCGCGACCTGCGACCCGACCGCGAGGCCCCCGGCGAACTGGCCCGCCCCAAGGTCGCTCTGGAGGGCAACGCGCGGGCCGCGCGCTTCCTCCTTGAGCTGGCGGCGACCGTCCTCGACGAAGAGCGGGCCGAACGGTACCGGCGTGAGGCCGTATCCGCCCTCGGCCGCTTCGCCGACACCTACCGCGACTATGGCGTGATGGCCTCGGGCTACGCCCTGGCCGTCGCCGACGCCCTCCGACCGTGGACGGTCGTGACCATCATCGGCGACCGCCGCGACGCCCGGACGGCCGAGCTGAAGGACGTGGCCTGGGCGGCCTACCGGCCGCAGACGGTCATCCGGCTCCTCGACCCGGTCGAGAAGGCCGAGGTCACGGAGGCCCTCGGCTTCGGCCGCGACCCCGACCCGCGGGCCTATGTCTGCGTGGGGACCAAGTGCCTGGCCCCGGTGAGCGAATCCAGCGTCCTCCGGGGCATCCTCGAGAAGGAGGCGGTCCGGGAAGTGGCCGAAGGTCCGGTGACCAGGCTCACCGGCGCGGCCGACGAAGGCGGCCGGGAAGAGGACTTCGTGCCGCCCGAGGCCTGAGGCAGGACTGATGGCGCAAGAGCCCGGCCGTTGGCGTGGCCGGGCTCTTCATCGTCATGGTGACGGGCAGTCGGCGGGTCTAAATCGGCGGCTTTCAGACCACCTCGGCCCCGACCAGGCCGGCGTAGGCCCGGACGGCCGCGCCCCAAGGCCCGTGTCGAGGTCACGCGCCGCCGAGGGCGCGGTCGAAGCGCTCGCGGGCGGCCACGCGGTGGATGGCCTGCTGGGCCAGGAGCAGCTCGCCGCCCCAGTGCTGCCAGTAAAGACTCTGCCAGGCCCACAGAGCGGCCTCACGGTCGCCGGGCGTGCCGCGGCGATAGAGCTCCAGCCCATCGACGAAGTCGCGGTAGGCCCCGGCCAGGGCGTCGGCCAACCGCGGGCTGGTTTGCCGCCACCGCTCGTACACCTGCCGGGAGGCCGCGTGATTGCCCTCGTCCGGCGGGGCGTGCCCGACCTCCTCGCCCTCCGGGAGGGCCAGGAAGGCCGAGTGGGCATCGCTCAGGGCGGCCTGCAGGTCGTCGAGGGCGCCGCCGCTTTCAGCCAGGGCCACGACCCGCTCGGCGGCCGCCGCGAACCGCTCCAGCGCTTGCTGTTTTGAGGCTCTTAGACCGTCGTCCATCCGCACCGCCATCCCTCCGCGTCCGTCGGGCTCAGGGTTGGGCCGCGCCGCCGGTCGTCTGCTGTCGAAACGTCGGAATGGGCAGCAGGAAGCTTCTGACCTGCGGAGAACCCATATCGAGGCCGGCCGGCACGGTCAGCCGGGTTGCTTTCGACCCAGGGAAAGGAGCCATCATCGTGATCGTCTATCTCAACGGCAGCTTCATCCCTCACGAACAGGCCGTGGTCCCGGTGGAGGACCGGGCCAACAACTTCGGCGACGGCATCTACGAAGTCGTCTCTTTCGCCGACGGGTGTCTCTTCGCCTTCGAGGAGCACATGGACCGGCTGCGTTACAGCGCCCGGGAGATTCAGCTCGACCTGCCCGAAGACCCCTCCCGCTACGCCGCCGTGGCCGAGCGGCTCATGACCGAGAACAGCCTCGCTGGATACGCCTCGCTGTACATGCAGATATCACGCGGCGTCGCCCCGCGCCTGCACGCCTTCCCGGCTCAGGCCAGGCCGACCGTCTACATCGCGGCCAAGCCGGGCAAGTATGTGCCCGATGAGGACCGCGAAAAGGGCCGCCCGGCGGTCACCCTGCCCGACCTCCGCTGGGGACGCTGCGATATCAAGAGCCTGAACCTGCTCCCCAACGTCCTCGCCAAGCAGGCGGCGGCCAAGGCCGGGGCGCAGGACGCCATCCTCATCCGCGACGGGATGGCCATCGAAGGCGCCGCCTCGAACCTCTTCGCCGTCTTCAACGGGACCCTCGTCACTCATCCGAAGGGCCCGCACATCCTTGGGGGCATCACCCGCCAGCACATCCTGCGGCTGGCCGAATCGCTGGGCATCCCCTGCCTCGAGGAGCCCATCTCAGCCGAGGCCGTCTGGAAGGCCGACGAGCTGTTCTTTAGCGGGACGATGCTGGAGATAATGCCGATAACCAAGATCGACGGGAAGGTCGCCGGCGGCGGTCGGCGCGGCCCCGTTTCCGCCAGACTCCAGACGGGCCTGCACCGCGAGATGTGGGGGAAGTAGCGCCCGCGGGGGCAGATCTCCCGCGCCGCGACCCAGCGAGCCACCGGCCCAGCTCCTGCGTCGCCACGCTCCTTCCCCGCCGGCCAGGTCAGAAGAAGGAGACGGTCAGGCCGCCCTTGCCGGCGTAGGTCCCGATGGTCGAGTCCATGTAGTTGACAATGACCCGCCGGGGCCGGAACCGCTCGTTGGGCAGGTCGGCTGCGCTGTCGGTGACGATCTTGACGGTCATCTCTTCCCCGCCTTTGGCTTCAGACGTTGGTGGGATGAGTCTGGGATCATTGCTGCGGCGCCGGCTCCAGCTTGGCCACGGCCTCGATGTGGCCGGTCATCGGGAACATGTCGACCGGCTGCACCTCCAGGGTCCGGTAGCCGAGTTCCCGTAGGCCGGCCAGGTCGCGAGCCAGGGTGGCCGGATTGCAGGAGACGTAGATTATCCGTTTCGGCCGCATCTCGGCCATGGCCCGGAGGACGCGCGGGTCGCAGCCTTTGCGCGGCGGATCGACGACGATGAGGTCCGGGGCCACGCCTCCCTGCCGCATCTGCGGCAGGACCTTTTCGGCCTCGCCCACCAGGAACTCGACGTTCTCTATCCGGTTGAGCCGGGCGTTCTTCTTGGCGTCGTTGACCGCCTCGGCCACGGCCTCGACGCCGTAGGCCTTCAGCGCCCGCTGGGCCAGGAAGAGGGTGATGGCCCCGATGCCCGAGTAGACGTCGATAGCCGTCTCCCGGTAGCTCAGTTCGGCGTACTTGAGCACCTCCCGGTAGAGGATGGCGGTCTGGTCCGGGTTGGTCTGGTAGAAAGACTGCGGGGATATCTTGAAGCGCAGGTCCTCATAGAGCCCCCCGACGTGGATGGTGTCCTCGATGCTCTCGAGGCCGGCCAGGAGCCTGGTCTCGGGGCCCATGATGACGTTGGTCCGGGCCGGGTTGATGTTCTGGAAGACCCCCACCACCTGGGGCAGCCGGGTCATGAGCTCGTCGGCGATCTTCCGGCCCGGCGGGAACTCCCGGGTGGCGGTGACGAAAACCACCATCGCCTGGCCGGTCTTGGCCGCGACGCGGCTGAGGACGTGACGAAGGGTCCCGTCGCCGGACTCCTCGGCGTACGGCCGGACGTTGTACTTCTCGGCCAGGATCCGCGCCTCGCGCATGATCCGGTTGTTCGTCTGGTGCTGGATGAAGCACTCGTCAGCCGGGACGATATCGTGGGTGCCCTTGGCGTAGCAGCCCACGACCAGGCGGCCCTGGGCCGTGCCCACGGGGAACTGCACCTTGTTGCGGTAGTACCAGGGGTCACGGGCCCCCAAGCAGGGCTTGACCTCGACCCCCTGGAGCTTCCCGAGGCGGGTCACGGCGTCCTCGACAACCTTGGTCTTCAGCGCCAGCTGGGCTTGGTAGTCGACCTGCTGGAGCTGGCAGCCCCCGCACTGGTAGAAGAGCCTGCAGCGGGGCTGGACCCGGTGCGGCGAGGGCGAACGGACGAAGGCCAGCTCGCCGCGGGCATAGTTCTTGTGGACCTCTTCGATGCGGACGTCGGCGGTGTCGCCGGGGATGGCGTAGGGGACGAAGACGGTGAAGTTGCGGAACCGCCCGACCCCCTCGCCGTTGTGGGATAGGCCGGTGATGGGGATGCGGAAGGCCCTCCCTTTGCTCAGCGATATGGACTTGGCGGCCGCGGCTGTGTCTTTGTCGGTCATGGGCGACGCGCCTCCCTCGATAGGAAGGATTCCCCAAGCGACGGGCTTTTCCTCCCCGGCGCGTTCCGCTCCGGTGGCTGGAGGAGTCGTCCCCCCCGGGGGCGAAAGCTTCATCAGGGCAGGTGCCTCAGCCATGCGTGACGTCAGTCCGCCGCAAGAAAACACATCCCCATTGGACCGGATCCTCCTCTCCTTCCTGGAACAGGTGGACCGCTCGGCCTCGTTCCTCGAGGTTGGCGTCGGCGAAGGCCGCCTGACCAGGCAGGCCGCCCGGCGTTTCCACCGCGTGGTCGCCGTCGACTGGGATCCGCGCAGCCTGATCACGACCCGACCCCGGGTCGGCGGCCAGGCCGTCTCCCTGTTGATGATGGACGCCCACCGGTTGGATTTCCCCGACCAGCTCTTCGACGTCGTCGCCGAATTCAACGCCCTCGGTCACTTCGCGGACCCCGGCCGGGTCGTCGCGGAGATGATCCGGGTGATGCGTCCCAACGGAGTTCTGCTCTTCCTGGCCTCCTGGAAGTCAGAGGTGCTCATCATGGAGGCCGGATGGCTGCAGTCGAGGTTGGCGGCCGCCGACCTCGACTACCGGCAGGCGCCCAGAGGTCGAGTCAGGGCGTTGGTCGCCAGCCGGCCGGTCGATGTCGGGGAGAGGCCATAGGTACTGGCGGATGATCTCCCCAGTGAAGAACCAGAGCAAGGGCCAAGAGGCCCTTGCTCTGGTTCTTCACTGTCCGGTGGCGGACATCGGGCTTCCCACATACGCCCATCTTTACAGGACAGATGAGGGGGGGTCCCCGGAGATCTGGGGCGGGTACACCGTCGGGAACGGCTCGGCTTCAAAACCCTCGCAGAGGGTTCCGAGTTCTCGGCAGGTGGGCGGGACGGGGCAGTAACCGTAGGCGGGGATCAGCAGTTGCACCCAGGCCGCGCTCTTGACGATCGCCCGCAGACCGATGGTCACGCAGACTTGCGGGACCACGCCGGTGGTGATGAACCGGGCGCCCAGACAGGTGAAAGTCACGACTTCGATCTTCCCGAACATGGCGTCCGGGTCGGGCATATAGAGGAGAACGTCCTTGTGGAAGCAGAGATACGATGACGGGATGCTGATGGTGAACGTGTTGCTCAAGGAATCGGTGAAGACTACGCTGGCCGGCCCACAGATGTCGGCGATGACCCGCTGGAGGAGCGGTTGCCCAGGCACGGGCAGTTCCGTGATCGGTCCGGAGACCGCGCCCGGCCCAGCCGTGCAGCTCACGAAGGTGAAGGGCGGGACGGGGGTCGGGAGGGTGGGGGTGATGACCACGCCGGTCGCGGTGAAGTTGACGCAGTACTCCGCACATTCCACGTTGGAGCAGGAGTCGAAGATCTTCTCCACCTGGATGCAGACGATCTCGACGGGCGGCGGAATAACGTTTCCGGCCGTGATCGGGCCCGCGGTGATCTGCTGGCCGCCGCTTACCGATTGCATCAGCTCTGCCATTGATTTGCACCTCCTTTCCTAAAGCGTCCATTAATGCTAGCCCCATGCGCAGACTGATAGGGTCTCCCAGTCCTGGTTACAGAATATGACGGACCGGGTTTCGTGGTGCAACGATTTGGCGAGGTCCGCCAATGGTTCCTGGAGTTGGTGGTCTTGTGGAATGGCTACATAAAGAGCCGGGCAAGACTTCAAGTCTCCCCGGCTCGACCGCTGTCATCCTTCGGCCTGTGCCCGGCCGCGTTCTCAGCCCCCCGGCGGCTCAAGAACACCTCCTGAGCCACAGCACGAAGCGCTCCCCGTCGATGGTCCACTCCTGACTGACATAGCCCTCGCCGGGCTGACCGGGCTCCATCCTGGCCATCAGGGTCTCACCTTTGATGTAGTCGGCATGCCGCTCGACCGCCCTGGCCACCTTACCATCGGCGTGGTAGGCCGCCTCGGCCAGGTTGGAGACGTCCAACCCCGCCTCCTTCCTCATCCGCTGGATGCGGTTGACCAGTTCCCGGGCGAGGCCCTCCAGGAATAGGTCGTCCGAGACCTCGGTCCGCAGGGCCACCGAGAGGCCCCCTCCGTTCTCGACCACGTAGCCGGGACGGTCCCCGGCCACCTCCGTCGGGTCGCCGGCCGGTCGGCAGTCCTTCAGGTTGAGTTCGCCCGTGAGCAGGTCCACCAGCGGGGACAGGTCGGCCCACGCTTCGGGGCTAAGCCCACCCACGACCATCTGCTGAAGCGGTTGACGGACCTTGACCCCAGCCCGGTGGCGGGCCGCCCGGCCCAGGGCGACGAGGCGGCGCAGGGTCTCCATGCGGGCTTCGAGGCCGCGGTCGCGGAGTCCGGGTTCGGGCCGGGGATAGTCGCACAGGTGGACGCTGACCGGAGCAAAGGCGCCGGCGCCTTCGGCCGCGGCCCCCGCCAGGTTGCGGTAAATCTGCTCGGCCAGAAACGGGGTGAATGGAGCCAACAGCCGGACCGACTCCATCAAGACGAAGTAGAGGGTGGCGTAGGCATCGCTCTTATCCCGGTCCGAGCCGGGCTTCCAGAAGCGCCGTCGAGATCGGCGGATGTACCAGTTCGAGAGGTCCGACACAAGATCGGCGACGGCCCGCGCGGCCGGCATCACTTCGTAAGCGTCGAGGGCGGCCCGGACCTCCTCCACCGTGCCTTCAAGGCGGGAAAGGATCCAGCGGTCGAGGGGCGCCGTCACCCGTGGGGGACGACCGCCCGGCGGGTCACCGGCCGCGAAGCTTTCCCCGGCCGCCTCCGGCCGCCAGCCGTCGAGCCCGGCATAAAGGACGAAGAAGCTGTGGACGTTCCACAGGGTGTCCAGGGTCGCCCCCTGGGCCTCGGCGATGGCCTCCAGCCCGAAGCGCTTGGAGCTCCAGGGTGGGCTGGTGACGTAGAGGAACCACCGTAGGGCGTCGGCCCCGTAGCGGTCGAGGACCACCCACGGGTCGAGGACGTTGCCCTTGTGCTTGGACATGGCCTGGCCGTTCTCGTCGAGGCCGTGGCCGGTGACCAGCACGTGGCGGTATGGGGCCTGCTTGAAGAGGAGCGTCGAGATGGCCAGGAGGCTGTAGAACCAGCCCCGCGTCTGGTCCACGGCCTCGCAGATATAGTCGCCCGGGAAGTGGTCGCGGAAGCTCCCCTCGTTCTCGAACGGGTAGTGCCACTGGGCGAAGGGCATCGACCCCGAGTCGAACCAGCAGTCGATGACCTCGGGCACGCGCCGCATCCTCCCGCCGCAGTCCGGGCAGCAAAGCTCGACCTCGTCAATGCCCGGCCGGTGCGGGTCGAACGCCTCGCCCTCAGGCACCCGCGCCACGGCCATTTGCCTCAGCTCGGCGAAGCTCCCCACACAGTGCTGACGGCCGCAGTCCGGGCAGACCCAGACCGGCAGGGGGGTCCCCCAGTAGCGCTCGCGGCTGAGATTCCAATCGACCACGTTCTCCAGCCAGTCGCCGAAGCGCCCGTCCCTGATGTGCTCGGGGTGCCAGGTCACCTCGGCGTTTTCGGCCAGGAGCCGGTCGCGGACGGCGGTCATCTTGATAAACCACGAGCCGCGGGCGTAGTAGAGCAGCGGCGTGTCGCACCGCCAGCACAAGGGGTAGGTATGGCGGTGCTTCTCCTGGCGAAAGAGCAGGCCCCGCCGCTCCAGGTCGGCGACGATGTCCGGGTCGGCCGCTTTGACGAAGGTCCCGGCCCAGGGCGGCACCTCGGCGGTGAAGCACCCGCGGGCGTCGACCGGCTGGAGGACGGCGAGGCCTTCGGCCTGCCCGACCCGCATGTCGTCCTCTCCGAAGGCCGGGGCCAGGTGGACCAGGCCGGTGCCGTCGTCGAGGGTGACGTAGTCGGCCCCGACGACCACGAAAGCCCGCCCAAGGGCCGGCGCCTCGGCGGCAAAGAAGTCGAAGGGCGGGTGGTACCTGAGGCCTAGGAGCCCCTCTCCGTCGAATTCCGCCAGGACACGGTAGGCGCCTTGCCCGAAGACCTCTTCGAGCCGCCCTTTGGCGAGGATGACCTTCTCGCCGTGGCCGGGTCCACCGCCCGCTGTTTCGACGACGACGTAACGGACCTCCGGCCGGACGGCAATGGCGACGTTTGATGGAAGGGTCCATGGGGTCGTCGTCCAGACCAGGAGGGAAGATCCCTTTTGCCCTCCGACCTCGCCCTCGACGGGGAACCGGACGTAGACCGAGGGGTCTTCGACTTCGGCGTACCCCTGGGCGACTTCGTGGTCGGAGAGGGCCGTCCCGCAGCGCGGGCAATACGGCACCACCTTATGGCCTTGGTAGAGGAGCCCCAGGTCCCAAATCTGCCGCAGGGCCCACCAGACGGACTCGATGTATCCGTTGCGGTAGGTGACGTAGGCATCGTCCAGGTCGACCCAGTATCCGATGCGTTCGGTGAGGCGCTCCCATTCCCGCTCATACTGGAATACACTCTCCTTGCATCTCTTGGTGAAGGCCTCGACCCCGTATCGCTCGATGTCCTGTTTGCCGGAGATCCCGAGGCGCTTCTCGACCTCGAGTTCGACCGGCAGCCCGTGGGTGTCCCAGCCCGCTTTGCGGTCGACGAAGAACCCGTCCATCGCCTTGTACCGCGTGATGAGGTCTTTCATCGCCCGGGGTAGGACGTGGCCGATGTGCGGCCGCCCGTTGGCCGTCGGCGGGCCCTCATAGAAGACGAAGGCCGCCCGGCCGCGCCGGGCCTCCAGGCTCCGCCGGAAGACCCCGGCCGCCCGCCAGAACTCGAGGACCTCGACTTCCAGCGCCGGCCAGTCCGGTTTGCCGACACGCTTGAACATCCCGCGCTTCCCCCTTTCGAGCCGCGTGGAACGCAAGAACCCCTCGCCCGATAAGGACGAGGGGTATGAACCTCCCGTGGTACCACCTTGCTTGGCGACCGCCCCGCGCGACGGGACGGCGCCCTCTCCCGGGTACGGGACAGCCGCGGCCATGCGCCGCTTCGTCCGATACCCTGGCCTAGTAACGGTGGCTGCCGGCCAAGCTTACTCCCGTGCGGTTTCGGTTGGCGACTCCCCGGTGATCTTCGGCCGTCCGGGCCGCCGGGCTCCCACCAGCCCCGGCTCGCTTGGCGCCGCGGCGCCGGCCTACTTTCCGGATTATCATCTTTGCGTTCCGGTGTGATTTGACACAAATCTTATCACGCCCAAGAAGGAACGTCAAGCGCAAGACGGCCTGAAGGACGACCGTCGGTCCGGGGCGGACGGCCCCGGACCGACGGGACCGGGCCGATAAAAACGGCCCGCCTTCGGAACATTAGAAGGAGGCCCGCCGCCAAGGTCAAATAAATGGGGGTATGTCCTGAGAGTCCGGTTCCCTAAGCCTCGTTGGGGAGGACGGAAAAGTCCATGTCCGACGGAACCAGAAAGGCCGCGAGCCAACGCGACGTGGCCGCGAGAGCCCAGGCCGGCCCGTCTTTCAAGTACACCGTCCTGGCCATCACGGCGGTCGGCATCTTCATGTCGACGCTGGACGGGTCAATCGTCAACGTCGCCCTGCCGACCATCTCGACGGCCTTCTCGGCCAACCTGACCCGGCTGGGCTGGGTCGTCAGCGCGTACCTCCTGGCCATCTCCAGCCTCCTGCCGACGATGGGGCGAGCCGCCGACCTTTACAGCCGCAAGAGAGTCTATGCCCTCGGGTTCGTCGTCTTCATCATCGGGTCGGCCCTCTGCGGTCTATCCTGGAGTGTCGGCACGCTCGTCGTCTTTCGCGTGGTCCAGGCCATCGGCGCCGCCATGCTGATGGCCAACGGCATGGCCATCGTCACCGCGGTCTTCCCGCCCCGTGAACGCGGCCGCGCCCTGGGCATCAGCGGGACGGTCGTGGCCGCCGGCAGCCTCACCGGCCCGGCCCTCGGTGGGATCATCGTCGGCGCCCTGAACTGGCGGTATATCTTCTTCATCAACCTGCCCATCGGGATCATCGGGGCCCTCCTGGCCTTCGCCTTCCTGCCAGAACAACCGCGCTCGCCGGGAAGCCGTTTCGACTTCCTGGGCAGCGGCCTCTTCGTCATCGGCCTCGTGCCGCTCCTCCTCGCCCTGTCCGAAGGGCAGGACATCGGCTGGGGCTCGCCGATCATCTATGTCCTTCTGGCCATCGCCGTGGGCGGCCTGGCCGCCTTCTACGCCGTCGAGCGCCGCACGGCGCAGCCGATGATCGACCTCTCCCTCTTCCGCCAGCCCATCTTCACCATCGGCAACGCCGCCGGGATGCTGTCCTACACGGTCAACTTCTTCTCGGCCTTCCTCATCCCGTTCTACCTGACCGAGGTCCGGGGCCTGTCGCCGGAAGCCGTCGGGCTGATGATGACCCCGGTGCCGGCGGTCATGTTCTTCGTCGCCCCGCTGGCCGGCTGGCTGTCCGACCGCATCGGCTACGTCTTCCTGACCTCGGCCGGGATGACCGTCCTGACCCTGGCGATGGTCGCCCTCTCCGGGCTCAAGGAGACGACCGGCTTCGTCGGCGTGGCCCTGCGGCTGGCCCTGGTGGGCATCGGCATGGGCCTCTTCACCTCGCCCAACAACAGCTCGATCATGGGCGCGGTCCACCCCTCGAAACTCGGCTTGACCAGCGGACTCATCGCCACCGTCCGCAACGTCGGGATGATGCTGGGCGTGGCCATCTCGGCCTCGCTCTTCCAGAACCGGCTGGCCCACGCCGAGTCCTTCCTTCAGTCGCACTATGGCCAGCTCACGCCGGCCCTCGAGGCCCAGGCCTTCGTCACCTCGCTGCACACCACGCTGCTCATCGCGGCGGGCATCGGCGTCTTCGGCATCGTCATCTCGTCCATCCGGGCGACCGACGCCGCCAAGAAGGCTTGATGGGTCGACTCCAGACGGCGAGACCAAAGGCGCCACCCAGACCGGGCGGCGCCCTTTTCATCCGGCGTCGCTCCCCCTGGCTTCAGTGCAGGTAGGTCAGGGCGGTGACGATGGTGTTCCAGAGGGCGTGGGCGATGATCGGAGGCCAGATGGACTCGGTCCGGTCGTACAGCCAGACCAGGGCCAGGCCGGCCAGGACCAGTGCCGGGAAGCCCCACGGGTCGAGGTGGATGAGGGCGAAGAACAGCGACACCAGGACCATGGCCGCGGGCTTGCCGACGCGGTCCCGCAGGGCCGGGTAGGCGAAGCCGCGAAAGTAGCTCTCCTCGCTGATGGGGACGAGGAGCGAACCGAGCAGGAACGGGAAGAACAGCTCCCGCGGCGCCTGGGCGGCGGAGACCAGGTCAACCAGCGGGTGCGGTCCCTGTCGCGGGCCGGTCAGCCACAGGGTGATCGTGTCGGCCGCATAGACGAGGGCGAAGATGCCCAGGCCGGCCAGGATGCCGGTGGCCACCTGGCGCGGCCAGGCCCGGCTGGTGTAGCCGATCTCCCTGAGGCTCCCGCGGTGCCGGACGGCCACCACGTACCACAGGGCCACGAGGAGCAGCACGGCCTCGACGACGATGGAGGCGACGAAGAACATCATCCCGGCGTTATCCGGCCAGCCCTCGCCGAACCGGTCAAAGAGGAAGTCGACGAACAGGCTGTAGGCCCCGCCAAGGGCATAAATGACCACGTAGACGAGGACGACTTCGAACAGGTTCCACCTGGCCGACGAGGCCGGCCGCAACGGCCGGTCCGCCGGCTTTACCGGCATAGACACGCCCCAGACTCCCTTTCCGTCTCGAAAACTCTCGTGACTGATGGTCCGATGGCTGTTGCCGCAGGTGTTGCGTTGGCCCGGTGCTGCGTCCGGTCGCCGCCTACCGTTCCGCCAGCTTCTCGCGGACGAGGCGGTTGACCGTCTCCGGGTTGGCCCGGCCCTTGGTCGCCTTCATCACCTGGCCGACCAGGAAGCCCATGGCCCGCTCCTTGCCGCCCTTGATCTCGGCGACGACGCTGGGGTTGTCGGCGATGGCCTTGAGCACGGCCTCGACGATGGCCCCCTCGTCGTTGATGACCACCAGCCCCTTCTCTTTGACGATCGATTCGGGGTCGCGGTTCGTCGCGCAGACCTCCGGGAAGACGGTCTTGGCGATGGTCCCGCTGATGACCCCGCGCTCGATCAGGCCGATGAGGGCGGCCAGATTCTCCGGGCTCACCGGGATCTGGTCGAAGCCCAGCCCGTGCGCGTTCAGATAGGCCAGAAGCTCGCCGAGGACCCAGTTGGCCACCTTCTTCGGGTCCTTGGCCGGGGCCGCGGCCCGCTCGAAGTAGGTGGCCAGGGCCGGCGAGGCGGTGATGACCCCGGCGTCGTACTCGGGCAACCCGTACCGGCGGGCGAAGCGCTCGCGCTTGGCGTCGGGCAGCTCGGGCAGGGTCCCGCGGACCTTCTCGACCCAAGCCTGGTCGATGACGAGCGGGACCAGGTCCGGCTCGGGGAAGTAGCGGTAGTCGTGAGACAGCTCCTTGCTGCGCATCGGCCTGGTCTGGTCGGCTTTCTCGTCCCAGAGCCGGGTCTCCCGGGCGACGCTGCCGCCGCCCTCGAGGAGCTTCACCTGGCGCTCGACCTCGTACTCCAGGGCCAGCTTGACCGCGCGGAAGGAGTTCAGGTTCTTCAGCTCGACCGGGGTGCCGAACTCGCTCCCGGCGTGGTGGACGGAGACGTTGCAGTCGCAGCGCAACGAGCCCTCCTCCATCTTCACGTCGGAGACCCCGGTGTACTCGATGAGCGTCTTCAGCTTGGTCAGGTAGGCCCGGGCCTCTTCCGGTGAGCGCAGGTCGGGCTCGGAGACGATCTCGATGAGCGGGACGCCGGTGCGGTTGAAGTCCACCAGGGTCGCCTCGCCGGCCGTCGTGTGCAGCGACTTGCCGGCGTCCTCCTCGAGGTGGACGCGGCGGACGCGGACGCGACGGGCCTTTCCGTCGAGGTCGAACTCGAGCCAGCCCTCGGTCGCCAGGGGCTGGTCGAACTGCGAGATCTGATAACCCTTGGGGAGGTCCGGGTAGAAGTAGTTCTTCCGGTCGAACTTGGTGTGCCCGGCCACCTTGCAGTTGAGGGCCAGGGCGGCCTTGACCGCCGCCTCGAGGGCGGCCTCGTTGAGGACCGGCAGGGTCCCGGGCATTCCCAAGCAGATCGGGCAGACCTGGCTGTTTGGCTCGGCCCCGAAGGCTGTCGGGCACTGGCAGAAGATCTTGGTCTGGGTCGACAGCTCGGCGTGGACCTCCACGCCGATGACCGTCTCGAAGTCGCCGCTCATGTCCGTTCCCCCTTCCCAGCCGGGGCGAGCTTCGGCTTGAAGCCGGTGGCCTGCTCGTGGGCGAAGGCCGCGCGGAAGAGGGTGGCCTCGTCGAGCGGTTTGCCGATCAGCTGCAGGCCGATGGGCAGCCCGCGGTCATCGCCGCAGGGAATGGACAGGCCGGGCAGGCCGGCCAGGTTGACCGGGATGGTGCAGACATCGGCGAGGTACATGGCCAACGGGTTCTCCGCCCGCTCGCCGAGCTTGAAGGCCACGGTCGGGGAGGTCGGCGCGGCCAGCACGTCGTACTTGGCGAAGGCCCGCTCGAAGTCCCGGCGGACGAGGGTCCGCACCTTCTGGGCCTTCAGGTAGTAGGCGTCATAGTAGCCCGAGCTGAGGGCGTAGGTGCCGAGCATGATCCGCCGCTTGACCTCGGCCCCGAAGCCCTGGGCGCGGGTCTTCGCGTACATGTCGGTGAGGTCCTCGGCCCCGGCGGCCCGCAGGCCGTAGCGCACGCCGTCGTAGCGGGCCAGGTTGGCCGAGGCCTCGGCCGGGGCGATGATGTAATAGGCCGAGAGGGCGTGGTCGGTGTTGGGCAGTGAACACTCCTCGGCCGTCGCCCCGAGGCCGGTCAGGATATCGATGGCCTTCCTGACGGCCGCTTCCACGGCCGGCTCGGTCCCGGCCCCGAAATACTCCCGCGGGACGCCGATCCGCAGGCCCTTGACCCCCCGGTCGATGCCGTCCAGGTAGTCGGGCGGGTCGTGGCGGGCCGACGTCGAGTCCAGCGGGTCGTGGCCGGCCACCGCCTGGAGGGCCAGGGCGGCGTCGGTGACGTCGAGGGTCAGGGGCCCGATCTGGTCGAGGGACGAGGCGAAGGCCACCAGCCCGAAGCGGGAGATGAGCCCGTAGGTCGGCTTCAGGCCGACGACCCCGCAGAACGAGGCGGGCTGGCGAACGGAGCCCCCGGTGTCGGACCCGTAGGCGACGACCGTCTCGCCGGCGATGACCGCGGCGGCCGACCCGCCGCTGGAGCCGCCGGGCACCCGCTCGAGGTCCCAGGGGTTGTGGGCCGGGAAGAAGGCCGAGTTCTCGTTGGAGGAGCCCATCGCGAACTCGTCCATGTTGGTCTTCCCGACGATGACGGCCCCCGCCTCGGCCAGGCGGCGCACGGCCGTGCCCGAGTAGGGCGGAACGAAGTTCTCGAGGATGCGCGAGCCGCACGTCGTCCGGACGCCCTCGGTGCAGAAGTTGTCCTTGACCGCCACCGGCACCCCGGCCAGGGGGCCGAGCTTCTGGCCGCGGCGGCGGGCGGCGTCGATCGCCCGCGCCTGGGCCAGGGCGGCCTCCGGCGTCACCGTCAGGAAGGCCTTGACCCGGCCATCGACGGCCTCGATGCGGTCGAGGACGATCCGGGTGGCCTCCTCGGCCGAGACCTCCCCGCTGCCGATGCGCTCTCGCAGTTTGTGGGCGGTTATCGCTTCAGGCGCCAAGGCTCAACCCTCCTGGTCCTCGATGACCTTGGGGACCTTGAAGAACGGCCCTTCGCGGGCTGGGGCGATGGCCATGGCCGCCTCGCGGCTGAGGCCGCGGTGGACCACGTCTTCCCGGACGACGTTGCCCATCGATGGCAGCGTGTGCGAGGTGGGTTCGACGTCGTCCGTGGTCAGCCGGTTCATCTTGGCGATGTGTTCGAGGATCAGGCCGAGCTGCCCGGCCATCCGTTCGACGTCCGCCTCGCCCAGTTCCAGGCGGGCAAGGGCGGCGACGTGCCGGACTTCCTCCTTGCTGATCGGCATGGATGAGTATCCCCCTGCTCGGGCGCGGGACCCCCGGGCCCCCGCCGTCCCTGAATGTACAAGCTTTAGTATACCATCTTTCCCAGGGCCTTGCCATCGACCCCGGCCCGGCGAGCCATTGCCGGCGAGCGGGTCTTCGTGGTCGCCCCAGCCGACCGCCAGCCGGGGGGGTTCTGGAAACGAGGAAGGGG
>JAJZPE010000095.1 GCA_021811325.1 Bacillota bacterium
CACGCCCATCCGCCCCATGCTGGCCATGTCCGTGGGCCGGCCCTTCGATTCGCCTGAGCACCTCTTCGAGATCAAGTGGGATGGGTACCGTTGTGTGGCCTTCGTCGAGGCCGGGGGCGGGCCGGGCCGGGACGGCGGACAGGTGCGCCTGCAGACCCGCAACCTCCTGGACATGACGGCCCACTACCCCGACCTGGCCGTGCTGGCCAAGCATGTGGCGGGGAAGCGGGCCATCCTCGACGGTGAGGTCATCGCCTGGCAAGACGGGCGCCCCGACTTCGGCCGGTTGCACCGAGGCGAGGGCCCGTTCTATTTCGTCGCCTTCGACCTCCTTTACCATGACGGCGACGACCTCATGGGACGGCCCCTGGTCGAGCGGAGAGACCGCCTCGCCCGGATCCTGAGCCCGGGCGACCGGGTGATCGTTTCCGACGCCGTCCCCGAGCGCGGCGAGGCCCTCTACCGGGCCATCGTCCAGAGGGACCTGGAGGGCATGGTGGCCAAGGCCCGGCTCAGCCCGTACCTCCCAGGCCGGCGCAGCCCTTATTGGGTCAAGGTCCGCAACGTCAAGCGGATGGACTGCGTCATCTGCGGCCACACGGCGGGCCACAACTTCGGGCAGTTCGGCGCCCTCATCCTGGGGGCTTACGCCGGCGGCCGGCTCGTCTACATCGGCCACGCCGGGACCGGCTTCGACGCCGCGGAAGTCGACCGCCTGATGGCCCGGCTGACCCCGGTGGCGGCACCCCCGTTCCCGGGGCGGGTCCCGCCGGAGATCAGGCGGCAGGCCAGGTGGGCCGAGCCGCGACTCGTCTGCGAGATCGAGTACACCGAGATCACCAGTGACGGGCGTTTGCGCCACCCGACCTACCGTGGACTCAGGCCCGACAAGGCCCCCGAGGAGTGCGTCATCGAAGGAGGTCCGGTGAAGTGAACCAGGAACAGGTGGTGACCATCTCCGGACGGCGGATGGTCCTGACCAACCCGCGCAAGGTGCTTTGGCCGGTCTCGTCCTTCACCAAGGGGCAGATGATCGAATACTACGTGCGCGTCGCCCCGTTGCTGCTGCCGCACCTGGCCGACAGACCCCTGGTGCTGACCCGCTATCCGGACGGCGTCGATGGGGAGTGGTTCTACCAGAAGGACTGCCCGGAGTACGCGCCCCCGTGGGTGGAGACCTTCCGGTACTACGCCCGGTCGGCCGACCGGGCCATCGCCTTCATCCTCGCCCGGGACGCCGCCGACCTGGCCTGGCTGGCCAACCAGGCGGCCATCGAGATCCATCCCTGGCTGTCCCGCTACGACGAGCCTGAGCGGCCTGACTTCGCCGTCTTCGACCTCGACCCGTCGCCTCCGGCCGACTTCAAGTGGGTGGTCGAGGTGGCCTTCATCATCAAGCGAATCCTGGACCGGCTCGGTTTGCGGGCCTATCCGAAGACCTCAGGGGCCACCGGCCTCCACATCTACCTGCCGGTCGAGCGTCTTTACACGTATCCCGACCTGGCCCGTTTCACGGCCGCCGTGGCCGACCTGATCCGGGCCGACCGCCCAGACCTGACCACCCGCGAGCGCACGGTGGCCAAGCGCCGCGGGGTCTACATCGACCACCTCCAGAACGTCCTGGGGAAGACCATCGCCGCCCCCTACAGCCTGCGCCCGACGCCCGAAGCGACGGTCTCCACCCCGGTCCGCTGGGAGGAACTGCCCGACCTCGACCCTCGGGCCTTCACCATCCGGACGGCTATCGAACGCTTCGAGAGGACGGGCGACCTCTTCGCCCCGGTGCTGACCGACAAACAGCGCCTGGCCGGTCTGATCGAGGGGGCCATGCACTAGCCGCCCCCTCGGCCAATCACAAGCGGTCGTCCTGCTCGTCGGGGGCATCTTCGGGGCGGTCTTCGCCGTCCTCGGCGTGGTCGGGATCATCCTGGTCCTCGCGGCGGTCCTGCCGGTCATGGCCTTCCTGATTCCGTTCATCATCATCGGGGTCGGGCTGAGCATCCTGGGTCGAATCTTTCGACCGCGACGCGGTCGTAACTCGAGATTGCCGACGAACTCGGGCTGGCGGACAAGATCGACGAGGTCGGCTGGGGTGACCTGACCACCAGGGAGTGCGGCCAGATTGGCGGCCGCATGGGTGGCCACATCGGCGGCCAGATGGTCAAGCGGATGATCAAGTTCGCGGAGACCCACATGAAGTAGCCAAAAGCGGGAGCGCAAGCTCCCGCTCATTTCTTCCCAGCCGACTGTTCCCCGTCGACGCCCGGCCGCAACCGGTTGCGCGTCTCGGCCCGCGGATAACGCGAAGCCTACAGCAACCTTCGCTCCGGCCACCGCAGATACCTGCAGAGCTAACGACAACCTTGCGGCTGCCATCAACCCTTACGGAACCTACGATGACCTTCGCCCGACTGTTACAGATCCTAATCAAGCAACTCTCCTCACAGCCTGCAACGGTCTCTCGACCGCTGCAAACCGCTACCGAACCTGTAACAGTCTTGGCTCGACCATCATGGATCCTTGTGGAGCCCGCGACAACCGTTAGGGCTGCCACGGACCCGTTGGGAACCCATGATGATCTTCGCTCCGGCCATTACAGACCGCTTGAATGGCTTGTGGGCAATCCCTCGTGGGTGCCGGCACCTAGCCTGTCCGGCAGGAGGGTTGATCCCGCACCGTGCGCGGCCCGTAATGACCTTTGCTCGACCATCGCCGATCCCGGGCGGAACCGACGACAGTCTGCGCTCGGCTGCTGTAGACCTCGATGGTATTAGTGTCCGCCGGCGGCTTTTTTAAACGACCGCGCGGACGGCGGCGGCGAGGGAATTGGCGGCACAGCCGCCAAACGGTTTCCAGGCCGGCGAGGCCGCGGGTTCTCGACCTGCCACCGCGCCGATATGATTTCGGGAGGACTACGGCGAAGGGGCGGTGGAGGACTTGCTCAACGCGGTCTGGCTCTTCCTGCTGGTGGTCGGGGTCGGCGCGGCGGCCGTCACGGGCCGCATCGACGTGGTCACGACGTCGGTCACCGAGGCTACCAAACAAGCGGTCGAACTGGCCATCGGGTTTGTCGGGACGATGTCGCTGTGGCTCGGGCTGATGCGAGTGGCCGAGAAGGCCGGCCTCATCGAGAGCCTCGGGAAAGTCCTCCGGCCCTTCGCCAGGTGGCTGTTTCCGAGCCTGGACCCGGCCGGGCCGGCCGTGGGGATGATGCTGATGAACATGAGCGCCAACCTCCTCGGGCTCGGCAACGCGGCCACGCCCTTCGGCCTTAAGGCCATGGCCGAACTGCAGAAGCTGAACCCGGACGGGCAGCGGGCCAGCGAGGCGATGTGCACCTTCCTGGCCGTGAACACGTCGGCCATCACCCTCGTCCCGGTGACGATCATCGCCCTGCGGGCGGCCCTGGGGTCGAGCAGCCCGACTTCCATCGTCGGCCCGTGCTTCCTGGCCACCGTCGGCTCGGCCATCGTCTCGGTGACGGCGGACCGCTTCTTCCGCGCCGCCGCCCGCCGGAAAGGGGCTTGAACGTGGCCGAACTGGTGAACGACGCCGCCCGCTGGGTCCTGCCGGCGTTCCTCGTGGGCCTGCCGCTCTACGGGTATTTGCGGGGCGTCGACGTTTACGGGGAGTTCGTCGATGGGGCTCAGGAAGGTTTTTGGACGGCCATCAAGACCATTCCCTTCATGGTCGCCATCCTTACGGCCATGGCCGTCTTCCGCTCGTCGGGCTCCCTGGCCGCGCTGCTCAACCTGGCGGCGCCGCTCAGCCGGCTACTCCACCTCCCATCGGACATCCTCCCCCTGGTCATCTTGAGGCCCCTCTCCGGTTCGGCCTCGTTCGCCTACACGGCCGACCTGATGCGGTCGTTCGGCCCTGATTCCCTCATCGGCCGGCTCGGTTCGGCCGTCCAGGGGAGCACCGACACGACTTTCTTCGTCTTAACCGTCTACTTCGGCTCGGTTGGGGTCAAGAATGCACGCTACGCCCCGGCTGTCGGAATCATCGGGGACGTGGCTGGGTTCGTCGCCGCCTGTCTGGTGACGACCTTCCTGTTCTCCTAGACCCCGCGGGGGGACGGGTGGCGCCGCCCGGGTCAGGCTGAATGACTGCGCTTGGCCCGGGGAAGCTTTGATGGCGAGGCCCGGTGCGGGAAGGAATCCACTCGACCGCCCCGAAGAATAAGGCTGACTGAATCCCATGGGGGTGGAATGCGTTGAAGATTGAAGAGAACCTGAAAGAGATGGGCTTGAACCTGCCGGAGGCGCCGAAGCCGGTGGCCTCCTATGTGCCGTTCGTCCGTACCGGCAACCTGGTCTACACCTCCGGGCAGATCTGCCTGGCGAACGGCGAACTGAAGTACAAGGGCAAGGCCGGGCGGGAGTACACCGTCGAAGAGGCCTACGAGGCGGCCAAGCTGTGCTGCCTGAACGCGCTGGCCGTGGTCAAGTCGGCCATCGGGGACCTCGACCGCGTCAAGCGGGTGGTCAAGGTGGTCGGCTTCGTCAACAGCGCCCCGGGGTTCAACGCCCAGCCGAAAGTGATCAATGGGGCCTCCGACCTGCTGGTCAAGGTCTTCGGCGAGGCCGGGCGGCACGCCAGGTCGGCCGTGGGCTGCAGCGACCTGCCGATGGACACCACGGTCGAAGTGGAGATGGTCGTCGAGGTCGCCGAATAGGCCGGGCGGCGACTGATCGCCGCGCCGACGCCAGGTCAGGTTGGAGGTGTGGGGTTTGCCCCTCGTCCGGCTCCAGAAGGTGATTGCCGAGGCCGGCCTGGCTTCGCGGCGCAAAGCCGAGGAACTCATGGTCGCCGGCCGAGTGACGGTCAACGGCAAGATCGTCCGGCAACTCGGCTCACGGGTCGACCCGGAGCGAGACAAGGTGGCCGTTGACGGCCGGGTCATCGGTGAGGAACCCAAGATCGTCATCATGCTCAACAAACCCGTCGGCTACGTGGCCACGGCCAGCGATGACCGGGGCCGCCCGACGGTCCTGGACTTGGTGGCCGGGCTGGGGCGGCGGGTTTACCCGGTCGGCCGGCTCGACCAAGACACCGAGGGTCTCATCCTCATCACGAACGACGGGCCGCTGGCCTATGCCCTCACCCACCCCTCCCACGAGGTCCCCAAGACCTACGTGGCCATGATCCACGGGCACCCCGGCCGGACTGCGCTGAAAGCCCTGGGCGATGGCGTGACCCTGGAGGATGGCCGGACCGCCCCGGCCCGGGTCCGGTTGCTCGGGGCGCACGGTGGGAACGCCCTGCTCGAGCTGACCATCCATGAAGGACGCAACCGCCAGGTCCGCCGGATGTGCGAGGCCGTCGGCCACGAGGTCCTCCAACTCAAGCGGACCCGAGTGGGGACCCTCAGCCTCGGTCCCCTGCGCCCCGGCCAGTCGAGGCGGTTGACGGAGGCTGAGGTCGAGTCGTTGCGGCGGGCCGCGGGTCTGATTGTCGAAAGCGCGGACGAGCCCAGGCCGCGTCCGGCCCGAGAACCACGGCCGCGTCCGGCCCGAGAACCACGGCCGGGTCCGGCCCAGACCCCAAGGCCGGGCGGTCAGGCCAGGCCGGGCGGTCAGGCGCGGTCGAAGGGCCGTCCAGGCGACACCCGCGGGCGCGGGCCCGGTCGGGGGCGGCAGGAATACGGCCCGCCCCGGCGAACCAAGTAGTCACGTAGCGACAAGAACAGGCCTGTCTGGAGGGCCTTTCTTTGCGGCTGACGACCGAAAGGAGACAAGCGATGAGCAAACCATATGGCGAATTGAAGGTGGGACCCCGCATCCTCCTGGGCCCCGGCCCGAGCGACGTCGACCCGAAGGTGTTGCGTGCCCTGTCGGCTCCGACCGTCGGCCACCTCGACCCGGACTTCATCACGATCATGAACGACACGGTGGAGCTTCTCCGGTATGTCTTCCAGACCGAGAACCAGTTGACCCTGCCGATGTCCGGCACCGGCAGCGCCGGCATGGAGACCGTCCTGGTCAACCTGATTGAGCCGGGGGACCGCGTCCTCATCTGCGTCGCCGGCCTCTTCGGGCAGCGGATGGCGGACATCGCCGGCCGGTGCGGGGCGGTGGTCGAGACAGTGCAGGTCCCGTGGGGCCGGATCATCGACGCCGGTGAGGTCCGGAAGGCCCTCGCCAAGGGTTCATATAAACTCGTGGCCATCGTCCAGGCGGAGACGTCGACCGGCATCCTTCAGCCCCTCGACGAGGTCATCGATCTGGCCCACAAGAACGGCGCCCTGATCGTCGTCGACGCCGTGACCTCCATCGGTGGGGTTGAGCTTCGAGTCGACAAGTGGGGCATCGACGCCTGTTACGGCGGGACGCAGAAGTGCCTGAGCTGCCCGCCGGGGCTAGCCCCGGTGACCTTCAACGGGGCCGCCCGGAAGGCTGTCGCGAGCCGCAAGTCCAAGGTTCAGAGCTGGTACCTGGACCTCAACATGGTCCAGAATTACTGGGGGCAGGAACGGTTCTACCACCACACGGCCCCGGTCAACATGATATACGCCTTGCGGGAAGCCCTCCGCTTGGTCTACGAGGAGGGCCTGGAGAAGCGCTATGCGCGGCACCGCCGCCATGCCGGCGCCCTCTACGCGGGGGTCACCGCGATGGGGCTCGAGCTGGCCGCCCAGGAGGGACACCGCCTGCCGAGCCTGACCACGGTGGCGGTGCCGTCGGGAATCGATGAGGCCCGCGTGCGGCGCGACCTGCTGAACGGCTTCGGTGTCGAGATCGGCGGCGGGCTGGGCGAACTCAAGGGGAAGGCCTGGCGGGTCGGCCTGATGGGTTACTCCAGCAGCCGGCGGAACGTCGTCCTCTTCCTCTCGGCCCTCGAGTCCGTTCTCAAGGCCCAGGGCTTCCAGGCCCCCACTGGGGCCGGTGCGGCGGCCGCGGAGGTGTTCCTGGCCGCCAACCCGGAGGGATAAGCCTGCTGAAGGGACCCGCCGCGGGACGGGTGATTGTGCCACCTGTTCCGAGGCGTTATAATGGAGCCGAGCGAAAACCGCCGGGCCCCGGCGACGTGGCCGGGGACCAGCCAGGAGGGGAGAAACTGATGGCCTACACCAAGGACCAGACAATCGAACAAGTTCTCAGAAGCGACCCGAAGACAATGCAGGTCTTCCTCAAATACGGGATGCACTGCTTCGGTTGCCACATCTCCGTCGACGAGACGGTCGAGCAAGCCGCGCTGGCCCATCGGGTCAACGTCGAGAGCTTAGTGAAGGACCTCAACGCCGTAATCACGGCGAGCTGAACCGCGCCGGGCGACGCAAGGCGCCGGTGACCCGCATGACCGAGGCCGGGCCCATCGATGAGGCCCGGCCTTTCGCCTTTTTCAGGGCCGCCGCGCGGCTCGGCGGCCGGCCTGAAAACAGCAGCATAAAAGGAGTCCCCGGGTTGTGATACTAAGGTTGTCGCTGTCGGGTGCGCAAGGCGCCCGGCGGACGCCTGTGGAACGGGGGGATCTCCTTGTTGACGAGGACTCGTATCCGGCGGCTGGTGGCCGTCACGCTGGCCGGGTTGTTGCTTCTGACTCTCGGCCTGAGTGGGTGCTCCCGGCTCGGCTGTTCGTCGGCCCGCAAGCCCCTGGGAGGGGGCGCGAGCGGCCGACTCGAGGTCATCGGCTTCTATGAGAACGGGGACATCCAGGGACAGGGCGGCGTCCAGGGACCGGGGGACAACGAACAGACCTTCGTCAGCTCGTTACCGGCCCTGGAAGCCAACGCTAAGCTCATTGACATCGTCTCACCGTACTGGTACTCGGTCAACGCCGACGGCGCAGTCACTACGGCCAAGCCCGATCCCCAGGTCAAGAAGTTCTCCAAGGACAACAAGATCAAGGTCTGGGCCCTGGTCAACAACTCCAAGACCGGCACCCAGCCGGCCGGGGGCGTCCTGTCCGACCCGAAGACCAGGGCCAACGCGGTAAAGAACATCCTTGAGGTGGCCGACAAGGGCGGGTACGATGGCATCTTCCTGGACTTCCAGCTGATCCCGCCGAAGGATGGCCCGGCGCTCACGGCCATGGTCCGGGACCTGGCCAAGGCCCTCCACGCTAAGAAGAAGAAGCTGGGCGTGGCCCTCTTCCCGAAGATCGACGTGTCGCCCGATGTGAGTGGCGCCTATGACTATGGGGCCCTGGCCAAGGTGTCGGACATGGTCCTCCTGATGGCTTATGACCGGCACTACGAGGGTGGCCCGCCGGGGCCGGTATCCCCGCTCTCATGGGTCGAGGCCAACCTCAAGAGCACTCTCAAGAGCGTGGCGGCGAGTAAACTCGTCCTGGCCATCGGCACCTACGGCTATGACTGGCCGGTGGGGGGCGGGAACGGGGAGTACGTCGCCAGCCGGGTGGCCCTGGCCAGGGCCAGGAAATATGGGGCCAAGGTCAAATGGGACAGCGATTCGGGCCAACCCTACTTCACTTACACGGCCAACGGCCAGCGGCATGAGGTCTGGTTCCAGGACAGCCAGGCGGCCGCCCAGCGGATCAACCTGGCGAAGAAGCACAAGCTTCGCGGGATTGGCGTCTGGCGCCTGGGCTTCGAAGAGCCGGGGTTCTGGAAGGTCGTGAGTGACAACATCGGGCCCAAGAAGAAGTGACTTGAGACCAGTGACGGCCGTTGGACGGACCCGCGGGGATTACCTCCGCGGGCCTCTTGCCGTTCCCCTTCTACCCGGCCGGGGGCGGAATATCCTCCTAAGGAGACCTCATCAGCGGGGGGGGGGGGGCCACTTGCGCCTTGTGTTCCTTGGCCGGAGACAGTCCCGCGTGTTCCTCCTGTCCCTGGCTCTCATGATCGCCGGCCTCGTCGTCTGGGGGGCGGTGTCCCGGGCGGCGGCCCGAGGCGGGAC
>JAJZPE010000096.1 GCA_021811325.1 Bacillota bacterium
TCTTCCATGGTGCGACGATGGCCTCCTTGGCGGGTTGGCGGGGCGGGATGCCTTGTGGAACACTGAACCATGCCTCACCGGGCATGGAAGCTTTCGACAGAACCAGCTAATTGCCTCCATAAATGGGAAAAGGCCCGGGCGGCCAAGCGCCCGGGCCTTGGTGTCTCTATTATTGGCGCCGAGGCGCCGGTTCCAGCATCCGTGGCTCGCCGCGGCGGCTCTCCTACTCGTACCTCACCCGCAGCACGCCGATGGTCAGGAAGACGGCGGCGAAGGCCAGCAACATGAGGCTGGGCCCGAGGACATCTGAGAGACCGCCGTTGTTCCGGACGAGGGCGTTGAACCCCCGTACGGCCCACTCCGGCGGGAAGAACTTGCCCAGGATCTGCATAAAGCGGGGCATCAGCTCCGACGGCCAATAGGCGCCGCCGATCATGCAGGTGCCGGTGATGAGGATGGGGCTGACGGCGGCCAGCTGGGCCTTGGTCTGGACGAGGCCGGCGATGGCCAGTCCTAGCCCGATCGTACTAAGGATGAAGGAGGTCACCACGACGACCAGCCCCAGGACGGAACTGCCCCAATTGACCCCGAAGAGGAAGTGGCTGGCGACGATGATCACCAGGGCCTGCAGCCAGGAGGACACCAAGACCCCCAGGAGCTGGCCAAAGACCATGGTCAGGCCCCCGGTCGGGGTCGTCAGGAGGCGGCTCCACGTCCCGCGCTGCCGCTCGTCAAGGATGGACCCGGCCCCGAAGACCGCTGGGTACATCAGGAACATCACCACGAAACCGGCCACAGTCTGCGTGGTCGCGGCGGCGAAGTTGGCCTTGCGGGTGGTCTTCGCCCCGACTTCCTTCACGACCGTGGTCACCTTGGGCCCCGCGGCCCAGGCGTCGTTGAGGGCCTTCAGGTCCGCGGCCCGGGCCTCGGCCAGCTGGTCGGGGATGACCGGGCGCCCACCGGCCAGGGCCGGCTGGGCAGCGATGAGGTCGGCGGCCTTCAGGCTGGTGGCCGTCCAGAGGAGCGAGCGGCCGAGGACCTGCTGGACGACCAGCCCGTCAGTCGAGTCGGAGCGCCCGAGGACGGTGACGGATGGGACCCGCAGGGCCGCCAGGTCGGCGCCGTACCCCTCGGGGATGACCACGGCAACGGACGCGGAGTTGTCACGAACGGCGCCCTCCGGGTCGGGGTCCTTCTCCGCGGCTGCGGCCACCGTCAGACCGGGGGCCTTCTGCAGTTCCGCGACCAAGGCTTGGGAGACCGGGCTGCGGTCGCTATCGTAGACAAGGACCGAGAGTGCACGGTCGGCGGTCTGGCCGCCGAACATGAGCCCCACGGCGAAGGTGAACACAAGGGCCATGGCGACCATCAGAATGGGCATGGTCGGCTCCCGGAACTCTTCCTTGATCTCACGGCCGGCGATGACAAGAAACTTGGGCATTCGGAGCACCCCCTAAGCGGCGAGGCGCCGCGACCCGATGAGGGCCAGCGCCAAGCCAGCAGCGACGAGGATAAGGGCGGGCGCCACGATGGCCGATAGCGGCTGCCCCTCCATGATGGACACAAAAGCGTTGTTGGCGATGCCGTTAAAGGTGAACAGGCTGACCTTCTTGGCCCCCTCTGGCAAGACACTGAGGGGCACCATCGAGCCGCCGATGAGGGCGCTCATCTGGATGAAGATCATGCTGACGAGGTCGGCAACCTTCGAGTTCTTGGAGATGGCGGCGATGAAGACGGCGATCCCCGAAGATGAGACGGAGACGGCCAGGATCATGATGGCCAGGGCGAGCGGCGAGTGGCCCCAGCTGACACGGAAGACGAGGGCCGTGGCGACGATCATGGTGACCATCTCGATGAGCGCGGTCATGAACGTCCCGACCAGCTTGCCGCCGACGATCTGCCAGCGCGGCGTGGGCGTGGTCAGGAGGCGTGGCAGGGTGCCGTCCTCACGCTCAAGGAGAAAGGACTTCGCCCCGCTGGAGGTGGTGGCGAAGAGGCAGAACATGACGGCCATGGCCGCGGCGTAATACTGGAAGGCGCTGACGCCCTTCCGCGGCTCGATGGCCTCGTACTTGACCTGTTGCAGGCCGGCCTGCGCCCCGACCGCCTGCAGCTGGCCGGCCAGGGCGTTGGCCGCCGCGGCCAGGTCCTGCGGGCGCAGAAAGCCGCCCTTGACCCAGAGCTCGACCCCGGTGGTCGTGGCGGTCTGGATCGCCGACAGGTTGTCGGTGACGGCCGTGGCGATGGACTGGACGATGCTGCCGCGGAGCGGCGAATCGGGATGCTGGTAGACCTCGATGGCGGCCGGCTCGCCCTTGAGGACGCGCTCGGAGAAGTCGGCCGGGATGATCACGGCCACCTGCGCCTCTTTCCGGTCGATGGCCGCCAGGGCCTCGTCGCGAGTGGCGACGGGCTTGGGGGTCAGCAGTTTCTTCAGGTTGTCGGCCTGGAAGACCTCCGCGACATGGCCGCCGATCTCGCCCTTGTCCTCGTTGGCGACCATCAGGTTGAAGCCGCCGCCGATGGCCGAGGTCGGCTCGCGGAACATCCCGCCGAGGGCGCCCCCGAGGATGGCCGTCAGGATGAAGGGCATGACGACAACGATCATCAGGGCCTTGCGGTCCCTGAGCATGAGAAGGACGTCTTTCTTGGCCAGTTCGATGAACCTCATTGAGCCCACCTCAATCCCGTAGGGCCTTGCCCGTGAGATGGAGGAAGACGCCCTCGAGATCCGGCTCCTTGATGTCGATGGAGCGGACCTTGACCCCGTCCGCCGCCAGGCGGGTCACGATGTCGCCGAGGACCTTACGGCCGTAGGGCGCAACCACGCGGAGATGGCCGTCGTCCTTGCTCACGCCGTCGACGCCCGGGATGGCCCGGAGGTCGTCCATGGTCTTGGCCTCGGGCACGTTGGCCTGGATGGTGATGACGTCCTTGTCGCCGACCAGGAGGCGCAGCTCGTTCAGGCTGCCGCAGGCCATGACCTGGCCGAGGTCCATGATGGCGATGCGGTCGCAGAGGACCTCGACTTCCTCCATGTAGTGGCTGGTGTAGAGGACGCTCGTGCCCTGGCGGTTGAGCTCCTTGACCGTGTCGAGGATGTGGTTGCGCGACTGCGGGTCGATGCCCACCGTCGGCTCATCCATCAGGAGGAGCTTCGGCCGGTGCATCAGCCCGGCGCCGATGTTGATGCGGCGCTTCATCCCGCCTGAGTACTTGTCGATGCGCTGGTTGGCCCGGTCGGCCAGGCCGACCAGTTCGAGGACCTCGTCGACCCGCTTCCTGAGGTCCGCGCCGCTCTGGCCGTACATGTGACCCCAGAAGGCCAGGTTCTCGCGGGCGGTGAGAGTCGGGTAGAGGGCGATGTCCTGCGGGACGACGCCGATGAGACGGCGCGAGGCCAGCGGGTCCTGGAAGATGTCGACGCCGCCGATGCGGATGGATCCGGCGCTGGGCTTGACGAGTCCGCTGATCATCGAGATGGTCGTCGACTTCCCGGCGCCGTTCGGGCCGAGGAGGCCGAAGACTTCGCCGTCTTTTATCTCCAGGTCGATGCCGGCCACCGCAGGGTGGCCGTCATAGGACTTGGTGAGGCCCTTGACCTCGAGGATGGACATGGGTGCACCTCCGGAAAGTTTCGGCCGGCGCTCAAAACGGACCGTCGCCGACGTTGATCGGACCGGCGAGCCACTCGTCGAGCCGTCGCTCGGCCTCGGGGGTGAGGGCGAGGGCCATCAGCGGCCAGGAGGCCATGGGCTCCAGCCTCTCGCCGGCGCTCCAAAAGGCCGGGCCGGTCCACGGTCGCCAGCCGAGCGCGGCATAGAAGCGCGGGCTGCCCGTGGCCAGCATGGCCAATTCGAAGCCGGCCGGCCGGGCTTCGTCGGCCAAGCGCTGCACCACCTGTCGGCCGAAGCCCAGGCCACGGGCCTCGGGGTCGGTGGCCACGTCCTCGACCGAGGCGACCGTCAGCTCGTCGCCGGCCATCCCGTCGGCGAGAGACAGCTCGATTGGCGTCGTGGCCGCGGGGCCGAAGCGCATCGGCCGCGGGATGAGGGTGGCCTGGGACAGCAGCCAGCCCGAGGATTTCAGCATGACGTGGGTGGCCGTGGGAGTGACGCCGAGGCAGCGGCTGCCCCAGACCTGGCGGATGGACGGGAACCAGGACAGGCCGTCTTGGCCGAGCGGCCGGCGTTCAGCGGGGTTCGGCGAGTGGATGAGGCGCAGGCCGGTCTCTCGCGCCCGGCGGGCTTCCGGCGACCGCGCCAGGAGGTGCGGCCCGTCGGTGTAGGCCCGGCTGAGGAGGAGGGCCATCTCGTTGACCTCGCCGTCGGTGAGGTCGGCGCTCGCCTTGACCACGAGTTCGCTGCGGCCCGGGAAGAACAGGTCCGGCCGTCCGAAGGCCTCGCCCAGCAGCCGGGCGTCGCGCGGCCAGGCATAGAGCTCGCCCTCGGCGACGATGGGGGTCCCGGTGGGCGGGGGCAGGTTGGGAACGAAATCGACCTCGAGGACTGGCCCGGAGTCCACGCGGGCACTGGCGGCCATCGTGTCGACGACGACCCCGCCGATGCGCGTCCGGTTGCTGCCCGGGTCAGGTTGCTCGATGAAGGGCAGGTCGGCGTGGGACTCCCCGTCCGAGTCGGCCGGCGACCAGGTCGCGCGGTGCAGCACCAGGTCGAGCCGGCGGACCGAGCCGATGAGGGCCTTTTCGAAGGCCCCTTCGTGGCCGATGGCCTCGGTGGCCAGCGACCGGCAGGTCAGGGAGACGCGGTGGTCCGTCAAACGCAGGCGCAAGAAGATCTCCGGCCCACTGACCTCGGCTTTGTTGATCCGGCAAGTGTGTTTCATGCTGAACCTCCCCACGGCTAAAGCCGGGGGGTTCTAAGGGGAACCACCGCAACCTCTCCCAGGCTCTCGCCACACGCTTGTGCGTGCGCTACAACATCCCGGGCCTCGGTCTTGGCTATCCCCTCTGTCGCGGACGACCCACTCTGACTCCGGGGCATAGCCCCGAAGGAGGACGGACGCCCCCGTCCATTCGTGGGTTGTGTGGCACTGCTCCACGCCGCCCGCAGGAGCGGTTCCGCACCTGACCAGCGCTCACGCGCCAAGTCCACGTGGAGCAGGTTGTCCTCTCCCACGCACCGCGCCAAAAACGCGCTGTAGAGGTCGCGCTGCATGGCGACCCCGCAGGTACAGTGGTGGGTACGCTGGGAGAGCGGTTTTTCCTCGGTTCTACCGCAGTGGCAGGTCTGCGAAAGTTTCGTTGTGCGGGTTGGGAACTCGATCACTCCGCCGCTGGCGCTTTCAGCCTTGCGGCGGAGCATCGACACAAACATCCCCGGAGCCCGCACACCCACAGACCTGCCGTACTGCCGCTGGAATGATCGGTAGGAGAGCTTCTCGGTCTTCATGACCCTGCCCATGGATAGGACGCGATTGGCCAGTTGGCCATGCAGCGTCTTACGGTGGGCCGACTCACGGCGCAGCAGTTCCGCCGCATCGGCCTGGGTCTGGCGCTGGTGGGTGGACTTCACCCATCGCTTCGGGCCTGGTTTCACGCGCCCGTCGGGCAGGTAATTCTCCGGGTTGTTCGCCCGGCGCTGGCGATCCAGCTTGCGCTGTAACCTGCGGATCACCCGGTGGGCGCGGGCCACCTCCGCGCAAAAGGGGGCCAGAAGCGCTGCGTCTGCCCCCACCACCGCGATGGTGGAGGGGCCGATGTCCAGCCCCACATCCCCGTCGCCAATCTTGTGCTGTGGTTTCCGAAACGGGACGCCCTCGCACACCAGTTGGACGTAGAACCGATCCCGGCCCCGCACCTTGCGGCGCACCAGACGCACGTATTTGATCCGGCAGCCGAGTCCGTGAGCGATGACTAGATCAGTAGCGTCGATGATGGCCGGCAGGTGCAACCCGAACCACTCCACGTGATCTTCCCGCCACCGGATTCCGGCGTGGTTGGACTTGCCCTCCACCGTGTCCAACTGGCGGCGCCCCTTGAACCGGGGCCGGCCGCGCTTACCAAGCAGCCACTCGTTCACCGCGGCAAACGCGCGGGACGCCAGCTTCTGGGCCGTGTGTACGTCCAAGCGATCCCTGAACGCCTGCTGACGGATTCGCACCGCGTAACGCTGGATCGCCGCGTCGCTGAATTCGACCGACTTGCGCACCGCCTTGAACGTGGCGGCGCGTTCCTCGCCTTTGGCCATCCGGCGCGCCTTCTGGTACAGCCGCCGTTCACGCATAAGTCGCGCACGCCGGAGTGTTTCGCCCAGGCAGGCGTTGTACACCTGCCGCGCCGCCTCCAAACGGGCGTTCTGCACGCGCGCCTCAGCCGGCGTGACCCGCAGCGGGATCTCGCAGATGAACGATGGCGTGCGCTCTTTCTTCTTCACCGCTCCCGCCACGGGATCACCTCCTCAATTGGATTTATTCGCCAGCGATCATATGTTCTCCTGCTGGGGGAGCGGGAAAACCGGCCGCCTTGTCCCCGTGTCTGAAGCCAGGGGCTTGCGGCGCCTTTTTTATGGTCATCCTCCGCGGCCGAGCCGGCCGATGCGGCTTCAGCTAGGAGTGTGTCGGACAAACGACCAATTTGGCACCGGTTAGGCGCGTGGTTGAAAAAGAAAGCAACGGCTTTGAGTTGGTTGGTCAATTGGCTATGCTCTCACGGCTGCTGATTCACCCTTGTGGGAATGGATTGAGGCATCCGGCCCACCACTGCCGTCTATCCGGAAACGATCAGGACACGCTGGCCACTTCGGAATAGCTTGAGCAGGTTGTGGGTCAGGCAAATCAGGTCCCACTCCGCGGCCACCTTGGTGAATCCGCGGAATGAGAAACGGCGGAAGCCGCGGACCTCCTTGATCTGTCCGAACACGGGCTCCACGATGGCCTTGCGCTTACGGTAGATCTCTCGTCCTTGTTCCGTGCGCAGCTTGTGGCGCATCCGCTCAGTCATCGGAGCATCCTCTGGCACCGGGTCGTTGACCGGAGGGAGACCATCCCCATGCTTTTGCTTATCCGGTGGAACGTAGAAGTCCATTTCACGGAACAGTTCTCTGCCTCGACTCTGACACCTGGCACAAGAAATCCCTGCTAGGCAAGGGTTCACCTTTTGCCTTTGCCACTAGCGGGCTCAAGACTGAGCCGCGCCGGCAGCTCCAAACCAAGCTTGGCCAGGAGATGCTTGGCCTCATCGGCCGGCCTTGTCAACCGCCACGACGCCCTTGAGGCGAGTTCGATCTTCACCGTCTTCAGGCTTGAGACTGTTCCAAGAGCCTCAGCGGCGGAAAGAGCGAGTCCGGCCTTCTCAAGCCGGTGTTCGAGTAGCCGTTCGAGGAGGTAGGCCAGGACGCAGACCATCACGTGACCCCGGACCCGGCTCTCCGTCCAGTGGTAGACCGGCCTGAGCTCCAGCGGGGTCTTCAGCGTCCGGAAAGCCCTCTCCACCCGCCATAGACCCTTGTAGGACTCGGCAACCTTCTCCGGAGGCAGGTCAGTGGTGGTGAGGAGGACCCACTTGCCATCGTACTGAGCGTCCTCGGCGATCCGCTTCCGGTTCAAGCTCGCCTCTTGTCCCTTGAAGCTGACGTAGCGTCGGGCGGCGCCCTTCAGGAGGGACTTGGCACCGGAGGCGATCTGCTTCTCGATGTGGGCGACGATGCCCGCCCGTTCGCTGCGGTCCCGTTCGGCCTCCTGGGGGTTCAGGCAGACGACGTAGCGCTTCCCGTCAAGCCAGGCTTCCTTGACCCTGAGGTTCTTGGCGACGACCTTGTACCGTCCCGCTCTGGCCAGCGCTTTCCGGGTCGACAGGTGCCGGAGCCGGGTCCCGACGATGTAGCGGATGTGGGCCCCCTCAAGAGCCTTGAGGTTGTCCGTGCTGACCATACCGCGGTCGGCCACGACGATGACCTCGGAGACCGGGAGAGAGCTCGAAATCCAGCTGATGGCCTCCTGCATGGCCGCGAGGTCGCTCGTGCTCCCCGGCATCAGGACATGGGCCAGGGGCAACCCCTCCTGACTTGTCAGGAGGCCAAGGATGAACTGGCGCCGATCCGGGCGCTTGTCCCGGGAGTACCCGAACTGCGCCAACTCCTTGGGGCCATCACCTTCGAGATACACACTCGTTGTGTCGAAGAGCACCAGACGGACATCGGCCATGAGTTGCTGGGTGAGGATCTGGAGCAGCCGGGCTTCGATATCCTCCTTCGCCTCGCTCAGGAAGTCCAGGGAACGGTAGAGGTGTTGCAGCTTCAGTTGTTCCAGGCCCGGAACCCAGACCTGCTTCGCCCAGCGCAGGACCCCGCGATCGGAGGACGGCTCCAGGACCCGGGCGAAGACCATCGCCCGAACCGCCGCCTCCAGATCAAACGCAAAGGACCGTCCCTCGGCTAGGCTCCCGAGGAGACGGTCCAATCCAAGACTCTTCCAGAGGTGCTCCAACACCAGCAAGGTCCCGTACTCCCTGGTCTCCACGACATCGACCGGTTCCGCGACCGGCGCGCCCTTTAGGCTGTACGGAGCCAGAGAAGCGATCAGCCGGTCGACCTGACCAGGGGAGAGCCGGTCCTCGCGTCCAAGGCTGGCGACGACGCGGTGGGTTGGGCGGCCGTCCTTCCAGACGCTCTCGACCAACTGGAGGTAGGTATGAACTTCCTTGCCCGACCGTACTTTGGTCTTCTTGATGAACATCCTGCCACTATTATATACCGCCACACACATTAACGCAATAGCCATTCCGACTACGGATTGCCACTATGTCAACGGGAGGCCCGCGCCGTAGCTGGGCCTCCCGCGAGAGGTGTCAAAGTCGAGACTGAAATTGAACGCCAACTGAACGCCAAATCGACGTTGTCTTACC
>JAJZPE010000008.1 GCA_021811325.1 Bacillota bacterium
GCCGACCTTTCGCTGCTGCTGGTCTTTCTCGAGGCCGAAAAACGGGGCGGGTCGGGGAGGCGGAAAGGGGGAGCGGGGGGCCGTGATGGAGGATGAGGGGCTGGAAAGGCTGGCGGAAAGCTTAGGCATAGTCGTACGGCCGGAGGAGGCCGCGCTGCTGGGGCGGTTCGAGAGACTGCTCCTCGCGGCCAACCGGGAGGTGAATCTGACCCGGATCGTTGACCACCGGGAGGTATTGGTCAAACATTTCCTCGATTCGCTCACGTTTTTCTTGGCGGTCAAGACCGCCCAGGGGGCCCGGGTTGTGGATGTCGGTAGCGGGGGAGGTCTTCCGGGTATTCCAATCAAGGTCCACCGACCGGACTTATCGGTGACGCTCGTGGAGAGCAGCCGGAAAAAATGTGCCTTCCTCCGGGAAGCGACGCTGGAACTTGACATAAGGGGAATCGAGGTCCTCGAGGGCCGCGCCGAAGACCTCGGGCGGCAGCCAGCATGCCGGGAGACCTTCGATGTCGCCGTCGCCAGGGCCGTCGCCCACTTGGCCGTACTGGCCGAGATCTGCCTGCCGCTGGTCCGAGTCGGCGGGACGATGCTGGCCATGAAGGGCGGCGAAGGCGGAGAGGAGGCGGCCGAGGCGGCCGAGGCGATGGCTACGGCCGGGGGCCGGGCGGCCCGGACGCTTCGCGTGTCGCTGCCGGAAGGCGCGGGGGAACGAGCCCTTGTCGTCATCGAAAAGGTGGCGCCGACTCCGGGGAAGTTGCCGAGGAAGGCCGGCATACCTCAGAAGCGGCCGATCGGGCTGCCTGCGGGGCCGCGACGAGAGCCCGACCCGGAGCGGTGAAGGTAAACGGATGGGAATGGCGAATCACGGTGGAGGGCGAGGTGGAGGACGGAAAGGCGAGGCCGGAACCACGGCTGGTAGATAGAGAGCCGCAGAGAGGGTGGGCCGGGGTGGCCAGGGAAATGAGCGAACAGACCGCAGGCGAGCTTGGGACGAGGGTCATCGACCTGGAGGTCGACCGTATTGGGAAGAACCCGTACCAGCCGAGGAAGGACTTCGACCCGGAGAAGCTGGCCGAGCTGTCCCTGTCGCTGCGCCGGCATGGCGTTCTCCAACCCCTGATTGTGCGCCGGGTGCCAAGTGGCTACGAGTTGGTGGCCGGGGAGAGGCGGTTGCGGGCCGCCGTGATGGCCGGCCTGAAGAAGGTGCCGGTCATCGTCCGGGATACGGCCCAGGAAGAGCAGGCCGTGTTGAGTCTGGTCGAGAACCTGCAACGGGAGAACCTCAACTGTCTCGAGGAGGCCCTCGGCTACCGCCGGCTCATCGAAGAGTATGGACTGACCCAGGAGGAATTGGGCCAGCGCCTCGGGCGTAGCCAGCCGACCATCGCCAACAAGCTCAGGCTGCTGAAGCTGAGTGCGGCCGTGCAGGAGATGGTCCGGGCCGGTCGCCTGAGTGAGACCCACGCGCGCGCCTTGTTGCGGCTCGAGGATTCGAAGCAGGCCGAGGAACTGGGTCAGCGGATCATCCAGGAGGGCCTGTCGGTCCGCCGGACTGAGGAGATAGTCAACGTGGTGGCGGAGGGAATTTCCCGTGAAATGAACCCGGTCGGGGGCGGGGGGCAGAAGGTCCTCAGGGTCTTCAAAGACGTCAGGATCTTCCTCAACACCTTCCGTCAGGCGGTGAAGATGCTGCGGGAAGCTGGGATAAAGGCTCATATGAACGAGGTTGACCGCGGCGAGTACATCGAGGTGACCGTGCGGATTCCCCGGAGCGACGACCACGGCGGCAAGCGAAAGAGCCGGTAGAAAAAAATATTCCAGCGCAAGAAGGACTTTGGCGAATTATGGAGAAATAACGAAGACACAGCAGAATAGGGTGAAAAGGTTTCTTCCCGATAAAGGCAAACCTGACGAAAGACAGGGACGCAAAGCCACGGGTCTAACGCGCAAGCTATGACGGCCGGGCTACCGAAGGAGGGCAGATTTTTGGGACGTCCCGCCTTTTCGGCATCACCACGGGAAAGGCGGGTTTTTATGTTTTCCAACAGCGAACGGGTTCCTGACCACGGAGCGGGAAGGACTGAAAACCACAGGGAGGTGGATGGTTCGTTGGGCAGGAAGAGTTTAGGGATCGATCTGGGTTACGGGTTCGTGAAGGGCACGGACGGGGAGAAGGAGTGCTTGTTCCCGAGCGTCGTGGGTCTCGGGCAACCTCTTTCTTACCAGTCCGAGCTGAATGACCGGAGCCGATTGGTCGACAACCTGGTGGTCAGCGTCGGTGGACGGCGGTATTTTGTCGGTGACCTCGCGAGACGTCAAAGCGAGATAGCCGCCAGGTCCCTGGACCCGAATCGGGTTCAGGACAAAAACGTCAGGGTGCTGATGCTGGCAACGCTCGGGGTGTTCGCCTCCGAGCCGAGGCAGTCATTCAGCGTAGTCACCGGCTTGCCGACCAACTATTACGCTAGCTACCGCGACGGGTTGGCGGAGGCTCTGCGCGGCGCCCACGAGGTCACTGTCCACGAGACGGGGACTGATCGGGACCTGGTAGTCGACGTCGACAAAGTCAAGGTCGTGCCTCAGCCGTTTGGGACCTTATTCGATCAGGCCCTGGACGACCTGGGGCGGGTTGTGGACCAGGAGCTGAGCAAGGCCAAGGTGGGCATCATCGACATCGGCTTCAAGACCGCGGACTTCGCCGTGGCCGACTCGATGGAGTTCATCGACCGGCTTAGCACCTCGACCACGACCGGCCTGGCCAGCGCCTACGGGATTATCGCGAACAAGCTACGCGAGATTTTCGCCATCGACAAGGAAAACTACGAACTCGATGAAATCGTCGAGCGGGGCGAGATCCGCATCGCCGGCAAGTCATATGACCTCACGGAGTTCAAGAAGGAGACTCTCGAGTGGGTGGCGGCCAAGATCATTACCGTCGTCGACTCGCTGTGGGACTACCGGGATCTTGACAAAATCCTGATCACGGGCGGCGGAGGGCAGGCCCTGGGGCAGTATCTGATGCCCGAATTTCCCAACGCCAGAATCGTCGAAGGGGCCCAGATGGCCAACGCCAGGGGGTTCTACAAGCTGGCGAAGAAAGTCTTCAAGAACGAGAACGGCAACCCGTTCTCGCAGTGAGTCTAGGAAGGGAACCCTACTTCGAGTGAGGAGGCGGCATCAGGTCGCCTCTTTTTTTTGTGCCGGAGGCGCTGCGGCTAATTGGACTGGGCGAAGCGTCGGAGGTCTGGGGCGGGTGCGTTAGCAGCAAGTTCGCCGCAGTTAGGAGCCAGTGAAGGGCTCTGGTTGAGTTTAGGAACGGGAGAAGGAAGTGGGTTTTCCGGCGACGAATTGGTCTGCGAGCAACAAGGGGTCGTCGACGGGGGCTAAGGAGTGGGGCGGGTGATAGAGTGAGTAGAGTCATAGCGATCGCCAACCAGAAAGGCGGCGTCGGGAAGACGACAACCGCGGTCAACCTCGGGGCAGCGTTGGCGGCCTTGGGGTACCGCGTCCTGGTGGTCGACATTGACCCCCAGGGCAATACCACCAGCGGGTTCGGGGTCAACAAGAAAAAGATCACGCAATGTGTCTACCAGGTCCTGATTGACGAAGTGCCGATGCGAGAGGTCGTCGTGAAGACGTCGGCCACCAGCTTGGACCTCGTCCCCTCGACGATCGACCTGGCGGGCGCGGAGGTCGAGCTGGTCCCGGCCATGTCCCGCGAGACCAAGTTGAAGAAGGCCTTGGCGGATCTGAGAGACGACTATGATTTCGTCCTCATGGACTGCCCGCCTTCGCTCGGGTTGTTGACCGTCAACGCCCTCACCGCGGCCGATTCCGTGCTTGTCCCCATCCAGTGCGAGTACTACGCCCTGGAGGGCCTGACTCAGTTGATGAACACGGTTCACCTGGTTCAGAACCACCTCAATGCCGGCCTACAGCTCGAGGGGGTAGTCTTGACGATGTATGATGCCCGGACCAACCTCTCGGCGCAGGTGGCGGAGGAGGTCAGGCGGTTCTTTCGGGAAAAGGTCTACCGGACAATCATCCCACGGAACATACGGCTAAGCGAGGCGCCCAGCTACGGGAAACCAATCATTGCTTACGACCCGAAGTCGAAGGGCGCAGAGGTGTATACGGAACTGGCGAAGGAGGTTGCTCTGCATGCCGAAGCGGGGGCTAGGCAGAGGGCTTGAGGCTCTTCTCCCGGGAAACGAGGAAGTGGCGGGAGAAGCCTCGCAACTGCCGATAAGCGCGATCAGACCGAACAGATATCAGCCGCGCCGGCTGATGGACGAGGCGAAACTGACCGAGCTGACCGAATCCATCCGCGAACACGGCGTTGTGCAACCCATCCTGGTCCGGGCGGTCGACGACGGATACGAGCTGGTCGCCGGCGAGAGGCGCTGGCGTGCCGCTCAACTTGCCGGGTTGGCCGAGATTCCGGCCGTGGTCAGGGACTACGATGACGCCCAGAGCATGGAGATTGCCCTCGTCGAGAACCTGCAACGGGAGGACCTGAACCCGCTTGAAGAGGCCGATGCCTTTCGCAGGCTGATGGATGAGTTCAACCTCACCCAGGAGGCGGTGGCGCAGAAGGTGGGAAGAAGCCGTCCGGCGGTAGCCAACGCGTTGAGGTTGCTGACCCTGCCCGAAGCGATTCGCCAGGATGTTTCACGTGGAACCATTTCGGCTGGACACGCCCGAGCCATCCTTTCACTGGACCGGGACGACCTCAGGCAACGCCTGGCTGAGGCCGTCAAGACCAGGAGCCTCTCGGTCCGCCAGGCGGAGGAACTTGCAAGGGAGCTTCCGAAGCAGAGACAGCCCAGGGCCAAGGCCGCAAGAGCCCATAGCGACCCCATCCTATCGGAGGTCGAGGAGAACCTCAGGCGCGCCTTCGGCACGCAGGTGCGGATCAAGCAGAGCAGGGGGAAGGACACGGGGCGCATCGAGGTCGAGTACTACACGCGCGAGGACTTGGAGAGGATTCTTGACCTGGTCCTCGGCCGGCGGCTACCAGCGGAATCCAGAGGGCCCGTCCCCAAACAGTTTCCGACCTAAGCACCGGCCACCGACGCGTGCTAACTGAAGAGGAAACCATGGGGGCAGCTGCCACATGACCATGGCGGCTGCCCCCATCACCATAAGTCGAGGCCGGCCGCCGAGCCGGCCGCGCCCCATTAACCCAGGCCGCCAGATGAGGGAGGACCCGACAATGCCATCTGTCACCAACAAACTCGACCTCGACACCCCGGCCGTCGTCATCAATCGACCGGCTCTCGACAAGAACATCGAGGCGATGGCCCGTTTTGCCACTGACCATAAACTCAAGCTACGCCCCCATGTGAAGGCTCACAAGTCACCGGACATCGCCAGGAGGCAACTGGCCGCCGGGGCCGCCGGCATCACCGTCGCCAAAGTCGGCGAAGCTGAGGTCATGGCCGGCGCGGGAGTCCGCGATATCTTCGTCGCCAACGAGATCGTCACTCCGACAAAGATCGACCGACTCTTGGCCATGTCGCCCGATGTCCGCCTGGCGGTGGCCCTGGATAGCCCGGACAACCTGCCCCTTCTCAGCCGCGCCGCCGCAGCCGCAGCGACACGGCTCGGGGTGCTCATCGAGATTGATACCGGTCTGCACCGCTGTGGTGTGCCGGACGCCCGGGCCGCCCTGGAGCTGGCCGCCCTAGTCGCGGACCACCCCAGCCTGGAGTTCAGGGGCATTTTCACGCACGCCGGGCAGGTGTACGGGGCGACTTCGGTGGATCAGGTCACCGAGATCGGCCGCCTTGAGGGAACGACCATGGTCGCGATGGCGGAGCGCCTGCGTTCAGCGGGGCTGCCCGTGGCCGAGGTCAGCGTGGGGTCCACGCCGACCGCCCGCATTTCGGGGGCCGTCCCAGGCGTGACCGAGATTCGCCCCGGAAACTATGTCTTCTACGATGCCATCCAGGTCGGCCTCGGGGTGGTCGCCGAAGAGAGGTGCGCCCTTCGGGTCCTCGCCACCGTCGTTTCCAGGCCTGCTTCGGACCGGGTCGTCCTCGATGCCGGAAGCAAGACGCTGGCCCTGGACCGAGGCGCCCATGGGACATCGGTCGTCCAGGGCTTCGGTCGTCTGGTCGGCTGGCCGGGTATGCTTTTGGAGCGCCTGTCAGAAGAGCACGGGGTCGCCGTTCTCGCGCCGGACGCCGCAGATGGCCGCCTGCCTCGCATCGGCGAGACCATCGAGATCATTCCCAACCACGCCTGCACCGTCGCCAACCTGGCTCGCGTCTTCAACGTCGTCGAGGGCGACCGGGTGGTCGACCGCTGGCCCGTCGCAGCCGCCGGCCGCGTCGACTGACCGCCGGCCGCCACAGCCGTCACCATCCCCTGGCCAATGGGTTCCACCGGCGATAAAAAGAGGGAGCCGGTCCCCGACCGCTCCCCCTTCGCGTTCCCATGCCCGCTCCCCGGCGTCCATTCATCGCACAGCCGCCCAGCGGCGGGATGATCATCGGTCAGGGCGCCCCTTGGCCACGAAGCCTGTTCCAGGCCGCAGTACGGGCCTCCTCCTGAACGTTCCTCAGCGGGACACCGGCCGACAGCGCTAGTGCCCGGCAGTCCTCATATTCCGGCGCGACATGCAGTACCTCACCCACCCGGCCGACCTTCACCCGCACCGGCCCCCAAGGGGTGGCGATTGAGATGACCTCGCGTGGGCACACCCAACGGTGCGCCGAATGGGCCCGGACCCCTATGCTCGTAGTCTCGCGCAGGACCACGTGAGCGAGTTCATCCGCCAGAGACACCGGCGCGATGACCCCTAGCAGCACTCCAGGCCTCGACTTCTTCATTCCGATGGGAATGGTGTAGACATCCAGGGCGCCTTTGGCGAACAGCTGTTCGTACACGTACCCGACGACCTCCGGTGACATGTTGTCAATGTTGGTTTCAAGGACCACCACCTCATCCCGTAACAACCCACCGCCGGCGGACACCTCGCCGGACGCGGCCAGGTCCCCGATGAACACCCGAAGGAGGTTGGGCACCTTGGTGTCCCGGGTACCGGCTCCGTAGCCGGTGCGTTCGATGCGCATCGCCGGCATGGCCCCCACCCCGGCGGACAGGGAAGTCAGGAGGGCGGCGGCCGTCGGCGTCAGGAGCTCCCCTTCAGAAGGGCCCTCGCGCACCGGAAAGCCCTCGATCAGCCGGGCCGTCGCCGGCGCGGGCACCGGCAGGAGGCCGTGGGCAGTCTCCACTGTCCCTCGGCCGACCGTCAAAGACGAGGCATAGACCCGCTCGATGCCCATCAACTCCAGCCCGATCAGCGTCCCTACGACGTCCACGAGCGAGTCGATGGCCCCGACCTCGTGAAAATGCACCTTTTCCAGCGGGATGCCGTGCACTTCGGACTCCGCCCGGCCGAGCCGGGTGAAGACTGCCTTAGCCCAGTCCTTGACCCTGCCCGAGAGGGTGCTGCCGCCGATGATCTCAGTGATTGTCCCCAAATGACGGGGAGGCGGGCTGGGGTCCTCGACCCGCACGCTGAAGTGGGTACCCGAAAGCCCGCCACGCGAGACTCGCTGGGCTGAGACGGTGTACCCGCCGACCCCCAGAGACGTCAGTTCCTCCCGAAGCCTGTCAAGGGACAACCCCGCGTCTATCAGGGCGCCGACCATCATGTCCCCCGCGGCCCCGTGGTAACAGTCGAAATAGGCCACTCTCAAGAAGCCTGCCCTCCCCCGAGCCGGTTGATCTGGGCGGCCAGGTAGCCGCCACCGAACCCGTTGTCGATGTTGACCACGCCGATTCCGGCGGCGCAGCTGTTGAGCATGGCCAGCAGGGCCGACAGCCCGCCGAAGTTGGCCCCATACCCCACGCTCGTGGGCACGGCGATGACCGGCTTGTCCACGAGTCCGGCGACGACGCTGGGCAGCGCCCCCTCCATCCCGGCGACCGCCACCACCACCCGTGCCGAGGTCAGCGCCTGTCGCCGGTCGAGAAGCCGGTGGAGGCCGGCCACGCCTACATCGAAAAGCCGCTCGACGAAGGCCCCCATCACCTCCGCCGTCACCGCCGCCTCCTCGGCCACGGGCAGGTCGGCCGTCCCTCCGCTGGCCACGACCACCCGGCCTACCCTCTCCGCCGACCGGGCCCCCTGGCGCTCGAGAACGACTATCCTTGCCGCCTCGTGGTAGACCGCTCCAGGGAAGTCCGAGCGCGCGGCGGCGTAGACTTCGGGGGTCGCCCTGGTGGCCATCACCCGGTCATTGTGCACCGTCAACCGTCCGAGGATGGCCAGGATCTGCGGGATTGTCTTCCCCTGACAGAAGACCACTTCTGGAAAACCGGTCCGCAACCGCCGGTGGTGGTCCACCTTGGCGAAATCGAGGTCTTCATAAGGCAGTACCTTTAGCGCCTCAAAGGCCTCGTCGACCCCGATGACCCCGGTTCTCAGCCGCTCCAGCACCGCCCGCAACGACGCTTCCTCCAACCGCCGCACCTACCCCGCTCCGAGAATGCCGACCCGCCAAGCGGACTCGGCTAACCGCATCGTAGTACACCACCGCGTCCCTGTCAAATAAAAGGTCTAACGGACCGACAAGTAAAAGTAAAAAGAAAATAAAAAGTGCAATCAACAAGACAGGATTCCCCTAAAATATTGACATATGCATTCAGCTGTGCTAAGCTACCTTTAATTGAATAAATCTTCAGGGCAGGGTGTAATTCCCGACCGGCGGTATAGCCCGCGAACCGTAAGGTTGATTCGGTGAAACTCCGAAGCCGACAGTAAAGTCTGGATGGAAGAAGATTAACAATGGGTTTTGGTTATTGACATGTATGAATGTTAATAACCAAACTGTTTACGGTATTAAGCCCTGAGAATTTATTCTGAGGGCTTAATTTTTTGCCTCGACAATCCGATTGGAGTGATGGCATTTGGACATTGAATTCATGCAAAAAGCATTGCAGCTTGCGAAAAAAGGCACAGGATATACAAATCCCAACCCGTTGGTTGGGGCTGTCATTGTAAAAGAAGGAAGAATTATAGGAGAAGGTTTCCATGAGGTCTTTGGAGGCAATCATGCCGAGATCAATGCGTTTAAACATGCCTCGGAAGAGGTAAGCGGCGCGGAGATGTATGTCACCTTAGAGCCTTGCTCCCACTATGGTAAGACGCCGCCCTGTGCGGTGGCGATTGTTGAAAAGGGAATCAAAAAAGTTATTATAGCGGTGAAAGACCCCAACCCTTTGGTATCAGGAAAAGGTGTAAGGATACTTCAGGAAAACGGCATTGAAGTAATCACTGGGGTGCTGGAGAAAGAAAGTAGGAAACTCAACGAAATCTTCTTTAAATATATCGTAACTCATCTTCCCTTCTGCATTCTGAAAACCGCTATGACGTTGGATGGAAAGATAGCAACCTACACCGGTGACTCAAAATGGGTTACGGGAGAGCTCTCTAGAGAATACGTCCATTCACTCAGGCACAAGGTTTCGGGCATTATGGTAGGGATCGGTACCGTCCTTTCTGATGATCCCATGTTGACTACGAGGCTTAAGAATGGAAACGGCAGGGATGCGGTAAGGATCATTGTGGACAGCAGTGCCAGAATCCCGTTGGATGCGAAGGTTTTAAACATACACTCGAAAGCCTCGACTATCATTGCAACCACTGAAAAAGCGGATAAATCCAAGATAAAAACGTTGGAGCAAAAGGGAGCGAAGGTCATCGTTACACCACTCAAAGAAAACGCTGTGGACTTGGCATTTTTAATGAAGGTTCTTGGAGAGAACAAGATAGACAGCGTACTTTTGGAAGGCGGAAGCGCGTTGAATTATGCCGCATTAAGTCAGGGAATCGTGGATAAGGTAAACGCCTTTATTGCTCCTAAAATCGTTGGTGGAGAAAATGCAAAAACTGCTGTCGGCGGTCAAGGGAAGGCATATATGAACGAAGCAATTCATCTTAAAAATATCCATGTCCAATTCTTTGAACATGACATCATGATTGAAGGTTATCTGCAGGGAAAGACTCCTGATGTCAATATCGTGACCTAAAGGGCGGAAGATCCGGCATCAGGCGGACTGATGATAAGCCGCGAAGCGCTCTCGGGCAGCGAGGTAGCGGGACTCGTCGTAGTCGGTACGGGTCTCTGTCGCGCGATGAGCCTTATAGAGCTCCCGAGCCCAAGCACAACGCTTCAGGCTGCAGCCGGCGAAGAGCTGGAAGGCTTGCCTGAGGGGTTTCTTGCAGGACCGGCGGAAGAGGACGACTGACAGTGATTTGCCTGTCTGCCTGGTTACGGGGGCCGTTCCAGCCTCACATTGCAGGGCTGGTGAAGGTGGCGTACCGATTCCGGTCGTCACCGATCTCGGCGAGCAACCTGGCGGCGAGGTCCGGACCAGCCCCGGGAAGCCTTAGAAAGAGCTGGCCGTCAGGGTGCTCCCTCAAAAGGCGTCCAATCTCCCCATCGTAGTCGCGGATGTCTCGGACCACGGTTTTGAGCTGGGACACCAGGTGCAGCATTTGGCGGGTTTTGGCCCGGATCAGATGCGGGGCGGCAAACAGGTGCGGTTGCCGAAGGGCGGTAAAGATCTCATCAGCCTTGGCCTCCCACCGGGGGGTAGCGGTGGGTCTTCAAGAAGGCCCTGAAGTCCTTGGGAGAGGCCTTGGCCGCAGCCTCGTGGGCCGGGTGCTGGGCCAGGAAGTCCAGGGCCCAGGGCCGTTGGAAATTCGGGAAGAGCCTGAGGCTTTCCGGCCAGTAAGCCTTGAGGTAGGCCACGAGCTGATTGGTCAGTCGCCGGCCCTCCTGGACCAAGGACTCCCGGTCGCGGGTGAGTTCCCGGAGCTCCCGGACCAGCACGCTGTCTGGCGCCAAAGGCCGGTGCAGGTGGCGGTCCATGCGCAGGATATCGGCCAGGAGCCAGGCGTCAAGTTGGTCGGACTTCACCCTGGCCGCGCGGGTGCGTTCCCGATAGCGGTCGACCGACTTGGGGTTGATCGGGTAGACGGTCCAGCCCTGGCTTAGCAGGAAGGCAACCAAGAGGCCGTGGTTCGTCTCCAGGGCGCAGAGAATCTCGGAACCAGACGGTACGGCACCCTGCACGTGGTCCCGGAGTGACTCAAGACCGGGCAGGGTGTGGGGGGCGACCAGGGAGTCCAAGGCCTTTCCAGCCTCGTCCATCGAGCACCAGTCGTGCTTCTCGTCGGCCCAGTCCACGCCAAGCAGGAAGACAGGGGCCAAAGGCAACACCTCCGTTTCAACCGAGTGCCACGGTGGGGCAGGATGGCCTTGTCAAAACAGTCCTCGAAGGACGCCTCCTGATTAAGCCTTTCCCACAGGCGGCCCCGGAGCGGACGGTCCTTCGGAAGCGGTCAAACCGCGAGGGTGGGTGGTCCTGCCTCCGGGGCCGGCACCTGGGGGGAACCCGTTCGTCCCTTGACTTGGGATCCCTTTCTCGATCCAATTCTAAATGACAAGGAGGGTATGCTGTGTTCACAGGATTAGTAGAGGAAATAGGAAAAATAGAGGCAATTGTAAAGTCAGCTCGATCCGCGAGGATCACCATCAAATCGCAAAAAGTGCTGGAAGGCGTACAGTTAGGTGACAGTATTGCAACCAACGGTATATGTCTTACCGTGACCGCCTTTGACCGGGATGGGTTTACTGTTGATGCAATAGCGGAAACAATGCACAGGACGAATCTTAAAGATCTTTCATCTGGGTCGGAGATCAATTTGGAACGTGCCTTACGGCTGGGAGACCGCTTGGGCGGACATATCGTAAGCGGCCACATTGACGGAACAGGCGTAATCAAAGCCCGCGAAAAGGAGGACAATGCGTTTTGGATAACCGTCGAAGCTCCTCCCAATATTCTCAAATATATCGTGCCAAAAGGTTCTGTCGCGATAGATGGAGTGAGTCTGACGGTTGTGGATGTGGATGATACCACCTTTAAAGTGTCGATTATTCCCCATACCAAGGATAAGACAACGCTTCTTAAAAAGGAAGCCAATGACGTCGTAAATGTGGAATGCGACGTGATTGGCAAGTATGTCGAGAAACTTTTAGGGACTGAACAAAAAGAGCCTGATAAAAAAGGCATTGATATGAAATTTTTAAATGACAATGGTTTTGCATAAACCATCAGTGATTGCCAGTAAGACATTACAGGGAGGAAAAGATATGTACAATTTCAATACGGTTGAAGAAGTCATCGAGGACATCAAGGCTGGTAAAATGGTGGTGGTGGTGGATGACGAGGACAGGGAAAATGAAGGGGATCTGTTAATGGCGGCAGACAAAGTAACCCCGGAGGCCATAAACTTTATGGCAAAGTACGGCAGAGGACTTATCTGCATGCCAATTTCGGGGGAAAGACTGAGCGAGTTGAACATCGCGCCTATGGTGGCGCAAAATACTGAATCCCAGCATACCGCCTTTACGGTGTCGATTGATGCGACTGAAGCTGCCACAGGCATATCTGCTTTTGAAAGAGCCATGACAATACAAAAGGTTTTAGATAAAGAAGCGACGCCCGCAGATTTCAGAAAACCAGGACACGTATTTCCGCTGGAATCTAAGACGGGAGGCGTTCTAAGAAGAGCCGGACATACGGAGGCCGCGGTGGATCTTGCAAAGCTGGCAGGATTCTATCCTGCAGGTGTTATCTGCGAGATCATGAATGAAGATGGAACCATGGCAAGAGTGCCTCAGCTCATGGAATATGTGAAGCAGCATAATCTTAAGATCGTTACCATAGCGGACTTAATTGCCTACCGTAAGCGCAAAGAGGTGTTAATACAACGTGCCGCCGAAGCAACAATGCCAACTAAATATGGGGACTTCACGATAGTTGGCTATCAAAACATACTGAACGGCGAGCATCATGTCGCTTTGGTAAAAGGCGATGTGGCAGATGGGACTCCGGTTTTAGTAAGAGTCCATTCCGAATGCCTGACCGGCGATGCTTTTGGCTCATTAAGGTGTGATTGTGGAGAGCAGCTTGCCGCAGCGATGAAAAGCATTAAGAAAGAAGGTAGAGGCATCCTTCTTTATATGAGACAGGAAGGCAGAGGTATAGGGCTGATTAACAAAATAAAAGCTTATGCGCTGCAGGATCAGGGAATGGATACGGTGGATGCGAATATGGCGCTGGGCTTCCCCGCCGATTTACGGGAATATGGGATCGGTGCACAAATTCTGGCCGATCTCGGGGTAAAGAAAGTCAGACTGATGACTAATAATCCTAAAAAATTGGCGGGACTTACCGGTTACGGGATTGAAATTGTTGAAAGGGTTCCTTTGCAGATCAATCAAAATGAAACGGATCTATATTATTTAAAAACCAAGCAGGAAAGAATGGGGCATATGCTCCAGTTTCATGAAAATACCGAAGGGAGATAAGAAGATGAAAAAGTATGAAGGGGTACTCGTAGCAGAAGGATTAAAGTTCGGGATTGTTGTAGGCAGGTTTAATGACTTTATCGGAGGCAAGCTTTTAGATGGAGCCTTGGATGCCTTAAAACGTCATGGGGCTTTAGAAGAAGAAATTGAAATCGCCTGGGTTCCGGGAGCTTTTGAAATCCCACTTGCGGCGAAGAAAATGGCGAAGTCTAACAAATATAATGCAGTGATTTGCCTGGGTGCCGTAATCCGGGGAGCTACTCCTCACTTCGATTATGTGTCTACTGAAGTATCAAAAGGTATAGCCGCTGTTTCATTAGAAACAGAAGTGCCGGTAATCTTTGGCGTACTAACTACAGAAAACATCGAGCAGGCCATAGAGCGGGCGGGAACAAAATCTGGCAACAAGGGTTACGATGCAGCGGTTACTGCAATAGAAATGGCAAATTTGCTGGCTCATCTTTGACGTAGCGGGTCTTTTTCGGGCCTTAGCTCACCTGAGCCAAGACTAGCTCAGTCCCCGTACCTGGGGGCTTCTGCCAGAGCTTCGTCATCGATTCCTGGCTGAAGTACCGACGGCCGGTGGACCACTCGTCGTTCTGCTCCACGAGGACGGCTCCAACGAGCCTGACAGCGGCGGCCCGATTGGGGAAGCCACCACCATGGCCATCCCCTGGACCCGGCCGTCTTCACGGATCTTGTGGTAGGTGGCGTCGAGCCAGAGATACGGGTGGACGCCCTCCAAACGCCGGTTCCGGAAGCCCTCCACCATCTCGTCAAGATCCTGACACAACCGCGAGACTTCGCTCTTTTACACGCCGGTCAGGCCCAGGACCTGGACGAGGTCGTCCACCTTGCGGGTGCTGACCCCGTGGACGTACGCTTCCTGGATAACGGCCACCAAAGCCCGTTCAGCGCGCCGACGTGGCTCGAGAAGGCTCGGAAAGAACGATCCCTGCCGCACCTTGGGGATCCTCAGAGGAATGGTCCCGACCCGGGTGTCCCACTCGCGCTCCCGGTAGACATTCCGGTGGGTGAGCCGGCCCCGATCTTCTCGGCCGCCTCAAGCTCAATGATCGCTTGAGAGAGGGTCCTCACGCCCTCGCGGAGGAAATCGGTATCCTTGTCCATGCCGACCTTGCGCAAAAGCTCGAAGAGTGAGATGCTGTCATTGGTCACCTCATGGTCTCTTGGCGAATGTTTGGTTGGTCCCTTACATCCGCTAGGAGACCATGAGGTGGCCACTATTGTCAATGGCCCCCCTGAATTTACACCACTACTTGAGACTCTAACTCACCGATTACCTGAACAGCCGGGAACAGAAGCAGGCCGACATTGAAAAGTGGGTAAAGCTAATCAAAAAGTACAAGGACATCGATACCTTAGACCGATATACCGCCAACGAACTGCTGGACAAGGTGTACATCGGGCACCCGCAGACGGTGGAACGGCCTGGACCTGGAGGCCATCTTAAGGGCGATTGAGGAGCGGTTACGCCGGTCGGACGACGGGGTGGAAGACCGCCGCCGCTGCCGCCAAGAGCCGCCCGCCCATCTCGACCGCTGCTATCAGGGGCTCGGTGTCGTCCGGTTCAACGCCTTTCAAGGCGTCGGCAGCGACTTGAGCTTCACGGTCGCCTTCTTGGACGGGAGGAAAGACGGCGTCGTCCTCTCCAGTCTCTCCGGGCGGGACGAGTCGCGCGTTTACGCCAAACCCTGGCAGGGCGGGCAGTCGACGTACCAATTGACCGCCGAAGAGAAGGACGCCGTCCGGCTGCCCTCGGCCGAACGGACGAAGGCCTCGGGCCGGCCTGAAAAACCGGAAAACGACCCAGGTTAAGAAGGAATTGGTAGACGGGCGCCGAACACCTGAAGTTACCGGATGAGCGTCCAACCGTTGTGGGGGGTGAAAAGCTTGACCGCCCGTCGCGGCCGAAAACTTTTTACCGTGATGATTATTCCCCACTCGGAGAGGTCTGTCTATAGCTTCAGCATCCACCTGACGACCGTCCAGGTGGCCAGCTTCGTGTTGATCGCGCTTAGCCTGTCGCTTCTAATATTCGCCAACATCTATCAGGACATGAAGGCCAACATGACCGAGCTGAAGGAGCTTCGCCTGGTCAACCGGGAGCAGCGCCAACAGCTCGAAAAACTGATGGCTGAAACGAATCAGTTGAAAGAGAACTTGCAGCAGCTGTCCGAGCTGGACAGGCAGATCCGCGAAATCATCAAGACGAGCCGGGACTTCAACCGCGTTCAGCTGTCCACGGCCTTCCAGCCCAGCACGTTCAGCAACCCGACGGCTGCGGCCGGCGGCAGCGAGCCGTCTGGTTACACCACGGCTTCCATCCTACCGGGCGATGACCGCGCGAGCCAGGCCAGCCAGGACATCCTGGCCCGGGCGGGCCGGCTTCAGAACGACCTCAGTGCCGTCCAGAAGGACATGACCAACCGGGTCGTCAGCTTCGAGGACCTCCGCAAGGAACTCACCGAGAACCAGCTGTACCAGGCGGCCAGGCCGTCGGTCTTCCCGACGAACGGGGTCATCACCTCGGGCTTCGGGTTCCGCCCCTCGCCGCTCGGGTTCGGTACGGAGTACCACTCCGGCCTGGATATCGCCGCCGCCTACGGGACCCCGATCATCGCCACCGGTGATGGCAAGGTCGTCTTTGTCGGCTGGCGCGGTGGGCTGGGCCGGGCTGCGGTCATCGAGCACGGGTATGGATTCAGCACTCTATACGGGCATACCCAGAAGATCATCGTCAAAGTCGGCGACCGCGTCAAGAAAGGGCAGACCATCGGCTACGTCGGCAGTTCCGGGCGCAGCACCGGACCGCACCTCCACTACGAGGTGTGGATGAATGGCAAACCTGTCAACCCTCGTTCCTACACCCAGTAAGGACTCCGCCCGGCCCAGGGACGGGCAAGAAAGCAGGGAGGCTGACATGTTCGGAAAGAAGGATGGGCGGGACATCGCCATGGAGAAGATTGACACCATCGTCGGCAAGGAGACCGAGTTCAAAGGGGTCCTCAACTCGACCGGGGTCCTCAGGGTTGACGGCAAGGTCGAGGGCGAGATTCACCACCGCGGCGACCTCATCGTCGGAGAGACCGGCGTCGTCGTGGCCACCATCATCCGGGCGCGGCACATCAGCATCGCCGGCCAGGTCAAGGGGAATGTAGAGGCCGAAGGCAAGCTCGAGCTGGTCACCACCGGGCGCCTGTATGGCGATATAAAGGTAGCCGGGTTGATCATCGGCGAGGGGGCCGTCTTCAGGGGCAATAGCGAGATGAAGACAGGCGAAGAAAAACCGGCTCTCAAGCCGAAACCCTCACCGGTCTAACCGCACCAGACCGAAACTAACCCAATCGCCTGGAGGTTGGGTTAATTTTATTATCGGTGGAAGAGACTAGGGAGGACTGGCCAGCCGTGAAAACGCTGGTAATCGTGAACAAGACGGCCGGCCACGGGCGGGCGACCAGGACGTGGGCTCTGATAAGCCCGGTAATCAGGCAGCGCGGTCCGGAATACGATTGGGCAGAGACGGGCAGCCCCGGCCACGCCACCCAGCTCGCCAGGGAGGCCGTCGAACAGGGCTACCAGCGCGTGATTGCGGTGGGCGGAGACGGCACGGTCCACGAGACCGTCAACGGGCTCGCCCGCTCCGGCGTCATCCTCGGGGTCATCCCGGCCGGCACGGGCAACGATTTTGCCAAGGGTGTGGGCCTGCCCAAGGCTCCGCAAGAAGCCCTGGCCGCCATCGATAGCGGGCGGGTGCGCCGCATCGACCTTGCCCGGGCCAACGACCGCTACTACATGAACGTGGCCGGAGTAGGCTTCGACGCCGAGGTGGCCGGTGAGGCCAACCGCATCCCCAAGTACATTAAGGGCGCCTTCGCCTATCTCCTGGGCATCGCCCGCGTCCTGCCGAGGTACAGCCCGGTCAGCCTGAAGATCGACCTCGATGGCAAGCTCGTCGAGCAACCGTGCCTTCTGGTCTCCGCCGGCAACGGGCGCTACTATGGCGGCGGGTTGAAGATCTGCCCCGAAGCCATCCCCGACGACGGGCTTTTCGACGTGGTCATCGGCGGTGACTTCGGCAAGCTAGAGACCCTCGCCGTCCTGCCGAGGGTGTTCACCGGTACTCACGTCACCCATCCCAAAGTCAAGACCTACCGGGCGGTCAGGGTGACCATCGAGTCGCCGGTACCGCTCCTCGTCCACGCCGACGGCGAAATCGTCGGCCTGACCCCGGTGACCTTCGAACTCATCCCCGGTGCCCTGGCCTTGGCCGGCGCACCTGCTTGAATCCCACGCCGCGCGGAAGCCCGCGCGTCGCCTTGTCAAACGGACCTTCCCCCGATGGTAGGCTATCCATCTAAGGGCCTCGCAGAAGAGGTGATCGGTGTGCTTTTTGCCGACCGCCGAGAAGCCGGTGAATTCCTGGCTGTAAGGCTGACCAGCTTTATCGGGCAGAACCCGCTCGTGCTGTCCATTCCCCGCGGCGGAGTGGTCGTTGCCGCGCCGGTGGCCAGGCGTTTGGCCGCGCCGCTGGACGTCATCGTTCCCCGGAAGCTTCCGGCTCCCCACAACGAGGAACTCGCCGTCGGGGCAGTGGCCGAAGACGGGACCCTCTACGTGGATGAGACGCTGGTCGCCTACCTCGGTGTGACCCACGACTACCTCCGCCGAGAAGCCGCCCGGCAGATCGAGGAGATCACGCGGCGGACCCGCCTCTACCGCCGGGCCCGGCCGCCCCGGGAGGTCAGGGACCGGACGGTCATCCTCGTCGACGACGGTGTCGCCACGGGCTACACGGTCCTGGCCGCCCTGCGTTACCTGCGCCACCAGCAGCCCCGCCAGCTCGTCCTGGCCGTCCCGGTCGCCTCCCCGGATACCCTCCTCAAGCTCAGGGAGGAGGCCGACAAAGTCGTCGTCGTCTCGACGCCGGAGCCTTTCTACGCGGTTGGGCAGTTCTACCGCGAGTTCGCGCAGACCACCGACGACGAGGTCATCGACCTGCTCGAGGAGGGCATAGGCGCTTTCGCGGCCGGACACCCTAACTCCGAACTCAGGACCTGAGAGTCGGGGGGTATGGCTTTGAGAGGCACGATCGCGGTTGAGGGTACCCTGAGCCCCGTTGCCGACGCTTTGCGGCGCGAAGGGTACAACGTGGTCGGCACCGAAGGCGACCTGAGCCAGGTCAATGCCATCGTGGTGAGCGGCTCCGACGACAACCTCCTGGGCCGCCAGGACATTCTGGCCGAGGTGCCGGTCCTCAACGCCGAAGGGCGGACGCCGGAGGACATCCTCCGCTCGGTCCGCGAGAAGCTGGCCCTCGAACCCTGAACTCGCACTGAAAACCCACGGAAAACATCGGGGCCAGGTCCGCTAAGCCGGACCTGGCCCTTTGCTGCGACAAAGGTTCTGACCTCGCACGGGGCCTGCGAACGAACCCACCCGGGCCCGCCCGCCGCTAGACCGGCGTACGCAGGGCCGCGGCCGATCGCGCCGACAAGCCGCTGGCCAGCCCCTCGGCAATCACCTTGGACATCCTGAAGACCAGGTTCAGCCGGGTGTTCTGGAGGACGAAATACTCCATGAACCCGCCCACGTTGACGACCCCGGTGATGGCCAGGTCGCCCACCTCGGGCAGGGCCTTGTTCACGCCGGCCCCAGGCCGCAGGGGCCCAAATCCCAGGGTGATCGTGCCCACGCTGTCGAGGCTGCCGAGGCAGGCGTCGATGGCCACCAGCGGCCTGCCGCTCCCTGACTGGCGTACCTGGCGTAAGGTCTCACTGAGGTTGCTGGCGTGAATCGGGTGGTCGAGGGTCCCCCAGACGCTGACGTTCGGCAGGGCCGCCGCCTCGAGTTCGGTCCCGATGAGGGGCCCGAGGCAATCACCGGTCGACCGGTCGGTCCCGATGCAGAGGACGACGAACGCATCAGCCGTGGGAAACTGCTCGGCCAACAACCCGCGGAGAAAGAAGGACACCCGTTCCGAAGCCAACGGGTCCGCGACGTCCACCCGATGCTCCGGGGCGTACGACGAGCGGGGCCGGTCGCGGTATCGAAGGTCGAGCAAAGCCTTTCCCCCCAGCTCAAGTGCTGGTAAGAAGTATATGGGAAGGCCCGGAAAGATATTCGCGCGCCCCTCATAACCTTTACCCGGGGAGCGGCCGATGCGCCCCGGAAGAAGGGCCGTCGCTTGGGCAACCGGATGTCGCGCCTCTTCCTCATCAGCGTAGCCTATGCAGGCGCCGCCATCGGCGCCGGCTTCGTCTCCGGCCGCGAGGTCGTGCAGTTCTTCGCCGTCTACGGCGGCCGCCGGGGGATGGCCGGCGCCGCCCTGGCCACAGTGGCCTTCGCCGGCTTCGGGGCGGTGGCCGCCCATCTTTCGCGCGCCAACGGGCGCTATGACTATAAAGACCTGGCCGCCCATCTCGGCGGACCCGGACTGGGCTCGGCTTTCAGCACCCTTATCACCCTCACCCTGGGCAGCGCCCTGGCCATCATGCTCGCCGGAGGCGGCGCGCTGGCCCACCAGCAACTCGGCTGGGATTACGCCGCCGGTGTCGGTGTCACGACCGCCGTCATCGTCCTCATCCTCGCCTCCGACCTCAAAGGGCTCCTCTACTTCAACGGCTTCCTGGTGCCCGCCTTGCTTGCCGGGCAGGTCACCGTGTCGGTGGCAACTCTACTCGCGGCGCCGACCCCCGGGGCCAGGTGGCTGAGTCTGCCTCCGCACACGAGCGCGCCTCCCTGGTGGCTCATGGCCCTCTTCTATGCGGGCTACAACCTCGTCGTCGGGTTGTCCATCCTGCCCCCGGCGACAAGGCGGGCCAAAGGCCCCGCGGAGGCCGCCGTGGCCGCCTTTGCGGGCGGTCTGGCCCTTGGCCTATGCGCCCTCATGACCACCGCCCTGAACCTCACCCTTTTGCCGGAGGTTCTGGACGTGGACATTCCGACCGCCTACGCCGTTGCCCAACGCTGGCCGGACCGACAAGGACTGGTGTCCGTCGCCCTGTGGTTGGCGATGGTCATGTCGGGGACTGCCAATGCCTACGGCCTCGGCACGCGGCTGGCCAAGCTGGCCTCCTGGCCGAGCAACCGGTGGGCCATCGCCGCGGTGGCCCTGTGCCTGCCGGTCACCAGACTGGGCTTCGCGAAGGCGATCGGCCTCCTGTACCCTCTGGCCGGGGCCGGCGGGACAGTCGCCATTGTGGTCGCGCTTATCCGTCGGATCAAGGCAGGAAGATGACCGAAGAGAGAGTAGTGTTAAACGAAGTAGCATTGCGGAGGAGGGAACTACGTGCCCGTCGCGGCCGGCAAGAGCCGACGCCTTTCCCGAGCGCCCCGGCCGACCGGCGGGCTCTGGTTGGGCCTGTTCTTCCTGGTCGTCTTCGCCTTTGTCGCCTTCGCACAGCGACCAATGACGGGGATTGGCTGGCGCGGCCTCCTGCCCGCGCCGGTGGCCGCCACCCCGACCTGGAGCCGTCCCGTCGGACCGGGAGCCGAGTTGGCCAGGGACGGAGACGGCCTGGCCGTGCTGGCTTCGTCCGCCAACGGCGGCACCTTGACCTATGTCCGTCCCGACGGAACCGTCAAGACACAGGTCGCTGCCGGAGGAGCCAGCTTCATCGCCGAAGCTCGGGGGCGGGCGGTCGTCTTACGCTCGGACCCCCCTGCCGTCGGCCGCGTTCAGGGGACCAGCGTTGCGTGGTCTCTGCTTGACGGCGAAGCCGCGCCCCCGGCCGTTCTCGCCGTGGTCTCCTCGAGCCGCGCCGACGCCCTCCTGGTCTTGGCCGGCCCCGCTGGGGGGACAGGCCCTGCGGGGCGACTCCAATCCCTGACCCCGGACGGGCAAAGACTCTGGGGCACGGACGCGACAGAGGGCGTTGTCACGTCCATCGGCACCGGCAGGAAGGGGGGGGCAGCCGTCGCCTCCTTCGTCCCCGGACCGCAGCCCCGCGCCTGGTTGACCGCCTTCGCCGCGGACGGCACCGTCAGGGGACGGTTCGAACTGGGCAGCGCCCCGGTGTTCCGCACCTACCTGTCCCCCGACGAGGACGCCCTTCTCGCGCTGGACCCCGCCGGCGCTTGGTTGATAGAGCCCAAGTCCGGGTCGACCCGGCCCCTGACCATCGAGGCCCCGGTCGCCGGCGGCTTCGGGACGGGAGATAGTGTGCACATCGCCACGGCCAAGGGATTCGTCCTGTCGTTCACCAGGGGCGGTCAGGCCACTTGGCGCCGGCAACTGGCCGGTGCCGCCGTGGACCTCTTGGAGTTGCCTGCGGGCGGGCTGCTGGTCTGCGGTGAAGGCCGCCTCTATGCGCTGGACACCACGGGCCGGGGACGGTGGACCCTGGCCTTCTCGGAGCAGTCCCGGGGAGTCTTGCTGCTCCCGGGAGGCGACCAAGTCGTCATTCTGACCGGGACGAAAATCCTGGGCTATTCCCTCCCAGGCTCGGTCAAGGCAGGTCCCTAGAAGGGGAGAGGGGGCATTCAGCCAATGAGCACCCGCCAGCGCTTTCTGGCGGTCATCGTCGTGGCCGCCTGCGCCTATGCTTCAGCGCTCCTCCTTCAACGGCTCCACCTGCACCTGGTCGCCCGAGCGGTGACTGTCTTCGCGGTCGCCAAACTGGCGGGCGATCTGCTGGAGGCCTTGGCGAGGGGGTTCTCTGAGGTCATCTTCTACGAGGATTTCCTCCGTGACCTGATCGCCTTTGCCTTCCTCGGCCTGGTCACCGCGGGGGCCATCGCCGCGGGTAGGCTCTGGACGGGCGCCGAAGTCAGCCCGGCCCTGCCGGCCGTCGGTGCCTACGCGTTCTTTCAGTTCATGCCTCGGAGGCGCAGGGGGATGGGGAATGAACCCTATTGACGCGGGCATCCTCATAGTGCTACTGGCCGGCCTGGTCGTCGGCGCCGTCCGAGGCCTGGCCCGCCTGCTCGTCGGGGCGGTGGGCTTCGTCCTGTCGCTCGCCGCGGCCATCATCTACCACGGCCGCCTGGCCGCTTATCTCGAGTCGTCTTGGGGCCTGACCGCCCGGATATCGGCCTTCCTGGCGACGAGGCTCACCCTCCCCCCGGGGATGGCGGGTGCCCCACCGACGGCCCTCACCCCTGGGCTGGCCCGGCAACTAACCGCCTTCCTAAGACTGCCGGAGCCCTATGCCTCGAGCATTTCCGGGTACTTCGCCAGGCTGGGGGCGGCCGCGGTATCCTCGGGGAACACCGCCGGGCCCACGTCGCTCAATCAGCTCCTGGCGACCACACTGGCCAGGGCGATCGTCGATGGACTGGCCTTCGTCCTCATCATTGGTCTCATCTCGCTGGCCTTCAGACTCCTTGAGCCGATGCTCGCCGGGGCTCTAGGGTTCATCACCGGGGAAGGCCTGAACCGCTTGGGCGGGGCGGTGGTCGGCCTGGCCATGGCCGTCACCTTGGTCACGTTGTTCCTCGGTTTCGCCGTCCCCTTCCTGGCAATGACCGAATACCAGCCCTGGGTCCGCTCCCTGGCATCATCGCGCCTGGCCACGTGGTTCCTGCAGGCGTTTACCATCTTCGGCCCATGGACGGCGGGACGAGTGCTTCCGAAGTGAAGCGGGTCAGGCCACCATCGCCTCTCTCCGGACAAACTGCGAAGGCAGGAGGAACCAACCCTTGGAAGGCTTCCTGATGACGATCGACCCGCGGCTACAGGTGGCCCTCACCCGGACGGCCCAGGTCCTGCTGGTCCTGCTGGCCGCGTGGGCCCTCGTCAGGTTGGGGAACGGGTCGATCGGCCGCTTCCTCGAGCAGCGCCCCAGGCGCCGCGCCTACCTCGAGGAGAAGCGGGCCAAGACCCTGGCGTCGTTGCTCCGCAGCCTCTTCAGGTATCTCGTCGACTTCGCCGCCCTCCTGACCATCCTTGGCCTTTTCAACGTCCCCGTCACTTCTGTCCTGGCCCTTTCCGGGTTCATCGGGCTGGCCGTCGGCTTCGGCGCCCAGAACCTCGTCAAGGACATCATTGCCGGCTTCTTCATTCTCTTCGAGGATGAGTATACGGTCGGCGAAGCCATCGAGACGGCCGGGCTCACCGGGACCGTCGAGGACATCGGCCTGCGCACCACCCGCGTCCGAGACTTCGGCGGGCAGCTCCACACCATCCCCAACGGGATGGTCGATAAGGTCACCAACCTGAGCCGCGGGAACATGAGGGCCCTGGTCGAGGTCCCCGTGCCCTACCGGGCCGACTCCGAAGAAGTTCTGGCGGCCTTGCACGAGGCCGCTGCCGATATACGCCAGGTCGACTCGGACCTCACGAGCGGTCCCAAGGTCCTGGGCATCAGCGCCTTCGGACCCGCGACCGTGACCTACATCGTCCAGGCCGAGACAGTCGCCAACAGCCAATGGCGAGTGGAGAGAGACCTCCGCTTGGCCATCCGCCGAGCCCTCGCGAAACACGGCATCGAGATGGGCCCGACGGCGACCACCCGTGGGGCGACCGACAATAAGGCTCACAAACAGCCGACCAAGGGGTGACCGCCGTGAACCAGCCGTTCGTCCGCTACCAGGTCGGCGATATCGTCAGGATGAAGAAGGGACACCCGTGCGGCAGCGACCTGTGGGAGATAACCCGGACGGGGATTGACTTCGGGCTGAAGTGCCGGGGGTGTGGCCGGAGGGTCATGCTGCCGCGGGCCAAGTTCGAGAGAGGGGTGAAAGAGCTGTTCCCTCTGGGCGCTCCCATCCCGCCGCTGCCTGCGGCCGTCCTCGCCAAGGGGCGTCCGAAGAAGAGCTGATCAACCAGAAGAGGCAGAAGAGCCCCGGGCCCGCGGCCCGGGGTCTCAACTTGACGAGTCGAAATGCCGATAACCTGAAAGCGAAGTACTTTGACCATGCGTGAGGGAGAAGAGATGGCGAGCCGCGAACCGAAAAGGCTACCGGTGAACGGGTCGGCCGTATCCGAGGCGACCCGACGCATCCTGGCCAAGATCGACCTCCGGCAGGTCCTCGGCCAGATGATGGACGAGGTCGTATCGATCTTTGGCCTCAGCGACGCTTCGGTGCTGCTCCTCGACGACCAGGGCAAGGACTTGGTCGTTGCCGCCTGGCGCAGCGTCAACGGAGAAGCGCCACCCCTGGGGTACCGCCTCAAGGTCGGGCACGGGATGATCGGGCAGGCGGCCCTGACCGCCAAGACCCAGGTGGCCAACGATGTCAGCAGGAACCCTCACTTCGTCCGCGACTTCTCCACCAAGACCCGGGCCGAACTCAGCCTCCCCCTGGTCAAGGACGGCAAGGTGCTGGGCGTCCTTGACATGCAGAGCCCGCGGCTCAACGCCTTCACCGCGGACATGCTGCCCGGGCTGAGGGCCTTCGCCGAAGAGGCAGCCCTCGCCGTCGAGCGCGCCACCCTGTATCAGAACGCGCGGGAGTGGAGCCAGCGGCTGGAGGCCCTGATGAACGCCTCCGACGCCGGCATCCTGATGACCGACACCGACCGCCGCGTCCAGGTCGCTAATCGCCGGTGCGGCGAGGTCCTCGGGATCGACCCGGACCATTTGCGTGGCCAGAAGGCCCCCGGGGTGCTCCTCGAGCGGCTTCAAAGCCGAGCGGCCGAGCCCAGGCAACTCGAGCGGCTTCTGGCGACCACCTACGCCAGCGAGACCCGGACCATCAAGGAAGAGATCGACCTGGTCCGGCCGCCAGAGACGACCCTCAGCGTCTTCAGCACGCCCGTCTATGACTCGAAGGGCAAAGCGACCGGTCGCCTGTTGACCATCAGCGACATCTCCAGCGAACGCCGCGCCCAGTCGCACCTCAAGGCGACCAGTGCCGCGGCCCTGGCCCTGAGCTCCAGTCTCGACCTGGACACGGTCTTCCGCGCGCTGGGTCGGGCGATTCAAGGCCTCATCCCCTTCGACCGACTCTCCCTGGCCGTAGTCGATGAGCAGCGCCGGCTGTTCCGCCCCCTGGCCGTCCAGGGCCTGCTCAACCAGGCCTTCAACGACCGCGACTGGCAGCCCCTCGACGGCACGCGCATCGGCCGAGCCGTCGGCACCAAGGCCCCTCTCCTGACACGCGACCTTGACCAGGCTGAGCAGTCGTTTCCCGAGGACGAGGTCCTCAAGGACACCGGGCTGCGGTGCATCCTGTGCCTGCCCCTCATCTTCGGCGACCATTGTCTGGGGACGTTTAACATGGCCAGCGCCCGCCCCGGAGCCTATGACGACCTGACGCTCCAGGCGCTGGGACCGATCGTCGACAATCTGACCGTGGCCGTCAACAATGCCCTGATGCACCAGCAGGCCAATGAGCGGGCCGAGCAGAACGCCGCCCTCAACTGGATCATCGGGGCGGTCACGGCCGCTCCCACCCTGGAAACCCTGGTGCCCCAACTGGCCGCGACCATGTCCGAAGTGCTGTCCCTTGATTACCTGAGTGTCGCCCTTCGCACCGAGGGAGGCCCGCTCGAGGTCATTGCCGCGTCAATCACCCCGGACGCCGACCGCGGCTGGGAAATCAAACGCCTGCGGAGGCTGAACCCACCGGCCGAGGACGACCAGGTTGCGGAGGCGGCCTTCGGGGCGCCCTGGAACGCCCAGAAAGCGGCCAGGGCCACCGCCCGCATCGAGTTCAAAGGGCGGGAGTTGGGCACTCTCAACCTCTCCCGGTCGCCCGGTCCGGACTTCAGCCCGGGCGAGAAGGAGTTCATCGACCGGGTGGCGGCTCAGCTGGCCGGCTCGATTGAAAACTCCCGCCTGTACGAAAAGGTCCGCGAGGAGGCCGACACGTCTTCGGCTCTGCTGGAGGTGGCCCGAACGGTCGCCCGCCGGGCCGACCAGCAAGAGGTCTTCGCGGTCGCCGCCACCTGCCTTCGCAAGGTCCTCGAATACCAGACTCTGCTCATCTATCTGCTGAACCCCGACGGCCGCTTGATGCGCCTGGCCTTCCGGGCGGGGCAGGCCCCACCCGGCGGGGAGTCAGCCCTGAGCGCCGTTGAGGTCGACCGGAAGTTCACCACCATCGCCGAAATGATGGGGTCCAACGACATCACGGTCATCTCCGGCACCGATGGGCACCCGATGAAGACCATTTTTGCCCCGTTGGGACTGAGCACCCTGGCCCTGGCCGCCCTCCGCAGCGGCGGCGAGACCCTCGGGGCCCTTGCCGTCGGCTGTGGGCCCAGTGCCCGCCTGACCGAGAAGCACGAGCGGGTCATCAAAGGCCTGGCCGGGCAGATTGCCACGGCCATCCAGGAGGGCCGCCTGCGAGGCAAGCTCGAGCGCAAGGTCAGCCAATTGACGGCCATCAGCCGGGCCAGCCATCACCTCACGGCCATCCTCGACCTCCCGGTCCTCTTGCAGGAGGTTGTCGCCTTCCTGGCCCATGATCTCGGCTACGATTATGCCGGAGTGCTGCTCCACGACAAGGAAGCGGAGGAACTGCGCCTGGAGGCCCAGGCGGGGCGTTTGGCGGGGCTCGTCCCCGCGGGGTACACCCAGAGCGTCAACCTGGGTGCGACCGGATGGGCCGCCCGCAACGCGAAACCGTTAGTCTCCGAGAGCGCCAACGCCGGTGACCGGTGCCCCGGGTCATTGGAGCTGCCGTCCAAAGCCCGCATGTGCCTGCCCTTGATGGTCGGTCAAGAAGTCCTCGGGGTGCTCGACCTGGAGTCCGTGAAGCCCGGCGTGTTCACCGACGACGAAGTCACCGCCGTCGACACCCTGGCGAGGCAACTGGCCATCGCCATCCACAACGCCGCCGTCTTCAAGCGCGAACGGGAGCTTTATATGTCGGCCGTCAAGACCCTTGCCGAGGCGGTCGACGCCCGCGACCACCATACCCGGGCCCATTCGACCCGCGTGGCCCGCTACGCCCTGATGATCGCCCGCGAGATGGGGCTGCCCAAAGGCTACCTGGCGACCATCGAATATGCGGGCCTCCTGCACGATATCGGCAAGATCGGCTTGGACGACGGGATTCTCAGGAAGAAAGGGGTCCTCGACCCCCTCGAGCGGGCCCAGATGATGGAGCACCCGACGAAAGGCGCGAACATCCTGCAACAGGTGGCCCCCTTCCGCGAGATCGTACCGCTCGTCAAGCACCACCACGAATGGTGGGCCGGCGGGGGTTACCCCGATGGCATGAGCGGTGAGGCCATCCCGCTCGGGTCGAGGGTCCTGGCCGTCGCCGACGCCTTTGACGCGATGACCACCGACCGTCCCTACCGCCTCGGCCTGACCCCCATGGAAGCCGTCAGTCGGCTACAGGCTGGCAGTGGCACGCAGTTCGACCCGGCCGTGGTCGACGCCTTCGTGGCCCACCTGGCCAAGCTCAAGGAGGCCCAGGACATCGTTTACACGGCCCTTGAGAAGAGGATCCGCGACCATCCGGCCGACTTCGGCGAGCTCCAGCCCGAGGCGACCATCGGCCGCATCCTCCCGGTCCACGGGAAGGAGCTGGGCATCCTCTACCAGATATCCCTGGAGACCCGGTCGCTCTTGAACCTGTCCCACCTGATGCACCGCATCCTCACCATCCTTTACGACGCCATAGGCCCCAACACTTACGGCCTGCTCCTGGTCGAACCGGAGTCCGGCGATCTGGCCATCAAGGCCTCCGTCGGCCTTCCTGAGTTGACCGCCGAGCGCCGGGTCCCGAAAGGTCAAGGCGTCACCGGTTGGGTGGCCGAGCATGGGTTACCACAGGTCATCGGGGATGTGCGGACCGATACGCGCTACCTCCCCGGGCCGAACGTCGGGGCCCGCTCGGTGTTGGCCGTCCCGCTGATCGTTGAAGGTCGCACCATCGGCGTCCTCGACGTTGAGTCCGACCAGCTGAACGCCTTTTCGCGGGACGACCTCTACCTCCTGAGCGCGGTCGCCGGGCAGATTTCCATCGCCATCGAGGTCGCCAGGTACCACGAGCAGGTCGCCCACGCCGCCACCCACGACGGGTTGACGGGCACGTACAACCACTCCTACTTCTATCGGCGCCTCGAGGAGGAAATCGAGCGGGCCCAACGCGAGGCTTCCTCCCTGGCTGTCGTCCTCCTCGACGTGGATAACCTCAAACTGGTCAACGACGTGCACGGGCACCTGGCGGGCGACCGCGCCCTGGTCGAACTGGCCGCCGTCGTGAACCACAACTTCCGGCCCTCGGACACCATCGCCCGATACGGCGGCGACGAGTTCGCCGTCATCCTGCCCCGTGCCGGGCCGGCCGAGGCCAGACAGGCCACTGATCGGCTGGCCGCCAGCATTTCCAGGCGTACGGTCGAGGTCCAGGGCCGCGGGTTCAACCTGCCGGGGGTCACCGTCGGCATCGCCGTATACCCCGACGACGGTTCACGCCCAACCGAACTTGTGGCTCGGGCCGACGAACGCATGTACCTCCTGAAGCAGGAGAAGGCCCAGGAAGGGCCGGTCCTCAGGCCCTGAGGAGGCGCCGCCGCCCGCGCTCCCGCCCCGACACCACGAAGCCGTCCGGTTAGCCAGCCGGGCGGCTCTTCTGTTATAATCTGTCTGCGGGGGTGAGTGACGTGGCCTTGCGGTGTGGTCTCGTGGGCCTTCCGAACTGCGGCAAGTCGACCCTCTTCAACGCCCTGACGAAGGCCGGCGCCCAGACGGCTCTCTACCCGTTTTCGACCATCGATCCCAACGTCGGGGTCATGGAGGTCGCCGACGAGCGGCTCGACGCCGTTGCCGGGGTCACCCGGCCGAAGGCGGTCGTGTCGGCGGCCATCGAATACGTCGACCTCGCCGGGCTGGTGAAAGGGGCCAACCGCGGCGAGGGTCTGGGCAACCAGTTCCTGGCCCATATCCGCGAGGTCGACGCCCTCCTCCACATCGTCCGGGCCTTCCAGGACCCGCAGGTGCCCCATGTCGACGGGACACTGGACCCGGTCAGAGACATCGAGACGGTGAGCTACGAGCTGCTCCTGGCCGACCTCGAGACGGTGGCGAAACGCCAGGAGAAGACTTCTCGCAAGCTGCGTTCCGGCGAACGACGCTACCAGGGCGAGGTTGAGCAGCTCAAGGCCCTCGAAGCCTTGCTCGGGCGCGGAGTCTCCGCCAGGCACGCCGGCCCGGAGGCCGGTCGCGGAGGCGTCTTCGAAGAGCTGTTCCTACTCACCGCCAAACCAACGCTCTACGTGGTCAATGTGGGAGAGAAGACCACCGCCCCGGAGGAGGACCCTTTATTCGCGGCCACCGCGGCCTACGCCAAGGGCCAAGGGGCTGTGGTCATCGCCGTCCCGGCCAAGCTCGAGGCCGAACTGGTCGAACTCGAACCGGCCGACAGGGGGGTCTTCCTGAACGAACTGGGCTGGGCCAAGTCGACCCTTCCGGACCTTGTCCGAAGGAGCTTCGCCCTCCTCGACCTGGTCACTTTCTTCACCGTCAACGAGAACGAACTGCACGCCTGGACCGTGCCCAGGGGCACGACGGCACCGGCCGCCGCCGGCAAGGTCCACTCGCGCATGGAAAAGGGCTTCATCCGGGCTGAAGCGGTCGATTGGTCCGACCTCGTCCGCGCCGGCTCGATGGCCGCCGCCCGCGAGTCAGGCCGCGTTCATGTGGAAGGCCGTGAATACCGGGTCAAGGACGGTGACATCCTCTATTTCCGGTTCAATCCTTGAACCGCCGAGCCAGGTCCGAAGGGGCAAACATCGCCGCGCGCCTTGCCTTTGCCCGCCGGCAGGTGATATAATTGTGGCCGCATGGCTGCCCCGCTCCATACCAACGCGTATGGAGCCGTTCAGTCCAAGGGGAGGAGGTGAAGAGCCATGAGGAAGTATGAAGTTATGTACATCATTCGTCCAGACTTGGACGAGGAGCAGACGACGGCGGTTATCGAGAAATTCCAGAACCTGTTGACCGGCCAAGGCGCTACCATCGACAAGACCGAGAAGTGGGGCAAGCGACGACTGGCCTACGAACTGAAGGGTCACCTCGAGGGCCAGTACGTCGTGGTCCAGTTCGAGGGTGAGGCCAAGGCCGCAGCCGAACTCGAAAGGGTTCTAAAGATCGCCGACGAAATAATCCGACACATGGTCGTTCGCCAGGAAAGCTAGACCCTCGGGTGGTGCTGCGTTTTGCTTAACCGGATCATTCTCATCGGACGTCTCGTCAAGGAGCCCGAGCTGCGTTACACGCCGAACGGCATCCCGGTGGCGACCTTTCGCCTGGCCGTGGACAGGCCGTTCACGAACACCCAGACCGGGCAGCGCGAGACGGATTTCATCGACCTCGTGACCTGGCGCAAGCTGGCCGAGACCTGCGCCCAGCACTTGGGCAAGGGCCGGTTGGTGGCCGTCGAGGGCCGCCTGCAGATCCGCTCCTACGAGACGCAAGACGGCCAGAAGCGCCGGGCGGCCGAAGTCGTGGCCGACAACGTCCAGTTCCTCGACAGGCCGAAGGAGTCCGGCGGCCAGAGCGGTCCCGCCCCGGCGGCCGACGGCGCCGGCAACGACGTCAAGGTATCCGAAGATGACATACCATTTTGAGGTGAAATAGATGGAACGAATCGAGGGTGCCGTCCCGACCCCTCCGGCCTCCGGAACCCCGGGGCCGACCGGTGCCTCAGGTCCCGCCCCGTCGGGCCCCAGGCCCGGTTTTGGCGACCGTGGCCCCGGTGATCGCGGGCCCGGCGGTGACCGCGGACCCGGCGGTCCGCGGCGCGAGTCCAGGCCTCGCCGCGAGAAGGGTCGCCGTCCCAAGCGGCGGGTCTGCAGCTTCTGCGTGGACAAGGTCAAGGACATCGACTATAAAGACGTTGTCAGGCTGCGGCGTTACCTGACCGAGCGGGGCAAGATCCTTCCTCGCCGGATTTCCGGCAACTGCGCCAAGCACCAGCGGCAGCTGACCCTGGCCATCAAGCGGGCGCGGAACATCGCCCTCCTGCCATTCACGCAGGAATAGGCGAGGACCCGCCCCCAGGTTACATAAAACCCTAAAGAAATGCTTGAAGCCTTTCGACTATAAGTGCGAAAGGCTTTTTTCATTCCCCCGGGAGGTTACACCGTGGACCTCGCCACTATCATCGGACTATTCGGGGCCTGGGCCGCCCTGCTGGGTGCGGCCGTCATCGAAGGCACCAACCTGGCCTCCCTCCTGAACACCTCAGCCTTCATCCTGGTCGTCGGGGGCACTTTCGGCGCGACCGTGATCTCCTATTCCCTCGAGGACGTCACGGCCCTACCGAAGATCCTCGGCTTGGCCTTCAAGAAGCAGGCGACCGACCCCCTGAACTTCATCGAGTTGCTGGTCGGATACGCCGAGAAGGCCCGCCGCGAAGGCCTCCTCATCCTCCAGGAGTTCATCAAGGACACCGACGACAAGTTCCTCGTCCGGGGGATGAACCTGGTCATCGACGGGGCCGACCCCGAACTCGTCCGGAACATCCTCGAGACGGAGATCGTCTTCCTCGAGAAGCGCCACAGCGTCGGAGCCAGCATGCTGGAGACCGCCGGCGGTTTCGCCCCGACCATGGGCATCATCGGGACCGTCGTCGGTCTCATCAAGGTGCTCTCCAACCTTGATAACGCCTCTGAACTGGGGCCGGCCATCTCCGTGGCCTTTCTGGCCACTTTCTACGGCATCAGTACGGCCAACCTCCTCTGGCTGCCCCTGGCCAACAAGCTCAAGCACAAGAGCAAGGCCGAGTTGCTCATCAAAGAGATGATCCTCGAGGGCATCCTGTCCATCCAGGCCGGCGAGAACCCGCGGATCGTTCGTGAGAAGCTTGAGGTCTTCCTCCCTCCCAGACTGCAGGCCGTGGTGAAGGAGCAGGAAACGGGAAAGGGCGGAGGCCCCAGTGATTAAAGGCAAAGGTAACGGGCACGGGGGAGAGGGTGGGCACGACGGAGCCGGGATGATGCGCTGGCTTCTGACCTACGCCGACCTGATCACCCTGTTGATGGTCTTTTTCACCGTGATGTACTCCATGTCCCGGGTGGACGCCGAGAAGTTCAAGACTCTCGCGGGTTCACTACGGGCTTCTTTCTTTGCCGGCGGGTCGCAGGCCTCGACCGGCAGCGGGTTCATGCCCGGGGGGCCGGGTGGGTCGGGCTCCGGCGGCGACGTCCTCGAGGACCTCGGCTATGAGCTGGCCGCGGCCACCGAGGGGCTGACCAGCCAGGGCTCCGTGTCCATCTACTACGGCGACCGCGGTCTGACCATCAGCCTCGGAGCGGTCCTGTTCCGGCCCGGCGAAGCCGAGTTGCTCCCCGACGCCAAGACCATCCTAGACAAGGTCTCGCCGTACATCGCCAAAGTGCCCAACTACGTGAGCGTCGAAGGGTACACGGACAACCTGCCCATCAGCACCCGCGATTTCCCCTCGAACTGGGAGCTGTCCGCGCGACGGGCGACCAACGTCATCCACTACTTCGTCAACACATCAAAAGTCCCGGCATCGCGCTTCTTCGTGGTCGGGTACGGCGAGTACCGCCCGGTGGTGCCGAACAACAACGAGCGCAACCGGGCCATGAACCGCCGGGTCGATATCGTCATCCTGAAGGCCGCTCCCGTCAACGACCAGGGGCGTCTGATCGAAAGCCCAAAATAGCCAATGATGCTGGCGGGCCACAGAAGCAGTGGCGAGGCGGGCTTTCCGCCCCGCCCTTTTCGTGCCAGGCCGCGCCGCAAGACCAATTTTCGACAAAAGGAGATGCCCTCGGGGCGGCGAATTCATATCAGACACGGCCGGCAGCGCTCCACAACAGGTCTCCCGGGCCGTTTTTCGGCCCCTTCCGGGTTATGCTATTCCCGCCGCCGGCCGGCTCGTAGCCTGCTCAAGCGGGTCGCGGCGGCGTGCGACGCGGACCCGGGGCGGACCCCGCCCACTTCCGACCGAACCGAAGGAGACCCAGACCATTTGCCAGTAAACACGGGGACCAAGCCGCTCATAGATGCGGCGACCATGGTCGGGCTGACCATGGCCATCACCCTCTTCAGCACCTACATTCCATTGCTGGGCCTGGCCACCATCTTCTTTGTGCCCATGCCCCTCATCGTCCTGCAGGTCCGGCACGGCCTCCGGCTGACCCTCCTGGCCACCGGCGCCACCGCCCTTTTGACCATCGCCTTCCTGGGCCTGACTGACGCGTTCCTGATGTACGGGGGGTTCTGGCTCATCGCCTTGGGCTACGGCCTGGCCATCCGGCGGCGGATGAGGGCCCTGACGGCCTACCTCGTCACGGCGGTGGCCACGACCGTGGCCCTCGTTGCCACCTGGGCCGGCACGCTGCTCATTCTGGGACAAGACAGCGTCGCCCAGGCCGGCGTGGCGGCCGGCGACACCCTCAAGGAATTCATCCGGGCGGGCGGTGCCCGCCTGACCCCGGCCCAGGTCGAGATGTTGCAGCAACAGGCCACGATCATCGCCGACCTGACGCACAAATACGTGCTGGCCATGCTCATCGCGGCGGCCGTTGTCCTGACCCTCATCGAGTATTTCGTGGCCGCCTCGGTTCTGCCGCGGGTCGGCATCGGAGTGCCCCAGTTCCCGGCCTTCTCCCGCTGGCGGCTGCCGCTCATGCCAATCCTCCTGGTCTGGGCGGTGAGCCTGGTCGTCGTCAGCGCGGCCGGCAGGTTCCCGGCGCTCACCCGCTTCGTCCCGTTGGCCAGCAACCTCTTTTCCCTGTGCTCCATCGCCTTCATCCTTGAAGGGCTGGCCGTCGCCTACTTCTATCTGACCGTCCTGAGGGTGCCCGTAGTCCTCAGGGTGCTCGTCGTCCTGCTCCTTTTTGGCCACCCGGTCACCAGCCGGATGGCGCTTTGGTTCGGTATCTTCGACTATCTCTTCGACTACCGCCGCTTGCGGGCCAAGCCCGCGAGCTGACCGGGACGGGTAAGAGAGACGGGGGGTGCTTCCCTTGCAGGTCATTTTGCTCAAAGAGGTCAAGACCCTTGGCCGGAAGGGGGACGCGGTCAACGTATCCGAAGGATACGCCCGCAACTACTTGCTTCCGCGGGGACTGGCGGTAGAGGCCGCCGGCGGGACGGTCCGTCATTTCGAGAACGAGAAGAAGAGGATCGAGACCCGGGCCGACCACGAGCTGGCCACCGCTGAAGAGGCCGCCGCCAAGCTGAAGGGTCTGACCGTGACGATGAAGGCCAAGGCGGGCGAGGGCGGGCGGCTCTTTGGCTCCATCACCAGCAAGGACATCGCCGAGCGCCTCCAGAAAGCCGCTCACGTCAGCATTGACCGGCGGAAGATCGTCCTTGACGAGGCCATCAAGACCCTGGGGCCTCACGATGTGCAGATAAAGCTGCATCCCAAGGTGGGCGTGGCGGTCAAGGTCGTGGTCGAGGCGGCCGACCGGGCCGGCTGACCGGCGCCGCCTTTGCGCCGCCGCGGAGAGCCGTAAAGAACCGTAGAGTGGGCGCCTTGATGAGGGCGCCGGGGAGGGTATCGTTTGAAACCGTTTCTAGATAGGCTGGTCCGGGCCAACCCCCGGGTCGGCATGGATGGCAGGCTCAGCGAGGAAGGGCAATTGCGCCGCCAGGTCAGCGCGCTGTTCGGGCTGCTCTCGGACATCTATGGGGCCGACAAGCTCGTCCTCAGGGCCGGGAAGCTCGAGGCCCTCGACGGGATGCGCTCGGATGACCTCGGGCAGCAGGTCCTGGCTCTGCAGAAGGTGGTCTACGAAGACCCGACCATCGAGGGCCCGCCGAGCCCCACCGACGTGCCCTCGGTCCTCGACGGCATCGAGGACGAGATCGCCGACATCATCGCCAGGAAGACCGTCGAGGACAAGGTCGAGCGGAAGATCGCCGAACGAATGCAGCAGCGGCACGAAGAGTACATCCGCGACATCAAGATGCAGATCGCCAAGGAGGACGGCGGTCCCGAGAACGCGCAGACCCTCAAGAAATACGCCGTCCTCGAAAAACTTGAACGCAAACAGCTGACCCGGTCGGCCATGGAGGTCATCAGACCGGCGACCCTGTCCGAAGTGGTCGGCCAGGACCGGGCGATCAAGGCCCTTCTGGCCAAGATCTCTTCGCCGTACCCGCAACACGTCATCCTTTACGGACCGCCCGGCGTCGGCAAGACCACGGTCGCCCGCCTCTGCCTGGAAGAGGCGAAGCGCCTGAGGCATTCGCCTTTCGCCAAGGACGCGCCCTTCGTCGAGGTCGATGGGACCACCCTCCGCTGGGACCCCAGGGAGGTCACCAACCCGCTCCTCGGTTCCGTCCATGACCCGATCTACCAGGGGGCGCGACGGGACCTGGCCGAGGGCGGGGTGCCCGAGCCGAAGCTCGGCCTGGTCACCGAGGCCCACGGCGGCATCCTCTTCATCGACGAGATCGGTGAACTCGAGCCGATGCTCCTGGCCAAGCTGCTCAAGGTCCTGGAGGACAAGCGGGTCAGCTTCGACTCATCCTACTACGACCCGGACGATCCCAACGTCCCCAAGTACGTCAAGAAGCTGTTCGAAGAGGGCGCCCCGGCCGACTTCGTGCTCATCGGGGCGACGACCCGTGACCCGTCGGACATCAGTCCGGCCATCCGCTCGCGGTCTGCCGAAGTCTTCTTCGATCCGCTCGGGCCGAGCGACATCAAGCAGATCGTCAAGAACGCGGCCCGCAAGCTCAAGGTCCGCCTGGACCGGGCGATCCCCGACATCATCGGCGAGTACACCATCGAAGGGCGGAAGGCCATCGGGATCCTGGCCGACGCCTATGGGCTCGCCCTCTACCAGAATGCGCTCTACGCGGGAAACCGACAGGTGGCGGCGGACAAGCTGGATGGCGGTCCAACCACGGCGACCGACGGAGAGGCCAGTGGCGCCGGTTCCCCGGCCGCGGAGGCCCCCTTGTCCGCGGCGTTGAGCAAGCAGCCGCCGGGCACAGGCCGGTTGCGCCTCTCCCGCGAGCACGTGCTGCAGGTCATCCAGGTCGGCCGGATGCTTCCGAACAGCCCGCAGAAGGCCAGCGACCGGCCGGAGGTGGGGAAGGCCTTCGGGTTGGGAGTCTACGGCTACCTCGGCTCGGTCATCGAGGTCGAGGCGACGGCCTTCCCGGCCCGCGAGCCCGGCAAAGGAACCTTCCGGTTCAACGAGACCGCCGGGTCGATGGCCAAGGACTCGGTCTTCAACGCCGCCTCGGTCATCCGCCGGCTGGCCTCCAAAGAGGTCTCCGACTACGACCTCCACGTCAACGTCATCGGCGGCGGGAACATCGACGGACCGTCGGCCGGTCTGGCCATTTTCCTGGCCATCTACAGCGCTATCGAGGGCGTACCCGTGCGGCAGGACGTGGCCGTCACCGGCGAGCTCTCCATTCAAGGCCGGACGAGGGCCATCGGCGGCACCTTCGAAAAGATCTACGGGGCCAAGCAAGCCGGGATGAAGAGCATTATCCTTCCCCGGGAGAACGTAAAGGACGTCCCGGTGGACGTCCGCGGGATCGAGGTCATCCCGGTCGAAACGGCCGAGGAAGCCCTCCGTTTCACGTTGGCCGGGGATAGAGCGACTGGCGGCAGGACCGTTTCGTAAAGCAGGGGGGAGCAGTCGTGAGCACCCTGGAGAAGGTCCCACCGCAGAACCTGGAAGCTGAGCAAGCGGTCCTCGGCTCGATGCTCATCGAGCGTGAGGCGATCATTAAAGTCGCCGATACCCTTCACCGGGAGGACTTCTACCGCGAGGCCAACCGGGAGGTCTTCCAGGCCATCGTCAACCTCCACGAGCACGGGGAGGCCGTCGACCTCGTCACCGTCACCGATGAACTCAGGAAGCGAGGGCTCCTCGAGACCATCGGCGGGATAGCCTACCTGACGGCTCTGGCCAACGCCGTGCCGACGGCGGCCAACGCCGAGCACTACGCGCGCATCGTCGAGGAGAAGGCGCTCCTCCGGGAACTCATCACCGTGGCCACCGACATCGTCGCCCGCGGCTACCAGGGGGCCGAGGAAGTGGCCGCCCTCGTGGACGATTCGGAGCGACGCATCTTCGAGATTGCCCAGCGGCGGTCGACCGAGGGCTACTCGGCCATCAAAGGGGTCTTGTTGGACGCCTTCGAACGGATCGAGTTCCTGTACAGCAACAAAGAAGGGGTCACCGGGGTGCCCACCGGCTTCAAGGGCCTCGACGCGTTGACCTCGGGCCTTCAGCCCTCCGACCTCATCGTCATCGCCGCCCGGCCGTCGATGGGCAAGACCACGCTGCTCCTGAACATGGCCCGCAACGCCGCTCTGACCAAGACCATGCCGGTCGCCATCTTCAGCCTGGAAATGTCCAAGGAGCAGCTGGCCCAGCGCCTCCTGTGCGCCGAGGCCGGCGTCGACGGGCAACGACTGCGCACCGGACATCTGGCCGACGCCGACTGGCCTCGCCTTTCGCATGCCCTCGGCCGGCTGAGCGACGCGCCCATCTTCATCGACGACACCCCGTCCATCTCGGTCATGGAACTGCGGGCCAAAGCCCGGCGGATCAAAGCCGAGCACGACCTCGGGCTGATTGTCGTCGATTACATCCAGCTCATGCGGACCAGGGGCCGCGTCGAGAACCGACAACAGGAGATTTCCGAGATCTCACGGTCCCTCAAGGCCTTGGCCCGCGAGTTGAGGGTGCCGGTGATCATCGGCTCGCAGCTCAGCCGGGCGGTCGAGCAGCGCGACGACAAGAAGCCCATGCTCTCAGACCTCCGCGAGTCCGGGGCCATCGAGCAGGACGCCGACCTGGTCGCCTTCATCTTCCGCGAGGAGTACTACAAGCCCGACACCGAGAAGAAGAACATTGCCGAGATCATCGTGGCCAAGCAGCGGAACGGCCCCACCGGCACGGTCGAGCTCGTCTTCATGAAGGAGTACGGCCGTTTCGCCGACCCGGACAAGTTCAGGAAACCGGCCTGACCAGACGGCCCCCGGGAACGCCGACTCCGCGACCCCGGGGGCTTCACGTTTCCACCCCTGCACCGCAGCATTTGACACCAGACAGGTGGCGGGTGTACGATGGTCTTGCCTCAGGCAGGATCTTCCTTCTCTTCCACACTGGGGGCAATCGCGTGGCTATCTCTGAACCGGCTTTCCAACTCATCCCGACCGAGCAGTTCATCAAGATGGCCCGGCAACAGGGCATCGAGATCAACCACCGCACCCTGAGGCTGTATGCCTCGCAGGGCCTCTTGCCCCACGCCGTCGTCCGCAACCTGCCGTCCGGCGGGCGTAGCGGCTTCTACCCCCGCGACGTCTTACAGACCCTCTTTCTCATCGCCCTCCTCAAGGAACGCGGGCATACCCTCAAGGAGATCCAGGGGATGCTCGACCGGCTCGAAGAAGTCGCCCGTCAGCGGGCAGTGCCGACCACCGTCGTCCATGCGGAGCTGGCCATGAGTCTCGAAGGCGGGGCCGAGAACACCGTGTTGGCCAGGAAGGACTACTGGCGTCCGATCAGCCGGCTGGTCGCCGAAGAGCTCATCCGCCGCGGCCGGCGGGCCGGCCAGGAGGACATCGAGGCCATCGAACTGGTGGTCCACCTGAGGGACTCGATCGAGGAACTGCCTGTTCTCCTCTACCTATCACTGGACCGTGTCGACTTCCGCCGCCCGCGGCCCGAAGACCGCCTGCGGCTCCGCGAGTTCGTCCCGGACTCCTGGGGCGGCGCTCTCGACGACGGCCTCGTCGCCGAGTGGTCGGGGCAGCCCATCGGCTTTGGCGCCCTGGCGCCGGAGGGCCTGGTGCACCGGCCGGGCCATCTTGCCGTCACCGGCCCCTTCGTCCGGCCGGGCTACCGCAGCCAGGGAATCGGCAGCCGCCTCCTGGAATCCCTCGCGTCCATGGCCCGCGCACGCGGGGCCCTCTGGCTCGAGGCCTCACTTTCGGCGGACGCCCCGAGCCACGGGGCCTTCTTCGCCGAGCGCGGCTTTGCATCGGCCGGACCATACTGGCAGGTGGTCCACACCCTTGAGCGGGTGCCGAATGTGAACCTGCCGCCGGGTTACGAAGTCAGGCCATACGGCGGGCCAGTCGACAGCGACCACCTGGCGGCCCTCGGCCGGCGGCTCGGCCGGGCCGATGGCGAGGCCTGGCTGACGGCTTCGGACATCGCCCGGCTCGACGAGGAACCGCTCTTCCGGGACTGGGTCGCTCGGCTGAACCTGGTCCTGCGGGGAGAGACCCCGGTCGGCCTGCTCTGGTTGTCCGCCGCCGGTCACGGGCTGGTCGAACTCGTCCCTGAAGAGATGGGCGGCGAGATATACGAGGCGATGCTCGGCCTCCTGATTGTCGAAGCCGCCCGGCGTCGGACCGGCGAACTGAAGGCGCGCATCGCCGACGGGGGCCACGATGCCTTCAACCGCGCGGCCGCCCTGGGCTTCGAAATCGAACCACACATGCTGCGGTTCGAGCGCCGCCTGGCTTAGCCAGGGACACCCGGAGCCATCCTAGACAGCGGGGGGCTTGGTCGTGGAGGCGGGACTTTCGGAACCCTATACCTGTTTCGCCAGGCTGTATGACCGGGTCATGCAAGACGTCGGCTACGACTTCTGGGTCGACTACGTCGAGCAAATCCTCGCCCGTTTCCAAGCCAAGCCGCGGACCGTACTCGACCTCGCCTGCGGCACGGGCAACACGACTCTCCCCTTCGCCAGGCGCGGCTACAAGGTCACCGGGGTCGACCGCTCCCCGGAGATGCTCACCATCGCCCGCGGCAAGGCCGAGCAGGCCGGCTGGCCTATCGAGTTCATCCAGGCGGACATGCGACACTTCACCGTGGCAAGTCCGGTCGACCTGGTGACGTGCCTCTACGACAGCATCAACTACGTCCTCGAACTCGATGGCCTGGTCCAGGTGTGCCGCCAGGTCAGTGAGGCACTGAACCCAGGCGGCCTCTTCATCTTCGACGTCAACTCGGCCCACCGGCTGTCCCACATCCCGGATACGACCATGTTCGTCGAGGACAACGGGTTCTCTCTGGTCTGGGAGAACCGATACCACGAAGCCGAGCGGATCTGGCAGATCAACCTGACCGGCTTCGTCCGCTCCGACGGTGAGCTGTACCGCCAGTTCAAGGAGGTCCACAAGGAGCGCGCCTACACCGCCGACGAGGTCGCGGCGGCTGTCGACCGCGCCGGTCTGCGGCTCCTCGGGGCATACAGCGCCTATAGCTTCGATCCGCCTGACAACGAGACCGCCCGCCTCTACTTCGTGGCCGCGCAGGGCGCCGGGGCCGCGATGGGCGCCCCGGGCCGAACGCGGGGTGAGGCGTCTTGACCGCGACCGGTCGGCCCGCGCGACTCCTCGCCTTTCTGGGTAGCCCGCGCCGTCATGGCAACACCGAGGTCCTCCTCGACGCCGTCCTCGAGGCGGCCGCCGGCGCCGGAGCCGAGGTCGACCAGGTCGCCCTGGCCCGGTTGAAATACGAGGGCTGCCGCGAGTGCGGCGGCTGCGACCACACCGGGCAGTGCATCGTCGATGACGCCATGCAGACACTCTACCCGAAGCTGCGCGAGGCCGACCGGGTGGTCGTGGCCTCCCCCGTCTTCTTCGCCGGGGTCACCGCCCAGACCAAGGCGATGTTCGACCGTTGCCAGGCGGTCTGGATCCGCAAGTACCGCCTGAAGGGGCGGGCCGAGGAGGGCCCGGCCGGGCGGCTGGGCGCGGTCATAGCCGTCTCCGGGCTCAAGAACCCCGAGGTCTTCCGTGGTCTCGTGGCCGAGGTCCGGGCCTTCCTGCGGACCAACGATTTCAAGTACGCCGGCGGCCTGTTCTTCCCCGGCGTCGACCGCCGGGGAGAGATCAAGCTCAAGCCCGGAGCCCTGGAGCAGGCCCGCGCCCTCGGTCGTTTCCTGGCGGGAGACGGTCCCAAGCCGGCGGCCGTCACCCGGGAACCATGGGCGCCGGCGGGGGTCTCCCCGACCCAAGTCGAGGCCGCCGCCGGTGAAGGGTTCGAGGAAAAGGAGAAACCCGGCTCAAGCCGGGCTGTACGGGACTAGGGCCAGGTTGATCGGGGCGTTGGAGCCCCCGGGGACCATGAACTGCATCCAGAGACCGTGCCCCTGGCCCGGGAGATATCGGCCGGCCAGGACGGCCTGGAACGGGTCGGCCAGGGAGTCCGGGGCCCAGGGCAGGTAGACGTCCCCCCCGGCGTCGAGGCCCGGGGCCAGCTTGATTGCTCCGCCGTAGTCGGTCCCGCGCGGGTTGACCAGCAAAGCCACGGCCCGGCCGTCGCTCCCCGTCATCCAAAGGTGGAAACGATAGAGGAGCCCATAGTTGCCGGCCAGCGGCTGCAGGTCGCCCGAGGGAGTCAGACGGTCGGTCACGGCCAGGAAGGGGTCCTCGACCCCGTCGGCGACGCGGTAGCAAGCGACCCCCCAAGACGTATCGTACTGCGGGTCATGCCGCCCGTCCGGCGCCGTGTCGAGCAGCCGGTCACAGGTTGCCGCGGTGCCGCGGACCCACTCACCGCCGTTTCTCGGGTGGGCCAGCAACGACGGATAGGCTCGTTCCGCAGGGACCTCCGGGTCACAAGCAACGACGGCCACCTCAGGTGGGCCGCCGGGGAAGACACCGAGGTCGAAGATCCCCCCGATGGTCTGGCCTGGGGCGACCACGAGCGAGGCGAGAGGGGGGTCGAGCACGGCCGCCTCACCCTCGGCCAGGCGCAGGGCCGGACATGACTGATTGTCAGAGAGCCAGCGGTAGAAGGTTCGCCGACCAACGACCAGGGGGTCACCCCACGGCCCCGCCAGACCCCGGCGCCGAACCGCCACCCACGACCCTCCGGGACCGCCGCGGGCGACCAGGACGACCCGCTGGTCCCGGCCGGTCCCATTCCGATGGTGAAAGAAGACCCGGCTATCACCTTGGGGGAGGGCTGGGTCCCGGGCCAGGACCCGGTTGGGCTGAGTGAAGTTTTCGGGGTCATTCGAGAAGAGCAGGTACTGGCCGCCGTCGGCGACGGCCAGGTTCAGCCGGCGACCGGCGTTCGTATCCAGGCCATCGAGGCCGACCACCTGCCCCGGGCCGGCTCGCCTCAGGGCCGCCTGTAGGGTCGCACTGGGCTGCAACGGTGCGGGGCAACTCATCGAAGGTTTCCCCCTCCTTGGGTGACGGTCGCGTCCGCCACATCATACGGAGGTGGAAACCCTGATGACACAACCAGCCGCCCTTTGGCGAACATTAACGAGCCTGTGGGCCGAATCGTTCGGCTAACCGTTGACCAGCCGGCCAATCCCTGGTATGATAGGAACTGGCTCTCCCACAAGAACAGAACATTGCCGGCCGCCCGGGGAGCCCGAGTTGGCCGGTTGTTTTTGCACGGCCACGTGTAACACTACTAAGCAGGAGGCAGGCAGATGCCCGAAGGCAAAGATTCCTACGACGTCGTCATCGTCGGCGCAGGGCCGGCCGGCATCTTCACGGCCCTGGAACTGGCCGACAAGGCCCCGCGGTTGAAGGTCCTGGTCCTCGAGAAAGGCCCCGATATCAGCCAGCGCCGCTGCCCGATGCAGGTCAAGACGACCGGCTGCACTCGCTGCAAGCCTTGCCTTATCCTGTCGGGCTGGGGTGGCGCCGGCGCCTTCAGCGACGGCAAGCTGACCCTCACCCCGGCCGTGGGCGGCTGGCTCGAGCAGTATATCGGCCGCCAGGCCCTGATCGAACTGATCGGCTACGTCGACCAGATCTACCTGAAATACGGCGCCCCCGACACCGTCTACGGCACGAACAGCGGAAATTTCCGGGAACTGCAACGCCAGGCGGCCACGGCCGACCTGTCGCTGATTCCCACCCACGTCCGCCACCTCGGCACCGACCGTTGCTACGATATCCTCACGGCGATGCACGATAACCTGTCCTCCCGGGTCGAGATCCGGACCCACGTTCAAGCCGAGGAGATAGTCCGCCAGGGTGACCGAGTCACGGGCATCCGCCTATCCCGCGGCCAGGACGTGGAGAGCCGCTACGTCGTCGTCGTCCCGGGGCGCGAGGGGGCCGAATGGTTTACCGGCCAGGCCAAGAAGCTGGGCCTGCCATTGGCCAACAACCCCGTCGACATCGGCGTCCGAGTCGAGCTGCCCGCG
>JAJZPE010000097.1:0-4587 GCA_021811325.1 Bacillota bacterium
ACGGTGTCCTGTCCGGGCTTGACCTCGACGGCCGCCATGGCCGCCGTCCGCTTCCGGCAGCGGCGCAGCCGGACAAGCACGTCGTACTTGCCGGCCGACAGGTTCGCCAGACGGAACATCCCGTCGAGCCCGGTGCGGTAGGACCGGCCGCCGGCGGCGACCGTTGCGCCCGAGACCGGCAGGCCGCTCTTGCCGACGACCTGGCCATAGATGCTGCCGAGACCGCCTCCGCGCGGCGTCGCCTCGAGGACGGCGCGGACGTCGACGCGGCCATGGCCGTAATGGGCGTCCCAGCCGTCGCCGGCGATGCCGGCCACGTTACGGGCCGTCGCCTGCAGACGGCCGATGGCCTTGTCGGGCGTCAGACCCGGTTCGGCCGCGAAGAGCAGGGCAAGCAACCCGCTGACCACCGGGGTGGCCATCGACGTGCCGTCGAGCGCGTCATAGCCCTGGAGGTAGCCGTAGTTGTTGAGCTCGGCCGGGCGGTCCGGCAGGGTCGACAGGATGGCCACGCCGGGGGCGCTCAGACCGACGCCGATGTTCCAGTTGGAGAAGCCGGCGACCGTGTCGTCCTGGCCGGTGGCGGCCACCCCGAGGGCGTGGTAGTTGGCGCCGGGGTAGTTGCAGACGGCCCGGCCGTCATTCCCGGCCGCGGCGACGACGATGGCCCCCTCACTCCGGGCGTGGACGATGGCCTCCTGAAGGGTCTGCGAGTACATCGGCGCCCCGAGGCTGAGGCTGATGACTTTGGCGCCGTGATCGGCGGCCCAGGTCACGCCGTTGGCGACGTTGGCCACCGAGCCACTGCCGGAGCGGTCGAGGACTTTGACCGGCATCAGCTTCACCGCGTTGAAGCTCACGCCGGCGATGCCGACGTTGTTGTCGGTGGCCGCGGCGGCGATGCCCGCGCAGTGAGTCCCGTGTCCATTGTCGTCCATGGCGTCGTCCGTCCCATCGACGAAGTTGTGGCCGACCACCTGGCCCGAGGCGTCACGGGCCATCTTCGAGGCCAGGTCCGGGTGTTCGTAGTCGATGCCGGTGTCGACGATGGCCAGGATGGGGCCCGGGGCCAGCGAGCGGACTTTCTCCCAGCCTTCCAGGGCGCTGATCTTGGGCAGCCAGTACTGGGTCATCGACCCGTCGTGCGATGTCTCATACGGCCCGTTCAGGTAGGGGTCGTTCGGATGATACAGGGTATGGACCAGGTAGTTCGGCTCGGCGTAACGGACCAGCCGATGACGCGAATAGCGGGCGGCGTAGCGCCCCTCGCGCCCATCGGGGACCTTGACCACCTGGCAATTGACCTTGTCCAGACGGTTGATGACCTTGGCTCCGAAGCTCCGGTGGGCCGAGACCACATTGAAAGATGAGGCCTCTGGCGTGAACTGGACGAGGACCTCCCCCGGGACGCGCCGGAGCGCTCCTCTGACGGCCGCTCGATGGGATGCGCCTTTGGGCTTCAAGACTGCTCTCTCCTCCCCAACGACTGACGCTGTATTGTATTCCGTCAACTACGCGCGTGCGACGGATACTCAGCGACCCCGGAGCGGTGACGCGGGGGTGACCGCGGTCGGGCGGGGTGAGAAAGAAAAAGAAGAAGGACCGGAGCAATCGCTTCGGTCCTTCGCTGCGTGGCCCGGGTTGTTCGGTCAGGTCGTCGGCGGAACCTCAGGTGTCGTGCTGACGTCCTCACCGCGCCCCGTCATCGGCTCGGGACGGATGGGATTCGGCATCGTCGGCCGGTTGTTCTCCTCGAGCCGGAAATACCGGCCCGGCCGCGAGAGGTTGTAGTACTGGATGGCGTCCTGGTTCGTCCCGAAGTCCTTCATCGCCCCGGTGCCCCTGATCCGCTGCATGGCCTCCTGGAAGAGGGCGTTGTGGGCCTCCTCGCGGTTGAGCAGGAAGTCGATGGTTTCGCGGACGCCCTGGTCCTCGATCTGGCGGTGGAGGTACTCGTAGACGACCTTCGCCGACAGCTCGGCGGCCGCGTCGGACATCAGGTCGGTGATGAGGTCGCCGGTGACGTTGACATAGGCCGCCGTCCACGGCACGCCGGAGGCGTTGACGAGCAGTGGCGCGGTTCCGGAGAGGACGTGCATCTCCGTCGTGCCGGCGGTCACGTCCTTGGCCGAGACCTCGTTCCCGTTGAGGAGCTTGACGGCCGTCGCCACTATCTCCATGTGCGACAGCTCCTCGGCGGCGATATCCATCAGGAGGTCCTTGATGCTCGGGTCGGTGCAGGCGACGGCCTGGCCGATGTACTGCATGGCCGCCTTCAACTCGCCGTTGCCACCGCCGAGTTGCTCGACGAGCATGGCGGCGTAAGTCGGGTTCGGCCCGTCCACCCGGACGGCGTGCAGGAGCTCTTTTTCATGCTTGAACAAGCGCATTCCCCCTTCGGGCGCGGGTCGATTCGGCGCCGCGGGCCGCGCCCATGAGGTTAGTCTACCCGCCAGGAAGTCTAGCTAAAAAAGTCTGACAAAACTGGAGGAGTCGGGCGGCGCCCTTAGAATGCTTTCCCCGTGCAAGCATCCAGCAGAGGAGGCGCCGGCATGAGGACTTCGGCCGAATACCTGGCCAGGCTCAAGGGGATGCGGAAGAACGTCCACATCGGAGGGGAGGTCGTCGAGCGCGACGACCCGCGGCTGGTCCCGGGCACCAAGGTCATCTCGATGACCTTCGATTACGTCGACGACCCGCGGTTCAAGGACCTTCTGACGGCCAGTTCTCACCTGACCGGGCAGACCATCAACCGCTTCTGCCACATCCACCAGTCCCCCGAGGACCTGATGAAGAAGCAGGAGCTGACGCGGCTGCTCTGCCAGCGGTCGGGGGGCTGCATCCAGCGGTGCATGGGCGTCGACGCCCTCAACGCCCTGTCGGTGGTGACCTTCCTGACCGACATGGCCCACGGGACCGAGTACCACCAGCGCTTCCTGGACTATCTGCGGAAGTACCAGCAGAACGACTGGGTGGCCAACTGCGCCCAGACCGACGTCAAGGGCGACCGCTCGAAGCGCCCCCACGAGCAGGCCGACCCGGACCTCTACCTGCGGGTCATCGAGCGGCACCAGGACGGCATCGTCGTCCGCGGGGCCAAGGCCCACAACACCATGGCCCCCTACGCCGACGAGATAATCGTCCTGCCCACGCGCTTCATGGGTGAGAAGGACAAGGACTACGCAGTGGCCTTCGCCGTGCCGGCCGATACCGAGGGTCTGCACCTCGTCTGCCGCTCGACCACCTCGCGCCCGCGCAAGAAGCTCAAGGCACCGGCCAACGAGCTGGGCGTGGCCGACTCCTTCTCCATCTTCGATGACGTCTTCGTCCCCTGGGAGCGCGTCTTCATGTGCGGCGAGTACGACCAGGCCGGGTACCTGGCCGGCCTCTTCGCCGCCTACCACCGCCACAGCTACACCGGGTGCAAGCCGGCCACGACCGACGTCATGATGGGCGCCACCGCTCTCGTCGCCGAGTACAACGGCATCGGCAAGGCCCCGCACGTCCGCGACAAGCTGGCCGAGATGATTACCGTGGCCGAATTGGTCTACGCGGCCGGCATCGCCGCGGCGGTCAAGTCGCAGAAGGCCCCGTCGGGCACGCAGGTCCCGGACTTCGTCTTCGTCAACGCCGGCCGCTACCACGCCGGGGTCAACATCTACCACGAGTTCGAGACCCTGGCCGAGATCGCCGGCGGGCTGCCGGCCACCCTCCCCTACGAGGAGGACTTCCTCGACCCGGCGGTCGGGCCGCTGCTCCACAAGTACATCATGCGCAACCCGGCGGTCAGCGCCGAGGACCAGCACCGGCTGTTCCGGCTGATAAGCGACATGATCGTCTCGGCCGCCGGCGGCGTCGCCCAGGTGGCCGGGGTCCACGGCGGCGGCTCGCCGATCATGGAGAAGATCGCGCTGGTCTTGCAATACGACATGGACGCGAAAAAGCGGTTGGTGAAAGAGCTGGCGGGAATCGGATGATGATCGAAGGCGGTGTCCCAGGTGGCCGTGTCGGGCCACCAAAGGCGAGGCGGCGGCCTACGCCGCAATCATCCACATACCCTCTACTCGTTCCCACGGTATGAAGCGCCTAAGGAAGGGGACTCGATTTTGATGGTGATAGTGCAAGCGCTTTTCCTCATTCTTTGGCCCGCCGCGGTGCTCGTGGCCTCCAAGCGGTTCCGGATACTCGGGTTCATTGGATCCACGGTGCTCTGTTACCTTACGGGGATACTCCTCGGGAACCTGCCGTTTGTCCCCTTGAACAAAGCCCTTTCGACCAGTATCGCCCAAGTGGCCGTACCCCTGGCCATTCCCCTCTTGCTATTCTCCACGGATTTCGTGAGGACGGAATTCTTCATCCGTTAACCCGGCCTTCTCAGCGACGAGCCCGCTTGGGTCAAGGTAGGTCAGCGGGTTGTTCTCGCCGTATGCGTAGGGGCTTATCCCGGGAAACTCCACGCCGGCCATCACCAGCGGGTCGGGAGCCGTGAAGCGGCCGAGTGCCGGCGTGTAATACCGCGCCCGCAGGTAGACCTGCCCGAAAACGGGATCGTGGTCCTAGCCGCCGAAGCCTGGCCCTGTCCGTCAT
>JAJZPE010000097.1:4597-8559 GCA_021811325.1 Bacillota bacterium
CGGGTACCGGGGTCAGGATGTCGTTGACGTAGCTCAGCTCAAGGTCGTAGACCTTGTTCTTGTTGTTCTTGTCGTGGCCTTTAGCCTTGCCCTTGCCGTGGTCTCGGCCGGAGCGGCCGCGGTCGCGCTTGCCGTTATCCCCCAAGCACTAGGCAAACGCCCGACCGTGAACAAAGCTCCCAGAACTACGAGGCCGGGAGGGGCGTGAGATCGCCAAGTTTCCAGGACCTAAAGGACTTATTGTGAATCGTCAGCGGTTTCATCTCCGTCTTCGCCATCCTCGACCTCGCCGCAGGACAAGATGGACACCGTACAGGGTATCCCGGTGCGGCTTAGGAAAGCCAGGTTGGCCGAGGTCAGGTCAAATCCCCCCATGGCCAGATTGGAGTTGTAACTGCACCAGACGCATGGCATGTATCCGGCCGGAAGTAGCTTCAACCTGTTGATCCTGTCCCCGAGCGCCGACGGCGTTCCTAGCCACGAGGACGTGGCCGGCCGCGTCGTACTCGAAGGCGCTCGCCCCGCCGGACGGACTACGGACCGCCGTCAGCCGGCCGTTGACGTCGTACTCGTAGTGGGTCACGGCCCCGGTGGCGTCCTTGGCCGCGGTGACCCGCCCTTCGGCGTCGCGCTCGTAGGTCGCCGTGTTCCCCAGGGCGTCGGTCTCGGTGAGCACGTTGCCCATGGAGTCATAGGTGTAGGACGCGCCCCGCCCAAGGGAGTCGCGGACGCGGGCGAGGGTGCCATCGACGTTGTAATCGTACGTGACGACGTTCCCGCCCGGCAGGCTCTGTGAGGTCACCTGGCCCCTCCAGTTGTAGGCCATGGCGGTGACCCGACCGAGCGGGTCGGTGACCTTCGTCGGCCGGCCGGCGGCGTCGTATTCGTAGCGGGTCACGCCGCCGCGAGGGTCGGTTACCGTCTCGGGCAGGCCGATGACGGTGTAGGTAAAGGCGGCCAGGGTGCCCCGGTCGTCCCAGATCCGCGTCAGTTGGCCGTCGGCATCATAGGCCAGGTGGGTCACGACCCCCGACGGCTTGGTCACCTTGGTGAGGTTGGCGCGGGAGTCATACTCGTAAGCCGCGCTCACGCCGGTCGGGTCGCCGTAGCTGGTCAGGTGCCCCTTGGTGTCATAGGCCATCGCCGACCTGTTGCCGTTGGGATCGACCATCGAGGTCAGGTTGCTGTCGGCGTCGTAGCCCAGGTTCCAGGTCACCCCGTCGCGACCGGTGACCGAGGTGACGTCGCCGCGGGCGTCATGGGTCGTCACCGTGGACAGGCCGTCCTTGAAGAAGGCGCGGCCTCGGTAACCGTACTGGTCGTACTCGAAGCCGATCTTCTTCCCGTCGCGGTCGGTCCGCTCGAGGAGCCGGAAGCGCTCGTCGTACTTGTCGACGGTCCGCTTCCCATCGGGCGCGGTCACCGTCACCAGGTTGTTCTGGCGGTCGTAGCCCAGGGCCGTCTTCTGGCTGAGGGCGTCGTACTGCTCGATGACGCGGTACTTGTCCTCATAGAGGTTGCGGATGACCGTCCGGCCGTCCGGCCCGACGATCTCCGTCATCTGGTCCTTGTCGTCGTACCTGTAGGTGGTGGCCTGGCCGTCGACCGACCTGGCCACGGTCAGGTTGTCGAAGTCGTCGTACTGGAAGGAGACCTTGCGGCCGGCGTGGTCGACGGCGGACGTTATCCGGCCGCGCCCGTCGTGGGCGAAGGCCAGGCCGCGGCCGGACTGGTCCCGCACCGAGGTGACGCGGGAGAAGCCGCCGGCGGTCGTGTGGGCCACGGTCAGGGTTCGGCCGTCCCGGTCGTGGATGGATGTCAGGGAGCCGGCCGGGTCGAAGACGTAGGTCAGCCCGGCCTGGGTCTTGAGAGAATAGCCGCCGGTCGGCTCCTTGGATAGGGAGTCGGCGACACCAGGCGGCTGCTCGATGGCCCCGTTCTTGAGGTGATAGTTGTCCTGCCGGCCATCCAGCCGGGAAACCACGATGAGCCCCGACTGGCTGAGGTCGAGGGCATACTCAAAGCTGTGCCGCCAACCGTTACCGAGGGCTCCGAAGTAGGGATCGAGGGAGTTGTAGTACCGCTCGAAGACGATGGGCAACCGCCCGTAGATGACCAGGTCGGTCTCGGAGTGGATGAAGTTGCCCGTGGCCGTATTGATGGGGTCGGCCCAGAAGCCGGAGGTGTAGGAGCCGCCAAGGGTCTGCTGCGCGGCCCTGGGAGCGAGGTCGCCGTCGTATTTCTTGAGAGCGTTGTAGAGGGTGTCGAGGGCATTCGACGGGTCTGACGAGATCCCCGCCGGGCTCTGAGCCACGGCGACGATGTGGTTATAACCCTCGTTGAGGGTCACCCGGGTGGACCATGACCCGCCCTGCGGGGTCAGGGCGGCCACCGTGGCGCCGTTGTTGGTCACGATGACCCGGGCGACCGGCGTCCCCCCGGTCGAGACGGTGCCGGTCACGGTGACCACGCGGTCCCCGGACACGCTCGGCAGCGGTGAGGTGATGCTCGGCGCCGCCGGTTTGGGGACATAGGTGAAGGAGGCGCTGGTGGTGTCACCAGGAATTCCGTCGACGAACAGGTAGGACGCGGTCACGGTGACCGTGCCCGTCGCCGGCGGGGTGAACTCAAAGAAATAGTCACCATCGGACTGCGACGAGCCCGACCGTTGCAGGGTTGCCCCGCCGGCACTGACGGTGATCATGGCACCATTTACGGCCGGGATGGGCGGTGCAAAGTGCGGGACCGGTATGTACACTGTCTGCTTCGGAGCATACAGCGGGTTACTCTGAAATCTTATCGCGGTCGGCGCGGGGTGCGGCGGCGGTGGCGGAGCCGGCGGGGGCGGCTCCTGCGTCCCGCTCCCCCTCTTTACGGTCAGACCGGTCGAGCCGGAGTAGTTGCTCCATTCGTCGTTAGGGGCGACGGTAATCGTGTAATACCCGTCCGGCCAATCCGGACAACCGAGCGGGTACGTGTTGGTGCCAAGCCCGCCGTAGGTCACATAGGACTCAGACACCGGACCCGACACGGTGATCAGCGTCGTATGAGGTATGGTGTCATAGGCCCACGTCACCGTCAGCGTCTGCCCGGAGGTCGGGTCATACGGGTTAGGGCTGACGCTGACGCCCGTGGTTGCCAGAGGCACGATGCCGCCGCCCGCCTTTGCGGCGTACGCCGGGCTGGAGACAACCACCAGGGCGAAGACCAAGGGCGAAGACCAGGATGGCGGAGACCAGACGCGACCGAGCGATTCTCATTCGAGCCTTGACCCCCATTAAAGCCGACTGCGCTGCCACTCATTCCCTTTAATGTAGTCGGCTGGCAGTGCTTGGCCCTTTAGGGTCCTCGTTCGACGAGGCTCGTCAATGTTCGACAACCTGTGAACTATAGCTGCGGGCTATCTGTCAAAGCATGGGAGTGTCCAGGTTCGGGACACCCCCGGGATACCCCCCCAGAGAAAGATAGAGCCTCGCCGGTTCAGGCGAGGCCCTCTAGGTCGTTGTGGCCGATGATGACCTCGGGGACCCCCGGGAAGACGACCCCGATGACCTCTTCCTCGCCGGGGATGACCAGGCGGACCTGCCACAGATGGACGGGTTCTGGATGCCGAGATGCGGGTCGTTGGCCAGGAGGGGCTTGCTCGACTTGGTCTTCGCCGCTGACGACCCAGTTGTTGCTGCCGAGGGCCGACCGCTTGTCCGGCGAGGCCACCTGTCCGGCCAGGGGCGAAGAGCTTACGAGGGACGTTCATCGCGTCACCGCTGCTTCGTTTGACGCCCGTTCTGGGCGAATGCTATACTTGGGGCGCTCGTAGCCGCGGCCAGCCGGACCGCGGCCCCGCAAGACCCGCGTCAGAGAGGCTGGTTCGTCGATGCCCTACGACAACATGATGATGGCCGCCGCCGTGGACGAGCTGTCGCGGGCCGTCACCGGCGGCCGGATCCAGAAGATAAGCCAGC
>JAJZPE010000098.1 GCA_021811325.1 Bacillota bacterium
GGCATCGGCCAACACCGTCCCCGGTATTTGGCCCAGGTTCTTGGCGGTCTCTTCGAGCATTGGCACGAGTTGCTCTCTATCATTGGTCTCCTGGGTCACCGCCGCGGCCACGATCACCTGAGCTTCCCCGTCCACCACTATCTGCGCGTTGTAGGCCTGCTCGAAGGCCTTGCTGGCCTAGTCTTTCATGATCCGTGAATCGGGATCGGTGAAATTCTTCTGGGCCTTGGTTTTGGGCACGGCAAGGTCCGGGTCGGGGACCACCGGCGGTCGCCCGCCAGGTCTGTCGCCCTTGTCCTTCCGCCGCTCACGCTCGGCCAGCTTCTCCTCGGCCTCTTGTTTCTTGTTTTCGGCCTCGGCCTTGGCCTCGGCTTCCAGCTGGGCCATGGCCTCCCGGATCTTCAGGAGGCGGCCCTCCCGCCGCCGCAATTCCTCGGGCAACTCATCCCCGGACCGTCCCTTGCCGAACTTGGCGTCTTCAGCCGCATCCGTCCGTTCAGCCTGTCTCAGCAGTTCCTCGATCTCCCGCTTGAGCCGGCCTTCCGTCTCAACCATCCGCCCATAGCTCATCGCCTTGTGCTTGGAGGCGTTAGCCTTCACCTTCGTCCCGTCCAGGGCCACATGACCCAGCTTCACCAGGCCGGCCGCCTGACACATCTTCAATACCTGCAGGAAAAGCTTCCGCAGTTCGCCGAGATGCCGCTGACGGAAGGCCGCGATGCTATCGTGGTCCGGATGCTGGTCCGTCGCCAAGACCCTGAACGCCACATCTTCCCACGTGGCCCGCTCGATCTTGCGGGATGATGCCCTGCCCGTGCTGTACCCGTAGAGCAAGAGCTTGACCATCATCGCCGGGTGGTACGCCGGATGGCCGCGGCCATCCCCCTCGTAGGCACGATAGATGCCCGAAAGGTCCAGGGAGTCCACGACATCGCTGATGAAGAGGGCCAAAGACCCTTCCGGCAGCCAGTCCCGCATATCGGGGGGCAACAACAGGATTTGCTTGGGGTTATAAGATATGAATGTGTTCATGCCTTACCAGTTCTCGGTCTGGCCTGCCAAATCCTATTATCATTGGGGATTTGCCCGACAGACTCCTAGAAGTGACGCTTTCCAGCGCGACAGCAAACCTCTGCGACAGCCAGGTCTCTTCCTGATTCGCCCCCGCGCCGGGTGCGTCCTGCCCGTGGCAAGGAAAAACGGCCCCGCGGCGACTAAGGAGCTGGGGGGCTGAGGGACGACGGCGGGAACCGCGGCCCCCGGGCGGACGTCTTAATGCCGGAGGGGTTCAAATGCATCTCTCTGGAATTCATGCCGCACAGCGCGACCGGCCGGGCCGCCCGAGGTCATGTCCGTCCACCAGGCCATCAAGCCGGTCTATATGGCCACCTCGGTCATCGTCGGGGAGGAGACCTTCTTCCTCTTCAGCCTCGGCACCCAGGACAAGGCGGGGGCCGACGTCCGCATCACGGATGTCCGCGCCGAGGGCGCCAGGGCCGTGGTCACCGTGGAAGTCAAGGAAACCACGGGCGGCGCCTCAGAAACTCCATACTTCCCCATCGCCGTGGAGGTCGCCAAGGGGCATTTCACCGACGTCACCTTCGAGCGGACGGACGGGGATTTCGTCTCTCAGCTGCGGCCAGGCCCGGGCGGCTGGACCCCGCCTTCCCTCTACGCGCTCGCCCACTCCCCATCCATCCGGGTGACGGCCATCGGCCGGGATTCCTCGCGGCTGGTCGTGGCCGGCCTGGCCCGGGTCTTTGAGGGCACGGTCGCCTGGGAGCTCCGGGACTCCGGCGGCAAGGCCTTGGTGAAGGGCTTCACGACAACGGCCGGTGCGCCCGATTGGGGCTACTTCGAGGTCGACGCCCCCAATCCGCCGAAAGACGCCGCCACCATGGTGGTTTACTGGAACAGCCCGAAAGACGGCTCCGTCTCCGAGCCGGTCGAGGTGCGGCTGCCCGGGACGTCAGCGCCAAGGGCGACACTGCCTATGTGACCGCCGTCTTGACCGGCCCGGCCTCAATCAAGGCCGCCGCCCCATATACCCCGGTGGCCGTTAAGATGGTCCAGGGGAAGTTCGCCGCCAGCGTTTTCGAGACGGTGGGCGGCGGCTACCTGCCTTCACTGGTCGGGGTGCCGTGGCCAGGCCCGCTCAAGCCGCTCAAGCAATCCGGTGATCTGATCGTCACCGGCTTCGCCTTCGACCCGGCGGCCGCGACGGCGACCGTCTCGGGCGTCGGCCGCATCTTCGAAGCCCAGTTCCAGTGGGAGCTGCAGGATGCCAAGGGCAAGGTCCTCCGGACCGGCCCGGCCCACACCGCCAGCGGCGCGGCGGAATGGGGCTACTTCGAGTTCACGGTCGACAACATCCCCAAAGAAGCCGCGCGGCTGGTCCTCTTCGACATCGACGGCAAGGGCGACCGCCGAAGCGAAATGCCGTTGGAGCTAAAGCGATGACCGGACACCGAGTGGGGATACCATCTATTTCGTGACCGCCGTCCCCGGTGGGATGAGGCTGGTCGGGCTGAAGCTCAAGTAGCAGCGTCCAATGGTGGTTCAGGAGGTGCCGGCCTTGCGCTACCGCAAGCTCCCCAAGTCTGAGTTGACCCTGTCCGAAATCGGCCTCGGCTGCTATTCTTTGACCGGCGCCTACGGCCGCAAGGACGGGGAGGCGTTCGCCCGGGTCCTTCGGCGGGCCTTTGAACTGGGCGTGACCTTCTTCGACACGGCCGACCACTACACGGGGGCGAGTGAGGTGCTCGGCCAGGCGGTCAAAGGCTTCCGCGACAAGGTCGTCATCGCCACCAAGGTCGGTGTGACCGAAGACGGCGGGCGGGACCTCTCCCCCGCCCACGTCAAAGCCTCGTGCGAGGACAGCCTGCGGCGCCTCGGCACCGACCACGTCGACCTCTTCCAGGTCCATTTCGACGACCCGCGGACGCCGGTGGCCGAGACGGCGGGGGCCATGGAGGAGTTGCGGGCGGCCGGAAAGATCCGCGAGTACGGCGTCGGGCACTTGCCGCCTGAGCGCGTGGCCGAGTGGCTGGCGACCACCGGGGCCGTATCGGTGATGATGGAACTCAGCGCGGCGACCCGCGCCTCGCGCCGGGGCCTCCTGCCACTTTGCACGCGCCATGGGGCCGGGGCCCTGGCCTTCAGCGTCACCGCCCGCGGGCTGCTCACCGGGCGCATCCGGCCCGGGCACGTCTTCGAGGAAGGCGACATCCGCCGCATCGACGCCCTGTTCCAGGAAGGCAGCTTCGAGTCGGGCCTCCGCGTAGCCGCCAAGCTCGGGGAGATTGGGGCCAAGCACGGTAAGACCCCGGCCCAGGCGGCCATCGCCTGGGTCCTCGCTCAGCCGGGGGTGGTCTCGGCCTTGACCGGTCCCTCAAGCCTCGGGCATCTCGAGGAGAACCTCGGCGCGTCCGGGTTCGCGCTTGGTCCCGATGAACTGGCGGAGCTCGAAGCTCTGTTCTCCCGCGAGGACGAGTCCCTGGCCGCCTTCCGGCGTGGCCGCATGGAGGCCGTTCTGTCCGGGCCGCTCGACCCGGATCCCAATGCGGCCTGGAAGGACCTCGTCTTCGTCATGGAGGCGGCGGCCGAGTTTGGGCTCATCGGGGAAGCCCGGCTGCTGGAGATTGCCCGGCCGTTACTCGGGGCACGCCGAAAGGGCGCCCAGGCGGCCGACCTGGCGGACGTTCAGCGGCTGTTGCGAGAATCATTGAAGGCATGAGGGAGAATCGCAAAAAAGATGGCGCAAGGGCGCCATCAGTTCAGGCAAGAGTATCTCCCCCGGTTCTTCGACCAACGGGCGGGCCGTAAGCAGGCCCGCCCGTTTGCTGTCCGGCGCCCACAGACTAACCGCCAGGCGCCTGTCTCAGCTTTCACCGCTTGGCGCCACGCCGCGCTTCGGCCGCCATCTCGCCCACGGCCCCCAGGACATGGGCGACGTCGGCGGCCGTGCTGTGAAAGCCGAGGCTCAGCCGGACCGTTCCGCGCGGGTAGGTCCCGATGGTCCGGTGGGCCCAGGGGGCGCAGTGCAGCCCGACCCGGCAGAGCACGCCATACTCGGAATCGAGGATATACCCGACGTCCGACGGCTCGACCCCGTCGAGGTTGAACGAGACCACCCCGACCTCGGGGACCGTGCGGCCGTGGCGATCGTCGTCAGGCCCGTAGACCGTCACCCCGTCGATGGCCCGGAGGCCGTCGCGCAGCTTCCGCGCGAGTCCCTCCTCGCGCCCCCGGATGGCCTCGACTCCTCCCTCGAGGACCACCCCGACACCGGCGCCCAGCCCGGCCAGCCCGACGAAGTTCGGCGTGCCGCTTTCAAGCTGATCCGGCAGGAAGTCCGGCTGCATATCCAGCTCCGACCGGCTGCCCGTGCCGCCCCGCTCCAGTGGGCGCAGGGTGACCCCCTCGCGCACGTAGAGCCCGCCCGTTCCCGGCGGTCCCAGCAGCGACTTGTGCCCGGTGAAGGCCAGGAGGTCGATGCCCGCGGCGGCCACGTCGATGGGGTAGCAGCCGGCCGTCTGGGCCGCGTCGACCAGGAACAGGACCCCGCGCTCGCGGCAGGCCCGGGCAACCTCCTCAACGGGCTGGACCGTGCCGATGACGTTCGAGGCGTGGGTCATGGCCACGAGGCGCGTCTCCGGCCGCATCGCCCGCGCGACCGCACCAGGGTCGACCCGCCCGGCGGGCCCGGTCTGGATGACGCTCAGGCCCACCCCCTGCGACTCCAGGTAGCGCAGGGGCCGGGCGACCGAGTTGTGCTCCATCGACGTCGTAATCACGTGCGCCCCAGGCTCGAGGACCCCGGCGATCGCCAGGTTGAGGGCCTCCGTGGCGTTCCCCGTGAAGACGACCTGCCGCGAGTCGGGCGCCCCGATGAGCCGGGCCACAGCCTCACGGGCGTCGAAGACGACGCGGGCGGCCTCGATGGACAGGCGGTGGCCGGAGCGGCCGGGGTTGCCGCCGGCCTCCCGGAGACACCTGACCATCGCTTCCTCCACGGCCCGAGGTTTGGGCCAGGAGGTCGCGGCGTTGTCGAGATAGACGAGGCCGGCCGTCGGGGCGACGGCCTCAGGTGAAGCTCCCTTTGTCGGCGAGGCGTGGTTCATCAAGGTCACCTTTCCTGGATTCAACGGCCCTCGGACCCCAGGCGGTGGAAGCCTTCCGTGCGCACGCCCCCGCCCTCCGCCAGCGCCCGGACGCGCTCTTCAAGCTCGGGCTTCAGGCGCACGGCCACGCCGCAGGACGCGCTCAGCGCCCGCGGCACGGGGATGAGGTCGTGCTCTATGCCGGCCTGCGTGAGCAGGTGGTCGAGGCGCATGGCCTCGTGGGTCGAGGGGAAGACGACGAAGACGTGCAAGTCAAGCCCTCCGGGTGAGACGCGCGAGCTAAGCTCACCGGAGCTACTATTTCGCCGCTCCCCCGCCCTATCCTACCTCGCGCCTATCCTACCTCGCCAGGCCTGCCTTGCCGACGCGCCCGGCTTGGCGGCGCACCCGGCCGAAGCGTTCACACGACGAGCGTATAGAGCAGATAGGCGTTGAGCCCGATGACCACGGCGGCGATGATCCAGCCGAGGACCCGCACGGCCGGCGTGTTGACCCACTTCCCCATGACCTCGCGCCGGCTGGTCAGGATGAGCAGGGGCACGATGGTGAACGGCAGGAGCACGCCGAGTGTGGCCTGACTCAGGACCATCGTGGCCAGCGGGTTCCGGGTCAAGGCCAGGCCGGCCATGGCCAACGCGAGGACGACGAGGAAGCCGACCCGGAAGGGGCCGCTCGTGTGGTGCCAGCCCGGCTCCGGCGTGACCTGGACCCCCGCGTTCGGCGCGGCTTTGCGCCACGGGAAGAAGCCTCCGGCGGCGTAGGACCCGGCCATTGCCCCGGTGATGCTCGAGGCCAGCCCGGCCAGGACCAGGGCCAGGGCGAAGACCGTCCGGGCCAGCGTCCCGGCGACGGGCTCGAGGGTCCGGGCCGCGTCGTCGAGGCCGTTCACCGGCAGGCCGTGGCGGTAAAAGACGGCCGCGGCCACGACGATGATGGCCGCGTTGATGACCCCGCCGACGATCATGCTGACGGTGGTGTCGAAGAACTCGTGGCGCATCCGGTCGCCGCTCCAATCGCGGCTCTGGACGATGGCCGAGTGCAGGTAGAGGTTCGACGGCATGACGATGGCCCCGAGGACGCTGATGGCCGCGTAGGCGCTGCCGTGGTCGAGGTGCGGGACGGCGAGGTAGTAGGCCACCTCACCCCAGGCCGGACGGGCGATGAACACCTCGACCAGGTAAGCCAGGCCGATGAGCCCGACCAGGGCCACGATGAGGTCCTCGACGTGATGGTACTCCTGGCTCCAGATAACGACCCCGACGACGATGGCGGTAAGAAGACCTCCGGCGAGGAGGGGCAGGCCGAAAAGGAGGTTCAGGCCCACCGCGGCGCCGAGGAGTTCGGCCAGGACCGTGGCGGCCGAGCCGACGAGGGCCAGACCGCCGAGGGGTACGCTCCAGACCGGCCCGACCATCGGGCAGACAGCCTCGGACAGGCACGAGCGGTTGCAGACGCCAAGGCGCGCGGCCATCTCCTGGAACAGGATCAAGACCAGCGTGCCCAGGGGCACGACCCAAAGCAGCTTGTAGCCAAAGCTCGCCCCAGCCACGACGTTGGTGGCGATGTTGCCCGGGTCGATGAAGCCGATGGTCACCAGGAAACCCGGCCCCATGTCGGTGATCAGGGACAGGATGGTCTGGCCGCGCCGGCGGATGTAGTCATAGGTCAAGGAATTTCGTGTCGGCCGCTTTGCCATTAGTTCCCTCTGCACGCTGGTTGTCGCTTTATTGAGAATACCTCTCAGCACTCATTCTATACCCTCCCGCCCCGGGTGGCAAGGCAGCCCTGCCTGCGAAGCCAAGCCTGTCCGTGTGGTCAGGTCGCGGGGCCCGTCAGGCCTCCGTGTGAGCCTCTCGAAACTTGGTCGCGAAAGCTTCCGCCTCCCTGATCCCGACCGGCGGGAACCGTCCCTCTCGGATGCACTCAAAGAGGCGATGCAAGCCCTCCAACGCAGAGGCGGCAGCCCTGTTGGAGATCAGACCATCGCGTAGCGCTTGACCGAATTCGTCGACGTCCAGGAGGCGGTGGGCGGAGCCAGCCTCATTGACGACGACGTCGAGATACAGGTCCGTCCACAAATAACGCCCGCCGCCGGCGTCCTCGAGCCCCCCGATGTCGACATACCATGCGTCCACGTAGCGCCGGCGGACGAGCCAGCCCTGCCTGGGCAGGTAGACCAAGAGGTCCCCGTGTCCCCAGTCACGCGGGGGCAGCTCGACCAGGACGTCAGCCGACAACCGGAAGCACGGATGGGCGAGACGCGGCCGAGCGCCCCCGGCTTGCTCTTGGTGTGGCCCCTGACCGGGCCGAACCCACTGGATAGAGACCTTCTCCCCGTCGCTCATGAGTGGAATCCCCTCCCCCGCCGTCGGCCCCCGCTGGCCCACCTCCGGGGGGCCCGCTCGTGCCGCTTGTCGGCCGGCTCCTCGACGACCTTGCGGCATTTTCGCGCCTCCACAATGACCCTCCATCGATTGTGACAATGATAACGTTGCAGGATGCCAGAAAAGGTTGTCGAATCGGACGACTATAGCCTTCGGGCCAAGGCCAAGCGGTGCCGTCCGCGCAGGTCGGAAAAGCGGTGAACCGGCGACGGACGGCCAGAGGAGGAACGCGTGTGGCTGATGGATATGGCAAGACGGTGCTGGTCACCGGGGCCTCATCGGGAATCGGCAAGGCCGTCGCCGAATACCTGAGAGACCGGGGATACCACGTTTACGGCGGAGCCCGGCGGGTGCCGGCGGAGGGCGGAGTCCCGGAGGCAGGCAAGGACGGCGGCTTCTTGAAGATGTTGCGGATAGACGTCCGCGACGACGCCTCGGTGAAGGCCGCCGTCGAGCAGGTTCTGGCGGCCGAGGGCGACCTGGGCGTCGTGGTCAGTTGCGCCGGGTTCGGGCTGGCCGGCGCGGTCGAGGACACGACCCCTGAGGAAGCCCAGGCCCAGTTCGAGACGAACTTCTTCGGACCCCTGCGCGTCTACCGCGCGGTCCTGCCGACAATGCGCAAGCGGGGCGGCGGCCTCATCGTCACCGTCAGCTCCGTGGCCGGCTTCATCCCCCTGCCCTACCAATCGATGTACAGCGCCAGCAAGTACGCCCTCGAGGCGATGACCGAGTCCATGCGGATGGAGGTCGCGCCCTTCGGGGTGAAGGTTTCCCTGATCGAGCCCGGCGACATCAAGACCGGCTTCACCTCGGCCCGAGCGTGGGTCGAGGCGGCCAAGGGCGATTCGGTCTACAAGGAGCGGTGCCAGCGGGCCGTGGCCGCGATGGAAAAGTCCGAGCTGGCCGGGCCC
>JAJZPE010000099.1 GCA_021811325.1 Bacillota bacterium
CCAGTGTATCTTCAATGTTATGAACGACACCATGCCGGCGGCCGGCCTGGGCCCGGGCATTCCCATCGACGGGACCTTCGGCGGCGCGACCGACGCGGCTGTCAGGCGTGTCCAGAGCTACTTCCATCTAGCGGTTGACGGCATCGTCGGGCCGAATACCTTCTTCGCTTTCGGCCAGGGCATCGGCCCAAGGACGACCTACGGCGGCCCGGTCTTCGGCAGCCGCAGCCTGACCCAGGGGATGAGTGGCGGGGACGTGAAGATCTTGCAGAACCGGCTGGCTTGCTTCAAGTACTCGACCAGCCTCGGCGGGCCGCCCGATGGCCTCTTCGGCCCCAAGACCAAGGCCGCCGTTCAGGCCTTCCAGGCCGACGCCATCACCAACGGCGACACCGGCCTGCCCACCGACGGGAACGTCGACGGCAACACCTTCGATGCCCTCTGGATCTACACTTTCGCCGGCGGCCGCGGCCTGTTCCAGGGGCGCAACGGCTTCGACGTCACCTTTGTCCAGGTCGTCCTGAAGAACCTGGGGTTCTACACCGGAGCCATTGACGGCTTCTATGGGCCCAAGACCGAGGCGGCCGTGATCGCCTTCCAGAAGTCCGAGGGCATCAACGCCGACGGGGTCGTCGGGCCGGTCACCTTCTGGCACATCGGCCTGAACAACCAGCAGCCCGCCCCGAAACCGCTCATCACCGTGCAGTTCTGAAACCAACAAGCGAGCGCCTCCGACCACAGCCGCGAGCCAGGCATCGGCCTGGCTCTTCGCTTGGGCCAACCCTTCATAGGTTTCGTAGCCCTTCCGGTTCGTCTCCCGCCTACTGCCTTGGCTACTTGGTCGCCCCGTGCCGCGAGCGCCGGCCCAGCTCCTCCCGGGCGACAGGTTCGCCGGGAGGGGTTCCCGCACCTGCCCCGCGGCCCGTATGCCGGCCCCGGCCCGTCCGCTTCCCATGACGGCAGGAATATTCAAGCGGACCGGTGAAAACCATCATCTGGGGGTGATGTTCGATGACCGCGTCGCGCCTGCCGGAAGGCAGGCGACGGGTTGAAGTCCATGACGTGACCCCGGCTCTCTTTGACGACCTCATCAGTGTCTGTTCCAGGGACCGGCCCGGGGACCCGGTCCATGCCGAAGGGGCGCGGATCAAGCGCGAGTGGCTGACCGAGGTGACCCGGGCCTGCGGGCCCATCGCCAAGCTGGCCTACCTGGACGGAAAGCCGGCCGCCCAACTCATGTTCTACCCGGAGGACGCCGGGCCGCGCACCCCTGGGCGGCGCGACGTCCTCGTCCTCTACTGCGTCTTCACCGGCGCCTCGGAGGACCGCCAGAAAGGGTTGGCCTCGAGCCTGCTCCGGTCGTTCCTCGAGGAGGTCCGGACAGGGAAGCTGAAGACCATGGCCGGGCGTAGGATCCGCTTCATCAGGGCCCCTCTCTTCGAGACCGGAGAGGGCCTGTCGATGGCCGAGATGTACCAGCGTTACGGCTTCGAACGCGGGCCGCAGGGGGCGGCGGAGATGTTCCGCGAGGTCCAGGGGGCTTATGAACCGCCGCCGCGTTCACGGCCGGCGCCGCCCGCCGGGGACCGCCGTCGCGGCCAGCTTCTGCCCATCGGCCGGTCGCTGGTCTTCTATACGCCTCACTGCCAGTGGTCGTACGTCTTCGCCGACCATATGGCCAAGGCCATCCGGGAGCTGTCGCCGCAGCACGAGGTGCTGTTCGTCGACGCCTGGCGGGACCCGGCCGCCGGCGACTGGCCGGGGGCCCAGGCCGTCGTGGACGGCATTCCGGTCTATGCCCACGCCACCGAGGGCGACGGGTTCCGGCGCGAGGTGGCGGCGATCCTGGGGAAGGCGTGAAGGCATCCGAGCTCGGTGTCCTTCTCCGATAGGCCTCAGCCACCACGGCTGAGGCCTATTGTGATACGTGAAAGCCATGTAGCTACGGGTTATAATCAGGCTAAAGGAGGGTCGACCACTTTGACCAGAAAGACCGATGGCGAGCTGGAGCCCCTGGCCCCGACGTGGGGATTATGAAACCCTTCAAACGACGAATCTATCACAGCTTCGGACAGTTCTGGGGGGAGTTCCGGGACCTCATGGCCAACCGGCGCGAGACGCGTTCGGTGATGCGTGGGACGTTGGTGTCGTTCGCCTTCCGGGAACGGCTGATGCTGGCGGTGACGTCCGTCAACCGCTGCCGCTATTGCACCTACTATCATTCGAAGCTGGCCCTCGAGTCGGGCCTTGACCATGAGGAGATGCGGTCGCTGCTCGGCGGGGGCTTCGAGAAGAGTCCGCCGGAGGAGGCGCCGGCCCTGTTCTACGCCCAGCACTGGGCGGAGGCCGGGGGCCGGCCGGACCCGACGGCTGCCGGGAAGCTCGTCGAGACCTACGGGGCAGAGAAGGCCAAGGCCATCGACCTCATCTTGCGGATCATTCGGGTCGGCAATCTCAGCGGCAACACCTTTGACTTCCTGCTCTACCGCCTGTCCTTCGGACGCTGGGGGCGGTATGACCAGGGGGAGGACGCGAACAAGGGCTAGCCGTCGTGACGTCTAAAGTGGTGGTCACCGCTGTGGGGCCGGACCTACCCAAGTCCGTCTTCGGCCCCGGTGACCGCAAGAGCTTGGCCCGCCCGGCGCAAACCCGCCGGGCGTTTCTTCGCCTTTCATTTTTCAGCCCCGGCCTGCCGCAAGAGGATTTGCCAGGTCATTGGTCGAATTCTTCGCGAGTCGAACAGTCCTTCTAGGGAGGCGAGGCATTAGAACATGCTGGCTATAACCAATGGCAAGCTCCTGACTATCACCAAAGGTACGATTGATAAGGGCACGGTCCTCATCGACAAGGGCAAGATCGTCGCCGTCGGCGCCGATGTCGCGGTGCCGAAGGGCGCCAAGGTCATCAACGCCCGCGGCAAGTGGGTCACGCCCGGCCTCATCGACGCCCACAGCCACGTCGCCATCTTCGGCGAGCCGATGGTCTGGGCCCACGACGACGGCAATGAGATGACCGACCCGAACACGGCCCAGCTTCGGGCCTATGACGCGATCAACCCCGAGGACCCGGCCATCCCCGACGCCCGCAGCGCCGGCTTCACCACCCTCTACACCGGGCCGGGCTCGGCCAACGTCGTCGGCGGCACCGGCATCGCCATCAAGCTGCGCGGCCGGACCATCGAGGAGATGGCCATCCCCGGCTCTGAAGGGATGAAGATGGCCCTGGGCGAGAACCCGAAGAACGTCTATGGCCAGATGCAGAAGAAGTACCCGGCGACCCGGATGGGCAATGCCGCCGTGCTTCGTGAGTCCCTGGTGAAAGCCCAGAACTACCTGAACAACATCGAGCGGGCCAAGGCCGAGGCGGCCGACAAGAAGGACAACCCGAAGCTCCCCGACCGCGACCTCAAGCTCGAGGCCCTCGGCAAGGTCCTCAAGCGCGAGATGAAGGCCCGCATCCACTGCCACCGGGCGGATGACATCATGACCGCCATCCGCATCGCCGAGGAGTTCAACCTCGATTACGTCATCGAGCACTGCACCGAGGGCTACAAGATCGCCGACTACCTCGGCCAGAAGAAGGTCCGGGCGACCATCGGCCCGCTCTTCCTGGAGCGGTTCAAGATGGAGCTGCGCGACATCAGCCTGAAGAACCCGGGCATCTGCGCCAAGGCCGGCGTCAAGGTGGCCCTCCAGGCCGACACCTTCTCCGGGACGCGCTTCCTGCCCATCCACGCCGGCACCGTCGTCCGTGAGGGCATGGACGAGGAGGAGGCCTTCAAGGCCGTGACCATCAACGCCGCCGAGATCCTCGGCCTGCAGAAGCGCCTGGGCAGCATCGAGAAGGGCAAGGACGGCGACATCGCCATCTACGACGGCCACCCCTTCTCGAATTTCACCAACTGCCTCTACACGATCATCGACGGCGAGGTCGTCTACGAAAGGAAGTAGCCGGCCGCCGACCATGGCCCGGGGGGTGTTCTCTTGGACGTCCGCAAGCTGAGCATCGACGGCTTCGAGTATAGCTCCCTCGAGTTCTCCCACTTCGGGTCGAAGGGCCCGAAGGTCCTCATCACCGCGGGGCTGCACGGCGGGGAGGCCACGGGGGTCCACACCGCGCGCCTCGTGGTCGACTTTCTGAAGGCCGAGGAGGCCGCCGGTCGCCCCCTGAACGGCCGGTTCGAGGTCCTGCCGGTGGGTAACCCGACCGCCTTCCGCCGCCTGCAACGCTCCTCGCCCTACGACGAGCTGGACCTGAACCGGATCTTCCCCGGCGATAAGGAGGGGACGCTCTCCCTCCGGACCGCCGCGGCCATCTGGGACGAGGCCCAGGACGCCGACATGGTCATCGATCTCCACTGCTGCGGGACCTACGGCCGGAGCTACACGCTGGCCCTGCACCAGGAGCATGAGCCGGCGCGGAAGCTGGCCGAGAAGCTCTCGGTGGCGGTCGTCATCGAGTCCGGCGGGACTCGCGGGCAGCTCTTCACGGAAGCTTCGCACAAGGGTATCCCGGCGGTCATCATCGAATTGACCGGCGGCGGCCCGGTGGGCGAGGTCTCTGTGCCCGCCTCGGACGAGGCTTTCGCCGCTCTGGTCGGGCTGTTCCGAGCCGAGGGCCTGGTGGCTGGGCCGCGCAACGAACCTCACCCGGTCTTCCACGGCAAGCTGGAGGGCATCCGTTGCCCGACCGACGGCTTCCTGATGCCGAAGGTCGCTCCGGGCGAGCGGGTGGCCAAGGGGCAGGCCGTGGCCACCCTCAACGGCGAGCCGCTCAAGGCCCGCTTCGACGGCACGGCCATGCAAGTCCGCCCGTCGTCGCTGGTCTTCGCCGGCCAGCCGGCGGTGGTCCTCGCCCCGCTGCTCTGAGCCGCCGACCGTGACCTCAACCGTGACCTCAGATTTGACAACGCAGGGAGGCCTTGATAAGTAGTGATCGCCATCATCAACGGCAAGGTCCTGACCATCACCAAGGGGACCATCGAGAAGGGCACGGTCCTCATCGACAAAGGCAAGATCAAGGAAGTCGGGCCGGCCGATAAGGTCAAGGTCCCGCGCGGGGCCGAGGTCGTCGACGCCGCGGGCAAGTGGGTCCTGCCCGGCCTGATCGACGCCCACAGCCACCTCTCGCTGTTTGGCGAACCGTCGGTGTGGGCCACCAGCGACGGCAACGAGGTCACCAGCCCGAACACGGCCCAGCTCCGCGGGATTGACGCGCTGAACCCGGACGACGTGGCCATCAAGGACGTCGTCGCCGCCGGGGTCACCGCCGTCTACACCGGGCCCGGCTCGGCCAACATCATCGGCGGCACGGGGATGGTCATCAAGCTGCGCGGGCGCATCGCCGAGGAGATGCTCATTCCGGGCACCGAGGGCATGAAGATGGCCCTCGGCGAGAACCCCAAGCGGGTCTACGGCGAGGGCAAGAAGCAGACGCCGGCTACCCGGATGGGCAACGCCGCCGTCCTCCGCGACGCCTTGGTCGCCGCCCGGAACTACCTCGACAAGATCGCCCGGGCCGAGGCCGAGGCGAAAGCCGAAGCGGTTGCCAAGAAGGAGAACAAGCCGGCCAAGCTCCCCGACCGGGACCTCAAACTCGAGGCCCTCGGCAAGGTCCTCCGCCGCGAGATGAAGGCCCGCATCCACTGCCACCGGGCCGACGACATCATGACCGCCATCCGCGTGGCCGAGGAGTTCAAGCTCGACTACGTCATCGAGCATTGCACCGAGGGTTACAAGATCGCCGACATCCTGGCCAAGAAGAAGGTCCGGGCGACCATCGGGCCGCTCCTGATGAGCCGCGGCAAGATGGAGCTCGAGGATGTCACCCTGAAGAACCCGGGCGTCCTGGCCAAGGCCGGGGTCAAGGTGGCCATCCAGTGCGACACCTCCTCGAACACCAAGTGGCTGGCTCTCCATGCCGGCCTGGCGGTGCGCGAGGGGATGCCGGAGGCCGAGGCCTTCCGGGCCATCACCATCAACCCCGCCGAAATCCTCGGGGTCGCCGACCGGATGGGCTCCCTCGAGCCCGGGAAGGACGCCGATGTGGCCATCTTCTCAGGCCACCCGTTCAACACCTACACCAAGTGCGAGAAGGTCTTCATCGACGGGGAAAGGGTCTTCGAGCTGACCGACCCGCTCCCGACGGCCAGGTGCTGAGCCCGGCGGCCGCCCCAGTTCATCGGAGGTGCATCATGGCAGGGATCGTCATCGCCAGCAAGAACGGCAGCGTCGGCATCCGCGAGGCGGTCGAGGTCCTCCGCCGCGGGGGCTCGGCCCTGGACGCGGTGGAAGCCGGTATCCGGCCGGTCGAATCGAACCCGGATGACCACAGCGTCGGCTATTCCGGGTTGCCCAATCTCCTCGGCCAGGTCGAGCTGGACGCGAGCCTCATGGACGGCCGGACGCTGGCCACCGGGGCGGTCGGGGCGATCAAGGGTTACGAGCATCCCATCTCCGTCGCCCGCAGGGTGATGGAGGACTTGCCCCACGTCATCCTCGTCGGGCCGGGCGCCGAGCGCTTCGCGGCCGAGATGGGCTTCGAGAAGAAGGACCTCCTCACCGAGGAGGCCCGGAAGATCTACGAGAAGCTCTGGACGGAAAAGTTCCCCGAGGTCTACGGGCACCGGGAGAAGTACCTCGACCGCCTGCGCGAACTGGTCCGGCATGCGGCCGACCCGGAGAAGCCGAACGAGACGGTGAACTTCATCGCCCGGGACGACCGGGGGGACATCGCCTGCGGCGTCTCCACCAGCGGTTGGGCCTGGAAGTACCCGGGCCGTCTGGGCGACTCGCCGATCATCGGCGCCGGCAACTACGCCGACAACCGCTATGGAGCGGCCGCCTGCACCGGCCGCGGTGAGATGGCCATCCGCGCCGGCACGGCCCGTAGCGTGGTGCTCTACATGAAGACGGGGATGTCGCTGGCCGAGGCGGGGACCGAGGCGATGAAAGACCTCCACCGCGTGGTCGACCCGTACATCGGGAGCATGAACATCGTGGCCATGGACGCGCGGGGCAACCACTCGGCTTTCACCAACAGCCAGGGCGCGACCTACATCTTCATGACCACAGAGATGAAGGAACCCGAGGAAAAGCCGCGAATCCTTGTCCCTACGCCGGGTGTGACAGGGTGATTCTCATTGAGACCGGTCGTCGTGACCGGAAAACCGATCCGCTTCGCCAGCGGCGCTGACTCCGTGACTCCGGAGCAGTTGGCCGACCTTTACCGTTCCGTGGGTTGGCGCTTCGAGGTCGCGGAGGGCGGGGGAGAGGACCGGTCCGGGGGCGCGGACCTGGCGCGGCTTGGGCGGCTCATCGCCGGCTCGACGCTGGTCGTCACCGCCTGGGACGGGGAGACCCTGGTCGGCTTCGGGCGCTGCCTGACCGACGGGGCCTTCATCGGTTACGTCAACAACGTCGCCGTCCGCCCGCAGTACTGGCGCCGCGGCATCGGCCGCCGCCTGGTCGAGAAGCTCATGGGGGCCTATCCGGGGGTCCTCTTCATGGTCAGCGCCACCGGCGACGTTGTCTCGTTCTTCGAGCGCCTGGGGTTCAAGGGTTACCAGACCAGCTGGATGGCCCACGACCCGCAGGGCGATTGAGGGAGATGGGGAGGCGAGGGGTTTGCTCACGGTCCACGTCCGGGCCCACGGCAACCTGCGCCGCTACTTCCCAGGCGGCCACGAGGAGGCCGATTTCCGGCTCCCGGAAGGGAGCCGGGTGGCCGACCTGCTGGCCCACATCGGCCTGCCCGACGGGGAAGTTTGGATGGTCGGCGTGAACGACGTGCTGGCCCAGGCGGAGCAGGCCCTGGCCGACGGCGACAAGGTCGACGTCTTCGCCCCGGTGGCCGGCGGCTGACGAGGCTCACCGCAAGGCACACAGCGATGGGCGTTTAGGACAGCTCGCGCCAAGACTGCCACACAGGGGGCAAGGATAATGGCCAATGGCTATAACGGCAAGATTCTGCGGGTCGACCTGACGAGCGGGGCCATCAACGTGGAGACCCCGGACGAGAACTTCTACCGGGCGCACCTCGGTGGCCGCGGGCTCATCGCCCACCACCTCCTCAAGGAGGTCAAGCCGGGGACCGACCCGCTCGGCCCGGGGAACAAGGTCATCTTCGCCACCGGCGTCCTCACCGGCGCCCCGGTGGCCGGCAGTGGCCGCAACAGCGTCGGCGCCAAGTCGCCCCTCTCCGGCGGCTACGGCGACGCCGAGGCCGGCGGCTTCTTCGGCCCCGAGCTGAAGCGGGCGGGCTTTGATGCCGTGATCGTCGAGGGCCGGGCCAAGGGCCCCGTCTATCTCTGGGTCCACGAGGGCCAGGCCGAGATAAAGGACGCCTCCAAGCTCTGGGGGCTCAAGTCCTACGACGTGCAGGAGGCCACCCGGGCCGAAC
>JAJZPE010000100.1 GCA_021811325.1 Bacillota bacterium
CCTGACCGACAGCCGAAGCCCCGGTCTGAAGGTTGTGGCCGAAGCCCCGCAGGGAAGTCACCAACCGGTGGTCTATCAAGCGGCGGTGATCAAGTCTTCGCCGCAGTCACGCGAAGCCAGGGACTTTCTGTCTTTCCTCGCCGGCCCGGAGGGCAAGACGATCTTCACCAAGTACGGCTTTGAGGCTATTGGGCCGTGATGAATGGAGGCTAGGCCATTGACGGGCTGGGCTGCTCCACTCCTCCTCTCAATCCGGGTGGCTCTTGTTTCCACCGGTATCGTGCTCGTCCTGGGGACTGCGGCCGCTTGGGCAGTGGTCAAACGACGGTGGCGGGGCAAGGGACTGGCCGACGTTCTCTTCACTTTGCCCCTGGTCCTTCCGCCGACGGTTACAGGGTACCTACTTCTTCTGCTCATGGCGTCGCGAGGTCTCTTCGGACCGTGGTTGAGATTCATGGGGATCGAGCTTATCTTCACCTGGTGGGCAGCGGCCATCGCTTCCGCTGTGGTGGCTTTCCCGCTCATGTACAACGCAGCGAAGGTCGGCTTCCATGGGGTGGACGAGGCTTTCGAAGGGGTGGCCCGAACCCTCGGAGCCTCCGAATCCCGCATCTTGTTCACAATCACGCTGCCTCTGGCTTGGCCAGGACTCCTGGCCGGGGTGGTTCTGTCGTTCACCCGAGCCTTGGGTGAGTTCGGGGCCACCCTGATGGTGGCCGGGAACATACCGGGCCGAACCCAGACCATGCCGGTCGCGATTTATATGGCCACCGATGCAGGTGACACAAAGACCGCCGCAGTCTTGACAGTCATCCTTCTCGCCTTCGGCTTGGTGGCCGTGGGGCTAAGCCGGGGTTGGTCGGAGCGTCAATCAGGCCGGCGCGCGGGCTTCTGGAGGAGTTAGGTCGACCATGCTGGTGGCTTCGTTCCGGAAAAAGCTCCCCGACTTTACCCTGGAGGTCAGCTTCGCCTTCCATGAAGGTACCCTAGTCATCTACGGGCCCTCGGGAGCGGGGAAAACGACCCTCCTGAATTGCCTGGCCGGTCTCGACCGGCCCGATGAGGGGCATATCGAGCTCAACGGAAGAGCCCTCTTCGCCTCCCACCTGGGAATCAATGTGCCGCCCCAGGGGCGCCGGATTGGTTATGTCTTCCAAAACCACGCGTTGTTTCCGCACCTGACCGTGAGGCAGAATGTCCTCTATGGCCTCCATCCTCGCCGGAAGGACGGTGACCCGTCCAGCGGGCCATGCGTTGACGAAATCCTGAAATCGTTCGGCCTCACCCATTTGACGGAAAGATATCCGGCCAAGCTTTCCGGAGGGGAGAAGCAGCGAGTGGCCCTAGCCCGCTCCCTGGTCGTACAACCGAACCTCTTGCTCCTGGACGAACCCTGGTCGGCCCTGGATGAGGAATCACGATTGACGGTCCGGTCCGAGGTCTTGGACCTGCAAAGGCACCGGGACATACCCTTTGTCCTGGTGACCCACGATAGGGTTGAGGCCAAGACCTTGGGCAAGGCCATCCTCCACCTGGACCGCGGGTGCGCCAGTTGGCTTTGAGCCAGGCAGCACCCGCTTGAGCGGGTTTGTTACATAAGACGAGCCGTCGCGGGGTCGGATGTCCCGGGGTGAGCTTGGGGGCAAGTTCAGGACGGATGACGGTGGTCCCGTTCGGCAAGGGCAGTTAGGAACGGATGGCTAAGCAGGAGGGATAAGGCTTTGAAGGACAAGGTCTTCTTCATCGGCGCTGATGGGATCGGCCGGGGACAGGAGGAGCTGGGACGGCTCCTCATGGCCAACTTCCTGAGGCAACTCGGGGAGGCTGCGGAGAAACCCAAAGCTATGTTTCTGGCCAACGGCGGGGTCAATCTGGCGGCGGAGGGGTCCAAGGTCATCGAGCACCTGAGGCGGCTTGAGGAGTCCGGGGTGGAGATTCTCTGCTGCCGGACTTGTGTTGAGTGGCTTGACCTTGAGGATAAGCTTGCCGTCGGCAAGATGTCGTCGATGGGAACCCTGATTCAGTTGAGTGCTCAATACGAGGTGATTTCATTATAGGATAGAGAGGGTCTGGAAGTGGACCCGGCCGGGCTCGTTGGCCACGTGCCTCGGGCAGACGTCACGCTCCTCCCCGGCGACCGTGACCGGCAGCCAGGCGTGACCGCCGACGTCCACGGGCTCCTGGATCCGTGGACCACCTTGGGCGGGAAGAAGACCCGGACAGCGTAGACCGGCTCCGACTGAACCCAAGCCGGGTCAGGAGTTGGTGCAAGGGCAGGGCCTGCTGCTGGCAGCACCCCATCCCCCAGGCCATCCCCTATTCAAGGCCCCGCTTGGCCTTCCCTTCGAGTTCCCGGAAGTCCTCTGGCGAGTCAACGTCGGCCAGCACCGCCCAGTCGGACGGCACCTCGATGACAGCCTGCGGGTGACGGCGGATGACCGAACGCCCGCCCTCGTCGCCCGTCACCCCGGCGAGTTCGCCGAAGAAGCCGCGACCGAAGAGGACCGGGTGGCCGCGCCGGCCGTCGTGGACCGGGATGACGATGGCGCCCTCCGGAGCCGACCGGCCTTCGCCGGCCCCTGCCGCCTCAAAGCGGGCGACAAGGGTATCGATGTGCTCCGCCCGGAGCAGCGGCTGATCGCAATTGACAAAGACTACTGCCCGGGCCCGCCCGTGGTCGGCGGCCGCCAACGCGGCCAGTCCGGCCCGCACCGAGGATGATTGCCCGCCCTCCAGATAGTCCTGGTTGACGGTGACCCACAGGCGCTCTCTCGCCCGCCGTTGCAGCGGTTCGAGGAGCGGCTTTATCTCGTCGGCCTTGTGGCCGAGGACCACGACGACCGGCGCGACACGGGCCTCCAGGGTCTGCCGGACCGCGCGGACGACCAGGGGCTCATCTTCCCACTGGAGTAACTGCTTCGGGGCCCCCATGCGGGTCGAGGCTCCGGCGGCAAGGACGATGGCGGCAACGGATGGGGCCCCTTCGGCAGGTGCGGCCTTTGGCGTGGTGACCGCCGCCCCCGGCGTGGGGGCCACGGCCTCCACGACCACTGGCCAGGTGTGGCACGAGGTCAGGAGGACGCGCGGGGCGCCCCGCTCAAGCAGCTTGCGGGCAACGCCCCGGGCCACTGGGAGCTGCTCTGGGCGGTCGACCTTATTGATGACCGGCACCACGGCCGCACCCTGGGGGCTCCCCTTGCCGCAGCCCTCAGGGTGCCATAAGGCGGTGGCAATAACATCAGACGTGACAGGGTTCCCCGGCGTGTGCCCGGTTAACTGGGCCAGGCGCTCCGGCCGGTGGACGTGCTCGGCGTCGAGGGGCATGCCCAGGGCGTCGAGCCCAGCCACAGTCAGGACGACGGTGGATGACGCCGGGATGACCGGCTCATGGGCCGCCGGAGCCTTGAGAGGCTTGCGGGCGGCCCCATCCGCCTCGACCAGCAACACCAGGTCCGGGAAGCGCCTGGCGATTTCGTCGACCCATTCCGGCGGGATGCCCGCGAACTTGCGGCGGCCGACGGATTCTCCAACAAAGCGCGTACCCAATACGAGGAGTCCTCTGGATCGTCTGTCGCTGGGTCTGTCACCCCGGGGTTCCCTAACCCCCGGAGCCCCAGTTGACCGGAGGCTCTCGACAGCCCTGACGGCAGCGTCGAGATCGTCAACCAAGATCAGCCGCGGCTCAAGGCGTGAGCCCCGCGGCGAGCCTTCGCCGGCGAACCCTCGTGGGAGGTCCTCAACCGCAGGCTCGAGCATCATCGTTGTGGTCGTGGCTACGACCGCCGCCGGTCCCCAACGCTCCGCCGCTTCGGCAGCCAATGCGAAAAGGAGGCTGGTCTTCCCACCAGCCCCCACCAAAGAGACGACATCCCCTGGGCGTACGTTAAGAGCCTCGACCAGCCCGGTCCCCTGCGGTTTCACGCCAGGAGCCCCCCGTAGCCATAGGCCGCGGCATCCTCGGGCCCCAGCCGCTCCCCCGCGAGGAGGCGCGGGAGGATGAGGTCGAAGAGCCCGCGCTTACCGGTCAAGAGCCCGGCCGGGACCCCCACCACCGGCGTCTCACCCGCGTAGGCGATAAGGGTCATCGCCCCCGGCGAGACCGGCGCGCCGTAGAACGAGACCTCCGCGCCCGCCTGGCGAATGCCATCCGGGCTTGAGTCGTCCGGGGACATCCCACCAGTTACGAGGATGAGCTCCAAGTGGGCCTCCAGCATCCTGCGGACGCCGGCAGCCACGTCTGCCGCCTCATCGGGGACGATGTCCACCCGCGTGACCTCGCTGCCATAGGCCGCCAGCCGCTCCCGCAGCAGCGGACCGAAGGCGTCTTTGACCCGCCCCTCGTAGACCTCCCGACCGGTGACGACGATGCCGGCTCTGAGCCGGCGGAAGGGCACGATGCGCAACAACGGCCGGCCGGCCGCAATATGCTCGGCCGCCGCCAGCCGCTCCTCATCCACGGCCAGTCCCAGCACCTTGACTTTGGCCGCGAGCTCCCCACGCTTCAGCGGGGTGTTGTCAACCCGCGTCGCCACCAGCAGCTCGCCGATGGAGTTGACCCGAAGCAATCGCCCGGCATCGACCTTCAGTAGCCCGTCCCCGGTCGAGCGGACGTCCGCCCAGGCTTCACCCGGCATGTCGATCTCCAGCCCGGTCCCGGCCGCGAGCCGCGCCAGTCGCAGGGCAGCGTCATCCTCGTGGACCTCGCCGGGCTCCAGTTCGAGCGCCTTGACGACCGACTTACCGATGCGGCGAAGGGTCTCCAGGTCCTCATCCCTGATGACATGCCCGCGCCTGAGGACCGCCCCTTTGCGGCCGCCAGGCACGACTTCGGTCAGGTCATAGGCGAGCGGCAGGCCAATTGCGTCTTCTGCCCTAACCGTCCTTGCCTTCACTTGGGTTCGCGCCCCACTTCCCCGCCGCCGACGGCGTCGCTCGTGCCGGCCGGGGCGACCGGGGGCCTGCCCCAGAGCAAGCACACGATGGCTTCGAGGACCCCGCCCCCGACCGCCCGGGCCTTATCGGAGATGTGCCACACGGCCTCGGGATCGCAGCGCGGGTCGACATCGCCGATCTTCTGGCCCTTCGAGACGGGTGCCCCGTCACGCAACAGACCCCGCAGAATCCCCGGGATTGCCGCCTTGATCGGCATGCGCTCGGCTCCGGCGGCTACCACGGCCACCGCTTGCCCAGTAGCCACCCTGCTCCCGATTTCGGCCATGGTCCTCAGCGTGCCATCCATAGGGGCTCTCAAAAGTCGCTCGACCGTGTATCCGCCCACTTCCCCCGGCACGCCGGTGAATTCTTGTGCGCGACCGTGATAGATGACCTGGCCGAGGTAGTGACCTCGGGCTGTCTCAACTACGGCGTGAACATCGACACCAGCCGTAAACCCGGGGCCCAACCCAATGACAACGGGAGCGTCCGTGATTCGAGTTCCGAGGTTCCTCTTGGCCATCCGGGCATCGACTAAGACTTCTGGGTTCAAGGCGGCCGCGATTGTGCCATCATGGTCTATTACGACCGGAATTGACCCGTCGAGCTGCCGTTTGCCTTCGATCGCCGGACCGCCCCAGCGTTCACCATTGGTCGCAGCCGCTTCCGCCGCAATGTCCGCCAAGGCAGCATGAACGGCAGTCACTCCTTCGACCGTCACGCTGCCCCGGAAAATGGACTCGGAGAAAGCCGCAGTGCGCCTGACGGCTCGTGGCTCGGGCAGTTCGGTCAGCATGAGACGGAAGCCAACCCGGTACAACCGATGCGCTACTCCCGTGGCCAAGTCCCCGGACCCGAGGACTGTCACCGCAACGTCTTTGATGCCTTTCGAACTGAGGTTGATGCCCATGTGATGACGTAGCCTCCAAAGATCACCCTAGCTGTGATGACCTGGCATCGGGGGCTGAGCAAGGCTCATGGGTCTGCCGGTTCCCCCGCGCATAACCAGGATTATCTCCGCGAGAATAGATACCGCGATCTCTTCTGGTGACTCCGCGCCAATATCGAGACCAATTGGCGAATGGAGTTGCATTAGAAACTCCGCGGGCAAGCCAGCCTCACGCAACAGCGACAACGTGCCCGCCGCACGCCGGCGGCTACCGATCATCCCCAAGTACCCGAGCCCCCGTCCAATGAGCACCTTGACGCACTCGTAGTCATAGCGGTGGCCCCTAGTCACTACGACCGCATGCACCTGCCCGTCAGTCGGGTACCCTAGAAGGGCATCTCTAAACCCGGAACAGATGACTTCATCCGCCTCTGGAAACCGCCCCTTGTTGGCAAATGACGGACGGTCATCGATTACCACTACTCGAAACGCAAGTTGTTTGCCGAGCCTGGCCAAAGGCAGAGCGATGTGCCCACCGCCACAAATCAGCAGGACGGGTGGAGGTGCCAACTCCTCGACGAGCACCCGATGGCTGTCGCCATCAACAGCGAGGTCGAGCCTGCGCGCTGAAGCCCCAGGCCGGGGGGCTTTAGTCGCCGAAGCCCTCTGCACTCCACCCTCCATGTTCAATAGTGACCGTACTAATGCGAACGCGATGTCCTTAGGTAACCCCACGGCCTGAAAACTGCCATCTTGCCTAATGGCGATCTCGGCTCCAAGGTGATTGCCATCGAGACAGGTCACCAATCGGACCCCCAGCCGCTCTGAGATGGCGTCCTGTAGGACTGTGATGATCGGTAACAGCTCAGACCCCCATGGTGCCACTACAAACTCCATTGTGCCCCCGCATGCGGCCTGAGCTTCTTCGGTGACATCCTCAACCAACTCAACCCTAATCACCCGGGGCTTTCCGCTATCAAGCACGGCCAAGCCCGCTCGTATCACTTCGCTTTCACTGCACCCTCCGCCCACTGTTCCCAAGTGTCGACCACCGGCACGGATGGCCATCTTGGTGCCCAAAGAGCGCGGAATGGAACCTTTGCCGACGACCAACGTTGCCAGGGCCACAGTCTCATTAGACCCCAACACGTCGCCTAGACCAGGGATCATGGTAGAGCCTCACCTCAGTGAATGCTGTTAGGAACACTTCCAGACCATTCCAAAGGTTACTCCTGGTAAGTAACGAATGCTTGATAAGTTCGAGCGGTCAGAGAAGGTGGGCTAGCCGTGAAGCTCGTTGACGCCATCCCCAAGATCAACCCTCTGGTCGGTAAACGATTTGGGACGTACCTGGACCCCCAAGAACTAACTGACCTTCGGACCAACAAAGGTCGCGTTGGACAGCTCTTGGAGCGAAGAATCGGGCTTCGTAACAGTTCCGGCCATCTGGACTTCGAAGATGGTGAACTGAAGACAAACAAGGTAGATTCCACTGGCAGGCCACGCGAGACTGTCTTCATAACCCAAATCAGCAGTCATATCGACGACCTCTTACGGGGAGTGGCGTTTCGGGACAGCTTCCTGTACTCCAAGATAAGGAATCTGCTCTACCTCCCAGTCTGCAAAGAGGGTCCCGAAAAGGACTGGATGTTCCTACCTTACCGCCATGCGGAATTGGAGAGTGCCGAGTTCTCATATCTCCTTATCCAACTTGAAAAAGACTGGCTCGACATTACTCAGAAGATCAGAGATGATGTTCTGAGCGGTGACGGAAATGTCCACACTGCCAACGGCCTTTACATCCAGGTGAGGACAAAGGACTCAAAACCCTACCACCCCATTCACTCCGATGTTGTCGGCAGGGTCATCTCCAACAAGAACTACGCGTTCTACTTCATGAAGGCTTTTGCCCTTTACCTGAAGGACAGGGCGGCGAACCTATGAGCGCCCGGCCTGAGCCCCTAACCAAATTCACCCTAGAGAACGGCGTTACTGTCTCTGTTTATCCCGGCAGATTGAGCGACCTGGACATCGTGGTTAAGTATAAACTCGGAGCTAAAGGAGCTCGCGAACGGACACCGAAGCACATACATTGGGCGGTCGACGTTCTACTCAAAAAGCAAGGGAACCTTCAGGTCACTCGCAAACTGCTCGACTATCTCCTGGCGGCCTGGGGAGAAACGAAGCCGATCCGTGACCGAACTGAAAGAGAGCGATTGTCTCTTCACTATGCACAGAGCTACCCCGCCGAATTCGCCACTCTTGACCAACATGGGTACTTCAGCGTTCAGTTCCTGGTCATACTGGCCGAATTGTTAATGCGCCAGGAAAAGACCAATCGCCCTGATGCATACATGTTCGGACGGGTTCTTGAGTCACTCCGCGACCCTGACGAGAAGGACCTCTTCAAGGTCATCTCAACAGCGGCATTGCCAAGAATAGAAGGTAGCGGCTCTTCGCCAAGGACCTACCTATGGCAGGTGTAGGATTTGCCCTCGAAGCGAAAGACTTCTCAACTGGTAACGGGACCGCTTTCCAGTGAACAGATGACTGGCGAG
>JAJZPE010000101.1 GCA_021811325.1 Bacillota bacterium
GACGTGCTGCGGCCCGAAGGGCGTGAGAGTCAGCCGGGCGGGCATCGGGCATCCCTCCTCGTAGCGGCGTCAGGTGCGGGACCGCTTGGCACGGTACTACTCCGGGGGGGCCGGTCGCTCCTGCCGGGGCTTGGCGATACTTGCCAGAGTTTCGGGGTCCTTTCCAAACTTCTATGGCTTCTTCCAACAGAATATACTTGTTCCAAAGGTTATTTTCCGGCTGCAACCTCTTTCGTTGACAAAGGTTGCTTCAAGGTGATACCATCCAATTAGACTGACTTTGCTCACGATTTACAGTTTCCCTCAAAACTGAAACCGCAGCCCCAGCCGACACAGGGGGTGATAGCCGGCCAAAACGCGGGTCTCTGCCCAAGCCACAGGGAGGAGGAGCAACGCAGCAGTGAGAAGATGTGTAATCACCGCGGCCTGCCGGACCCCAGTCGGCAACTTCGGCGGGGCTTTTCGCGACATGACGGCAACCCAGCTCGGCGTGGTGGCCACGAAAGAGGTCATCAAGCGGGCGGAGATTGAACCCTCGCAGATCGACGAGGTCGTCTTTGGTTGCGGCGGCATGCCCCCGAAGGAAGCCAATGTCTCCAGGCAGATCGCTCTCTTTGCCGGTCTGCCGTTCGAAGTTCCTGCCTTCAGCGTCCAGCGCAACTGCGCCAGCGGGCTGCAAGCCATCACCAGTGCCGTCCAGGCTATTCAGGCCGGAGCTGGTGATATTTATTTGGCCGGCGGGGTCGAGCAGATGTCCGGCGCGCCGTACATGGTCTATGGCGCCCGCTGGGGCCTGCGCCTGCGGCACACCACCTTCGAGGACTCCATCTGGGCGGGCCTGATCGACCCGTTCCCGAACATCATCATGGGCGAGACGGCCGAGCGGCTCGCCGACAAGTACAGCATCTCCCGCCAGGAGCAGGATGAGCTGGCCGTGCTTTCGCATAAGAAAGCATTCATGGCCCAGCGGATGGGGAAGTTCAAGGACGAGATCGTCCCGGTCAGCGTGCCCAAGAAGCGCGGCGAGCCCGAGCTCGTGGTCAACGATGAGGGCCCGCAGGCCGGCCTGTCGCTGGAGCGCTTGGCCCTCTATCCGACCGTTTTCCGAGAGAAGAACGGCACGGTCACGCCGGGCAACGCCTGCCCGATGAACGACGCCGCCGGCGCCGTCATCATCATGAGTGAGGAAAAGGCCAAGGAACTCGGGAAGAAGCCGCTGGCCTACGTCAAGTCCTACGGCTACGCCGGCGTCGACCCGACAATCATGGGCATCGGCCCGGTCTACTCGACCCGCAAGGCGCTGAAGAACGCCGGTCTGGAAATGAAGGACCTCGGCCTGATCGAGCTCAACGAGGCCTTCGCCGCCCAGTACCTGGCCTGCCAGAGGGAGCTCGGGTTCTCCAATGACATCACCAACGTTAACGGCGGCGGTATCGCCCTCGGCCACCCCATCGGGGCCACCGGCCTGCGCTTGGTGAACACCCTCGCCTACGAGATGCGGCGGCGCGGCGTCAAGTACGGCGCGGCGACCATGTGCATCGGCGGCGGCCAGGGCGGTACGGTCATCCTCGAGCTGCCCGAGAACTGACGCGGGATTCCGCAAGAAAGGGAGGTTCGCGACTTGTACATCTTCAAGGCGGCCGTCATCGGCGCCGGGACGATGGGCGCCGAGATCGCCCAGGTCATCTCCTGGAGCGGCCTGCCGGTGGTCCTCAAGGACGTCGACCAGGAGTTCGTCGACCGGGGCATGGAAAAGATCAAGGCCATCTATGGCCGGCGGGTCAAGTCCGGCAAGATGAGCCAGGGTGAGGCCGACTCCAAGCTGGCCCTGGTCATTCCGGCCGTGGACTACAAGGAGTTCAAGGACGTCGACATCGTCATCGAAGCCGTCCCCGAGAAGATGGAGCTGAAGAAGAAGATCTTCGCCGAGCTGGACCAGGTCTGCCCGTCCACGACCATCCTGGCTTCGAACACCTCAGCCCTGTCCATCTCGGAGATGGCTGCGGCGACACGGCGCGCACCGCGCGTGGTCGGCCTGCACTTCTTCTTCCCGGCCAGTGTGATGAAGCTCGTCGAAGTCATCGCCGGCCGTGAGACCAGTGATGAGACCATGGACACGGCCGTCGAGTTCACCGAGAGCCTACGCAAGCTGCCCGTGCGGGTCAAGGAGTGCGCCGGCTTCCTGGTCAACCGGGTCCTGATGGCCTCGATGACTGAGGTCCTCAAGTTCCAGGAAGAGACGAACACGCCTTACTCCGAAGTTGACGAGCTGATGAAGGCCAAGGGCGGCGTGCCCATTGGGCCCTTCAGCCTCAGCGACACCCTGGGCCTGGACATCGCCCTCGACGTGGCCTACACCCTGGAGAAGGCCTACGGTGAGCGCTTCACCCCGACCAGGAGCCTGGTCGACCTGGTCAAGGCGGGGAACCTCGGGACGAAGACCGGCAAGGGCTTCTACAACTACACGGGTTAGGGAGGGAGAACAATGGATCCCAAGGATGAACAGCTCCTCCTCGACCGGGCCCAGCTCTCGTCGTTCGCCGAGTCGTCCCGTCTCCTGGACGAGGGCATCTCGAGGATGAAGGACATCGACCTGGCCATGCGGGCCGGCGCCGGCTACGCGGCGGGCCCCTTCGCCATGGCCGACCAGATGGGCCTCGACGTCGTCCTGCAAAAGATGGAAGCCCTCCAGAAGCAGTACGGCGAGAACCGCTTCTACATCTCCCCGCGCCTGCGCGACCTGGTGGCCCGCGGCCACCTCGGGGTCAAGACGGGCAAGGGGTTCTACGAGTACACCGGCGGCCAGCCGCAGTAAGGAGGCAGAACATGGCGTTCAACACCATCATCCTGGAGAAAGAGGCCCCGTTGGCGATCATCACCATCAACCGGCCGCCGGTCAACGCCCTCAACCCCGAGGCCATCGGCGAGCTGACCCAGGCCTTCAAGGAACTCCGCGACGACGCCGGCGCCCGGGTGATCATCATCACCGGCGCCGGCCAGTACACCTTCATCGCCGGGGCCGACATCTCGTCCTTCGGCGCCGGCCAGGGCGAGCCGGGTGAGGCTTCCTTCGCCCAGATCAAGAACGGGCAGAGGCTCTTCACCGACATCGAGACCTACCCGAAGCCGGTCATTGCCGCCATCAACGGGGTCTGCCTGGGCGGTGGCAACGAGCTGGCGATGTCCTGCGACCTGCGGATCGCCGCCGAGAGCGCCCGCTTCGGCCAACCCGAGATCAACCTCGGGATCATCCCCGGCTGGGGCGGCACGCAGCGCCTGCCCAGGCTCATCGGCAAGACCAAGGCGATGGAGCTGCTCCTCTCGGGCGACATGATCAAGGCCCCGGACGCCCTGCGCGTCGGCCTGGTCAACAAGGTCGTCCCCGACAGCGAGCTCCTCACCCAGTCCAAGAACGTCGCCCGGATGCTGGCCACCAAGGCCCCAATCGCCATGGCCAACATCAAGAAGGCCGTCTTCCAAGGCCTCGACACCTCCATCGAGGAGGGCATGGACATCGAGTTCCGGGCCTCCGTGGAGTGTTTCCAGACGGAGGACGCCGCCGAGGGCATCACCGCCTTCCTCCAGAAGCGCAAGCCGCAGTTCAAGGGGAAATGAGAGCGGTCCGACCAAATAGCTGAGATAGGGGGGACCGAAGTGGACTTCACCATCCCGGAAGACCTGGAGATGGTGCGCCGAACGGCGCGTGACTACTTCAACGACCGGATCATGCCGGTCGTCGACAAGATCGAGGAAGAGGACGAGATCCCGCCGGAGCTCATCAAGGAACTGGGGGAGATGGGCTTCTTCGGCCTGCCGTTCCCCGAGAAGTACGGCGGGGTGGGCATCGGCGAGCTCGGGTACTGCCTGGTCCTCGAGGAGCTGGGCGGCGCGGCGCCGTTCGGCAACCTCATCGGGGCCCACACCGGCATCGGCGCCATGTCCATCTACCTCGGTGGTACCGAGGACCAGAAGACGAAGTACCTGCCGGACCTGTGCGCCGGCAAGAAGATCGCCGCCTTCGCCCTGACCGAGCCGAACGCCGGGTCCGACGCGGCCAACCTCCAGACGACGGCCGTCCGCAAGGGCGACAAGTTCATCGTCAACGGCAGCAAGCAGTGGATAACCAACGGCAACATCGCCGACGTCATCGTCGTTTACGCGGTCACCGACAAGTCGCTCGGCGCCCGCGGCGGCATCACCGGGTTCATCGTCGAGAAGAACTTCCCCGGGTTCAAGGTCGGCAAGATCGACCAGAAGATGGGCCTCCGCGGCTCGCACACGGCCGAGCTCATTTTCGAAGACATGGAAGTCCCGGCCGAGAACGTCCTCGGCGAGTTCGGCGCCGGCTTCGTCGTCGCCATGAAGGCCCTCGACGTCGGCCGCATCGGGCTCGCCGCCGGGGCCGTCGGCGGGGCCCAGAAGCTCCTCGAGATGTCCATCCAGTGGGCCAACCAGCGGGTGCAGTTCGGCCAGCCCATCGCCAACAACCAGGCCATCCAGTGGATGCTGGTGGACATGGCCACCGAGATTTACGCCGCCCGGATGATGACCTACAACGCCGCGTGGAAGATGGACCAGGGCCAGAAGGTCACCCGCGAGGCGGCCATGGTCAAGCTGTATGCCAGCGAGATGGCCAACCACGTGGCCGACAAGGCGGTCCAGATCCACGGCGGCATCGGCTACATGAAGGAGTACCGCATCGAGCGGGCCTACCGCGACACCCGGATCCTCAAGATCTACGAGGGCACCAACGAGATCCAGCGCCTCGTCATCGCCCGCGAACTGCTGAGGTCCGGCAAGTAAGGGACCGCGCGGGGGTGGGATGACGCAAGTGTTCCGGCAATGACGTGAGGGGGGTGCGAAGCCGGTGAAGGCCTTCGTCTGTTTATCTGTGTCCTTCTCCACCTGGAACATCCTTTGGTCCATGGGGGCCCCGGACACCTCCGAGGCCCAGCGGGAGCTACCGGCCCTTGACCGATCGGCCCTGGAGATGGCCAAGAAGGCCGGGGCCGATGAGGTCGTCGCCCTGGGCTGGTTCCCGGCGGCCGACGAGTCGGTCTTCCGCCAGGGATTGGCCTTTGGGGCCAACCGGGCCGTGCGGATCGCCCAGCCCATCGACGAGGCTGCCGCGGTCGACCCGCTGGTGGTCGCCGCCGGGCTGGCCGAAGCCATCCGGAAGCTGGCCGGGGTCCCGGACGGGGCGACCGCGGGGCCCCCGAGTGGGGAAGGGGCTCCTGAACCACTCAAGGTCCTCGTCTTCTGCGGACAGGCCTCGGCTGAGTTCGGCCGTGGGGCCGTCGGACCGATGCTCGCTGAACTGCTCGGGCTGCCCGTCGTGACCGGGGTCCGCGCCCTCGAAGCCGGCGGCGGCGCCCTCACCGTCAAGGCCTGGCAGGACGACCTGCTGGCGACATACAAGCTGGACGGGCCGGCCGTCATCACCGTCGGCCCCGACGCGCCCGCCCCCGGCAAGCCCAACATGATGCTGGCGGCCAAGGCCATGCGGGCGCCCATCGAGAGCATCGACATCGCCCCGCGGCCCGCGTCGCTCAGGGCCCGCGGCGTCACCTCCAACGAGCAGCGGCGTCGGGGCAAAGAGGCGGTCGCCGGGTCCAGCCTGGCCGAGACCGTCCAGGTCCTCTTCGGCCGCCTGCGTGAAAGGCGGGTGGTCTAGATGCCCGAGAAGATCAAGGTCGTCGCCGAGAAGTGCGACGGCTGCGGCCAGTGCCTCCAGGCCTGCGCCTTCTTCGCCGTCGATGTGGTCGAGGGCCGGGCCGTCCTCGCCGAGAGCTGCGTCGAATGTGGGGCCTGCGTGCCGGCCTGCCCGACCGGGGCCATCGAGATGGCCGGGGAAGGGGCCGGGGCCAAGGCCGGCGGTCTCTGGGTCTTTGTGCCCGAAGGGACGCCGCCGGCGGCTGTCACCGCCGCCCGGGCCGTCGCCGACGAGCAGGGGACGACCGTTTCCGCCATCGTCACCGCCGAACCCGCCGACCCTTCCCGTTTCTTCGCCGCCGGGGCCGACGAGGTGCTGGTCCTCAAAGGGCCGGCCGACCCGGCCGGGCTCCTCATCGAGGCGGCCAAGAGGGAGGGCCCGTCGGCCGTCTTCGCTCTGGGCCGGGCGACCGCCCTGCGGGTGCTCCCGCGGGTCGCGGCCGCCCTCGGCTCGGCTTACGTGGCCCTGGCCGACGAACTGATGCCGGCCTACGGCGAGAAGACCGTCGACGCCAACCGCCCGTATTACGCCGGCCGCTTCCGGACCAGGGTCACCCCGTCCGGGAAGACGGCCGTCTTCACCCTCGACCCCGTGGCCTTCTCCGCGGTCGGCCGCGATACCGGCCGGCGCGGGCAGGTCCGCTCCCTGGAGCTGCCCGAAGCGGTTCGCCGGGACCCGGACCCCGTCTCCGCCGAGAAGGTCGCCCGTGAGGTCCCTCTGGCCCAGGCCCGTGTGGTCGTGGCCGGCGGCCCGGGCCTCGGCTCGGCCGAGAACTTCGCCAAGCTCGCTTCCCTCGCCGAGAAGCTGGGCGGGGTGGTCGGGGCCAGCAAGGAAGCCGTCGACCTGGGTTGGGCGAAGCCGTCGCAGCTGGTCGACTCCTCGGCCGGCCACCTCTACCCGCAGCTGTACCTGGCTTTCGGGATCGACGGTTCGACCACGCACAACGCGGCCATCGCCAAGGCGCGGGTGGTCGTGGCCATCACCGACAAGCCCGATGCCGGCCTCCTGAGCGTGGCCGACTTCGTCGTCCCGCAGGACCCGGCGGCCGTGCTCGAGGCCATGTTGGCCGGTGAGTGAAGCCGCTTTCCAGGCATTAATGGAAAAAAGCCGGCGACCGCCTTTTCGCGGTCGCCAGCCGGGCCCGGTTCAATCGGTTCCCTCGGGTCGGTCAATCTTCGTCAATCTTCTTTGACGTGGTTGTTGCGGCGGCGCGGCTTGGCCGTCGCGGCTTCCGCGTTGCCCTCGGCTTCGTGGCGGTCCCGTTCGGACTCCTGCTGCTTGAAGACCCGCAGGATGGCCCGCAGCGAGGCGATGAGCAAACCCTGCTCCTCCTCTGAGAGGCCCTTGGCCAGTTCGGAGAAGCGCCGCTGGCGCCGGGCGTTGACCAGCTCGGCGAGCTGCCGACCGTAGGAGGTCAGGGAGACGCGGACCACGCGCCGGTCCTTCTCGTCGTCGCGCCGGCGGACCAGGTAGATCTTGACCAGCCGGTCGACGAGACGGGTGCAGGCGCTCTCCGTGAGGTACATCTCCGTGGCCAGCTCGCCCATGGTCAGGTTGTCGCTGAAGTAAAGCACTAGGAGGGCGTTGATCTGGCCGGGCGTGACGCCCAAGCCGGTCAGTTCGCGCACCTCTTCAGCTTCGAGGTAACGCATGACCCGGGGGAAGAGTTCCTGAATGGCTGGGACGAAGGGCCTGTCCATCATGGTCACCTCGGGGGCATCCAATTTCGACCAGAGTTCGACCAGATTATAACACCGCAGCAGAAAGGGAGGCAAGGGAGAGTGGAGGATGTCGTCATCACCGGCGCCGTCCGCACCGCGGCCGGGCGCTACATCGGCGCCCTGAAGGACATCCCGCCGGAGATTCTCGGCTCGATCGCGATCAGGGAGGCCATCCGCCGCTCGAACCTCGATCCAGCCACCGTCGACGAGGTCATCATGGGCAACGTCCTGCAGACCAACGACGCCCCGAACCTGGCCCGGGTGGCCGCCCTCTGGGCCGACGTCCCGATCACCGTGCCCGCCTATACCGTCCACCGCCAGTGCGGTTCGGGCCTGCAGGCGGTGAACAACGGGGTCATGCAGATCCAGACGGGGAACGCTGAGATCGTCGTCGCCGGCGGGGCCGAGAGCATGACCCGCGCCCCCTACTACTTCGCCGAGGCGCGCTTCGGCTTCCGCTCGGGCCACGTCCAGCTCCTCGACCCCTTCGTGCGCAACTCGGAGCGGGCCGCGCCGCCGGAGAAGTTCGGGGCGATGAACATGGGCCTGACCGCCGAGAACCTCGCCGCCAAGTATGGCATCAGCCGCGGGGAGCAGGACGCCTTCGCCCTCCGCAGCCACCAGAAAGCCGTCGCCGCCATCCACGAGGGGAAGTTCAAGGAGGAGATCGTGCCCGTGCCCGTCCCACAGGGGAAGGGCAAGGGCCCGCTCCTCTTTGACACCGACGAGCACCCGCGGCCCGACTCGAGCCTCGAGGGCCTGGGCCGCCTCAACCCGGCCTTCAAGAAGGACGGGACGGTCACGCCGGGCAACTCCTCGGGGATGAACGACGCCGCGGCGGCC
>JAJZPE010000102.1 GCA_021811325.1 Bacillota bacterium
TAGGCGCTCTAGCAGTTCTCCTTGGGTCCGGGGCAGGCCCACGCCAGGGGCCAGCCAACCCAGGTCACGAAGCCTGAACCCGACCTCGAGCACCCAGGGCGGGCGCAGGCCGCCCGCCGCCAGCAGCGCCCGGTCCATCAAGACCTCCGCCGGGGGCCCCTGTCGGGCCACCGTGCCCCGGTTCAGCACGGCGACCTCGCCGGCCCAACCATAGGCCAAGTCGATGTCGTGGGTGACCAGCACCAGGCTGGTTCCTGTCAGATGCAGCTGCTCCAGGGTCAGCAACAGTTGCTGAGTCCCTCGAGGATCCAGTCCCGCCGTCGGCTCGTCCAGGAACATGAGGCGTGGCCCCATGGCCAGCACCCCGGCGATGGCTACCCTTTTTCGCTGCCCAAAGCTGAGGGCGTGGGTCGGACGGTCGGCCAGGTCGGCTATGTCCAGGGCGGCCAGGGCCGCCCCCACGCGCTCCCGGACCACCGGCAAGGGCAGACCCAGGTTCAGCGGTCCGAAAGAGACGTCCTGGTAGACGGTAGCCGCGAACAATTGGTCGTCGGGGTCCTGAAGGACCACACCGATCTCCTGCCGCCAAACCCCCACCCCTCGGCGGCTGTAGTCGAGGGGCCGTCCCTCCAGACGGATTTCGCCGCGGTCCGGCCGTAGGACGCCGCTGAGAAGAAGGAGGAGGGTGGTCTTGCCGGCGCCGTTGGCTCCCAGGACGGCAAGGCGACCGTTGTCGGGCACGGTCAGGGTCAGGTCATTGAGGACGGTGTCTCCGTCGGGATAGCGGTAACTCAGGCCGAGGGCCTGCAAAATGGGCTTGGACAAGAGGTTCACCTGCTCAGATGAAGGCTGAGGAAAGCCGTCGCCAACTGCAAGGCCAGGATGCCGCCCACGACGGGCCACGAAGGCCGGCCCTCGTCGACGAGTACGGGGAAATCGCCCCGGTACCCCCGGGTGGCGAGTCCCATCTCCAGGCGCCGCGCCCGGTCGAGGACCCGGCCGAGGAAGGCTGCCGTCAGCATGGCCAGCGAACGGTAGGTCCGCCGCCAGCTTGAGTAGCCCAGACGGATGTCCTGAGCGGTTCGCATGGCTTCCAGGGTGTCGGAAAAGACGAATAAGAACCGGTAGGTGACCAGAATCAGGTCGACGATCGCCCCAGGCACACGCCACCGACGGAACAACGGCAGCAGATCCTCGACTGGGGTGGTCAAGATCAAGAAGTTCAGGCTGGCGATGGCGGTCAGGGCCCGGAGGACCAACTTCAGGGCCATGATCCTTCCCGCCGGGAGCAGGACGAGATGCCACCCCACACCCGGTTCCCCGGCCACGCCGACCATCACCGCCGCGGCGCCGGCCAGGACAAATCCAACCGGAGCCAGGAGCAACCGAAGGTAGGCGACCACCGGCACGCCGGCCCCGCCGATGGCTGCCGCGAGCATGATCGCGGCGATGATCGGCCCCGCCGGGTAGGGAGGAAGGACCAGATCCAGCAGGAGCATCCCGAGCGCCAAGACCAGCTTCTCTAGGGGATGCCGCCGACGCCAGCGGTTGTGGTGAGCCACACGGTCGATGAGGCGCATGCTCTCGTCTATCTCTTGGCCGAGACTCGGCCACGGACGAAGCCGAGGTAGTATCCGATGACACCGGCGCCGGTCGCCGCCTGCAGGGAAAAGAGAAGCGTCTCAACCTCCGAACCGGGCGGCTCCCAAAGGGGCCGGATCCATGGCCGGTAATTGGGGTGGGTCTGGGCGATGAGTTCCTGGGCCTGCCCGTCGGTGCCGGCGAAGGTCTCGGCCCCCGTACCGTGGAGCCCCGCGCGCCAAAGAGGCAAGCTTATGAGCACCGCCGTCATAAGCGCCAGCAGCACCGTCTGCCGCCTCACTCCGCGATCCCCCCCGTCTCGGTCTTGGTCACGATGCCCAGGTCGCGCAACTCGGGCCGGCTATAGGCGATGAGCTGGTTCATGACCAGCACCGTCAGGAAACCCTCACTGGCGGCCAGGGGAACCTGGGTGATGGCAAATATTCCCATAAACTTGACCATCGCTCCGACCACGCCGCGCGCCGGATCCGGAAACGCCAGGGCCAGCTGGACGGAAGTGGTGACATACGTAGCCAGGTCGCCGAGGGCAGCCGCAAAGAACAGGGCCGGCCCCAGCGACAGACCCGCCCGACGGGCCAATCGATAGATCCCGTAGGAGACCCAAGGTCCGACTATGGCCATGGAAAAGGTATTGGCGCCCAGGGTGCTGATGCCACCATGGGCCAACAGGAGGGCCTGGAAAAGCAGGACGACCAGCCCGATCACGGTCATGGCCCCGGGGCCGAAGATCACCGCTCCCAGACCGACGCCTGTCGGGTGTGAACTGCTACCGGTCACCGAAGGGAGTTTGAGCGCCGACAAGGTGAAGGTGAAAGCCGCCGTGACCCCCAAGAGCAGCTTGACTCGCGGGTTTTCCTCCATCCGTCTGGAAATGGACCGGGCGCCGGCGGCGACGAAGGGGGCGGCGGCGACGGTCCAGGCGACACAGTGCTCGATGGGCAGGTAACCTTCCATGATGTGCATGGCGAAAGCCCCTCCTTGATGACGTCCTTGCTAGCAACGGGTCCTGGCCACGGCGACGGTGCAGTTGGCGAATTTGCGTTTGGCCACAGCCAGCGTGGCCCCCGGCCCGGCGCTGACCAAGGCCGCCGGCTCGGCCACCCCCTGGACGCCCACGTAGCGCCAAGCAACCTGGCTGGGGTTGGGCACGACCACCGCGTTCAACCGGTCTTTGTCGAAAAACTCCACCGGCACCCCGGCCTCCTTGGCCGCCGCCAGCAGCCCAACCTCGTCGGCCTTGGCCTCGATGCTGGCCCAGTTGCGCACGGCCAGGGGCGAAAGGCCCCCATCCGCGAGGGTCGTGGCCACGGCGGCAGCGATTTCCGCAGCGGGTGTGCCCCGGTTACACCCCACCCCCACCGCCAGGGAACGAGGCCGGTACACCACCGTCGGGCAGGGCAGAGTCTCGAAAACGTCGGTCCGGTCGCTGATGATCAGGGCCGCGGCGGCGCCGGCGCCTTCGGCCGGCTCGGCCACGAGGCGGAGGTTTGCCGGCCGGGGCCGATTCGCCGGCCACCAGTTGAGTTCCCCGGCCTCCTGGTAGAGGGCGACAGGCTCGCCGTTGACCAACGCGGCGCTGACCGCCGTGACGTGCTTCCAGCTACGGTCGTCGATACGCCAGCCGTGCTCCCGGCCGAACAGGTCCACGGCGATGGTCCCCTGGACGTCGGAGGCCGTGGTGATGACCGCCTGCGCCCCGATGGCGTCGGCGACGCGTCGGGCGAGCTCGTTGGCCCCGCCCAGGTGCCCCGACAGCACGGCCACGGCGAAATGGCCCCCTTGATCCACCACCACCACCGCCGGGTCGATGTGCTTGCCGCGAAGATGGGGAGCGATGATCCGCACGACCGCTCCCATGGAGAACAGGAAGATGATCCCGCGGTAATCGGCAAAAAGGGCCGGCACAATCCGTCCGGGCGAGCCGGTGAAAGGAATGGTCCGCCGTCTCCCTTCGGAGGCGTCGAAGGCGACCTCGCCGGCGAACCTCTCGGCCACCCACCGGTCGGCCTCGGGGAAGGCCTGCCCAAGGCGGGCGGCCAGGGCGGCGCCCCCTCTGGTGATGGCCACGATGGCCAGGTTGGACAGCCCCGTCATGACCTCGAAGACCCCTTCCCTCCGGGCCGGCGGCCGTGGGCAAAAGCTGGGTCGTAGAGCCGCGAGCGGTGGCTACCGGCACCGCCACCGGGCCTGGTCAGGTCGGGGTCAAAGACCGGTCCGACCAGTATCAGAGCGTGCCGGTCGATCCCTGTCGCGCCGACCTTGTCGGCGATGTCGCCGAGGGTTCCCCGGACGACCTTTTCGTCGGGCCAACTCGCCTTCTGGACCACCGCCACGGGCGTCGCCGGGCCATAGCCTCCGGCCGCCAGTTCCACGGCGACCCGACCGATCATTCCCACCGAGAGATAGAGGACGAGGGTGGCGCCGTGGGCGGCCAGACCTCGAAGTTTTTCCCCGGCGGGCATCGGCGTCCGGCCCTCCAGGCGGGTCAGGATGACCGTCTGGGCCAGGCCCGGGACGGTCAGTTCGGCACCCAGGGCAGCCGCGGCGGCGAAGACCGAGGAAACCCCGGGGACAACTTCGTACGGAATCCCCTCGCGGTTCAAGGCGGCCATTTGCTCGAAGATGGCCCCGTAGACCGAGGGGTCTCCGGTGTGGACCCGGGCCACCACCTTGCCCTGGCGGGCGCTGGTTACGAGGATGGCCAGGATCTCCTCGAGGGTCAGTCGGGCGCTGCCATGGATCTCGGCCCCGGGCCGCGCCCAGCGAAGCATGGCCTGGCTGACGAGGGAATCGGCGTAGACGATGACGTCGGCTGTCTCCAGCAGGCGCCGACCTTTGACGGTGATGAGCTCGGGGTCGCCGGGCCCGGCACCGATGAAATAGACCTTACCGGTGGCGATCATGGATTTTCCTCACCAGCAAAAGCGAGAAGTAGTCGAGGTCGTGGCCGCGGAGTCCCCGGATGTCGTGGACGAGTCGCTCCTGTCCGGGAACGCTGACCCGGGTCACCAGGCGGGCGTCGGCCAGACGCCCGAGGCTTTCCAGGGCCGACCAAACCGTATCGAAATAGGCGCTCACCTTGAGGAAGACCACCGTATCGAAACCCTCCAGGACCCGCCGCGCGTCCTCGACATCGCCCACCTCGGCGACGACGGCCAGGCGGTCGTCGCGCAGCCCGAGGGGGAAACCCAGCCGGGCGGCGGCAGCCAGGAAAGACGACACCCCCGGAACCACCTCCACCTCAACCTCCGGGTTGACCTGGCGAAGCTGTTCGTACAAATGGACGAAGGTTGAGTAGAAGAACGGGTCGCCTTCGGTGACAGCCGCTACGGACAATCCCGCCTCCAAGCGTCTGAGGACAGTCAGGGCGTTGCGCCGGACCTCCGTCTCGACCCGGGCCGGGTCGCGGGTCATGGGAAAGTCGAGCTCGAGGACCTCCTGCCGTGCTGGGTCGACGTACTGGCGCACGACCTGCCAGGCAAAGCCGTCGCCATTCCGGCGTCCTTTGGGCACGGCGACCACCGGACAGGCGGCGAGGATCCGGTGGGCTTTTATGGTGATGAGTTCGGGGTCTCCCGGGCCGACGCCGAGGCCGTAGAAGCGTCCCAAGCCACCGCCAGAACGGCGGACGTCATCTTCCGAGGGCCCGGAGGCCCCCGAGCTCCCCTCCGGTTGAGGCGCCGCCTCCCCACCAGCCTCATCGCGCACCGCGGCGACGACGTAGACCGGGTCCAACGCCTCGAGCCGGGTGAGATCGAGAATCGGTCGGGACCTGGCCACCTGAAGCAGGACGATCTGCGACGGCCAGCCCACTTCCCGCAACGCGACCAGGCACTGCTGGAGATTTTCCAGGGTGACGACGTTGGCCACCAAACGCCCTCTGGGGCGGAGGCGGCCGGCCGCCAGGCGAACCAAATCAGCCATGGACCCCGAAGAACCCCCGATAAAGACGGCATCAGGAGCCGGCCAGTCGGTCAGGACCTCCGGCGCCCGCCCATGGACGACGGTGACGTTGGTGGCCCCGAAGCGCTCCACGTTGCGGCGGGCGATGGCGGCATCCTCGGCGTTTTTCTCGACGGCGAGAACCCACCCGGCCGGTCCGACGAGGTTGGCCGCCTCGATGGCCACCGAACCGGTAGCCGTGCCGATGTCCCAAACGATGTCGCCCGGTCGAAGGGCAAGCTTGGCCAAGCTTACAGCCCGCACTTCCTGTTTGGTGATGAGGCCCCGCCGGATGGTGCGCTGTTCGAAGCGGTCGTCCGGAATGCCCAAGGGGTGTCGCACTAGGTCGTCGCCTCTCTTTCCCGGACCAAAATGACGACGTTAAGGGGCGCCCAGGTCTGTCGCGTCAATCCAGCCAGGTCCGTTTCCACCACGCGTTCATCGGCGCTACCCAGGTTCTCGCAGACGTAGGCCCGGTACCCCCCCACCTCGGCGGCGAGCAAGTCCCGGCCGATGGCGTCGGGAGAGTTGGTCGCGTCGGTGAACAGGCCGACCTTATCGGCCCGACGGACCAAGTCTGCCAGACCATCCAGGGGCCGGCCGTGGACCGAATGGAGGACCGCGCCGTCCCAGGGGATCTTGACGCGGGCGAAAGCCAGGGCCATGGCGCTGACGTTGGGGTGGATACGGATGCGCTCCTGGCCGAGGGCTGTGGCGAGATAGCCGGCGATGCCGTAAAAGTTGGGATCCCCCGAGGCCAGAACCACCGTCGGCCGCGTCTCTTCCGCCAGGCGCCGGGCCAGGTCGGCCAGATCGCCGCGAATGGGCCATTTTTCGGCCCGATGGTCGGCGAAAAAGGCCAGGTGGCGCCGGCCGCCCACCAGCACCTCCGCCTTCTCGACGAGGCGTAAGGTCTTTAAGGTCAGGCTGTCGGGGCCATCGTCCAGGATACCGACGATCTCCACGGTCGACGCGGCCGACCAGGCCGGTACCTCCGCTTCGCCCAGGGGCCGGCCGTCGAAATCGACGAGGATGGCCTCAATGGCGTAGGGGGCCTTGACCTCCTCGCGCATCCGCTGGGCCGCCAGCTGACACAGACGCTGGAACAGGCAGTCCAGCCCCTCCCGGAGGCAGATCTCCTGGATGTGCCGGGCGGTATTGGCCTGGGCGATCTCCTCGACCACCGCGGGCGCCGCCCCGCAGTCCTCCCCGGCAAGGCGAGCCAGGAAAGCCGGGGCGACCTGAGAGTTGTTGACGTGCAGCAGGAAATGACCCTGGGCCACCTTGGACAGCTTGCCGACCATGCTGAGCACCGTGACCTTGGTCACCCCGGGGCGACCGGCGGCCTCCTTGAGGGACCAGCCGAGGAACTCGCCCATCTGGATGAAGGCCACCTCCGGCAGGTCCCTCAAGATGCCCTGGGCGAACCGCTCGCTGCGCCCACCGGTGGTGAACACCAGTTGGCTGGCCCCTTGGGCCAGGGCGACGTCGATGCCCTGGGTGATGGTGGCCCGGTAGGCCGCGGTGGAATAGGGAACGACGATGCCCGTGGTCCCCAGGATAGAGATGCCCCCGACGATGCCCAAGCGGGGGTTCAAGGTTCGCCTGGCCAACTCTTCGCCGCGAGTCACCCAGATCTCGATCCGCAGGCCCCGGTCGCCGCGCTCGGCCAGGACCTCGCCGGCGGCCTCGCCGACGTGGCCCACGATCATCCGACGGGGAACGGGATTGATCGCCGGCCCCCCGACCTCCAGCCCCAGCCCGGGCTTTGTCACCGTACCCACCCCCGGCCCGCCGGCCACGACAATACCCGGCGTCGTCGTCCAGGTCACCGTTGCCCCGATCTCAGCCCTGTGGGTGACGTCGGGGTCATCCCCGCCGTCCTTGATGCACGAGCAGCGGGCGAAGTCCGGGCCAAACTCGCAAGAGTGCAAGGCGAAGATGGCCTGCCGGCCTCCGGGGAGACGGATGGTCACCTGGTCCTGCCTGGTCTGGGTCAGCAGGGCACGGGTCGCCGCCAGGGCCGCGGCGGTGGCGTTGGCCCCCGTGGTGTAGCCAGTCCGCAATTTCTTCTGGTCGCGCCGGTTTGCTCCCGCACCAGCGCCCTCACCCGGGCCGGCTCCCGTCGTTGCGCCGGCCTTCCTCTCCTCAATCATGGTGCAAACCCGCCTCCCCCTGCGTCGCCCCGGTCTCCGGCCCAGGCGCGGCGCGGTCGCGTTCCCGGTAGTGGTCGCCGGGCCCGCCCAGGCCCGTAGCCAGCTTGAGCAGGGCGTTGACCGCCGCCGCTGCCAGCGGGCTGCCGCCGCGGTGGCCGCGAACGGTGATGTACGGAACCTTCCGGCCGACCAGTTCCTCCTTGGCCTCGGCGGCGTTGACGAAGCCGACGGGGATGCCGACAACGAGGGCCGGACACCCACCGACGCCGGCGTCGACCAGGTCGAGGAGGGCCAAGAGGGCTGTCGGGGCGTTGCCGATGGCCACCACCGCCCCCGCAAGGTCGGCGGCCCGCAGCCTGACGGCGGCCACGGCCCGGGTGGTCCCCTCGGCCCGGGCCTTGGCCGGGACGCGGGCATCGTCGAGCAGGCAGACGATGGGGTTGCCAAACTTGCCAGCGAGGTCCCTACTCACCCCCACGGCGACCATCCGGACGTCGGTCAGGATCGGACAGCCCCGCCGCAGGGCGGCCACCCCCCCAGCCACGGCCCCGGGGGCGATGG
>JAJZPE010000009.1 GCA_021811325.1 Bacillota bacterium
TTTCACCCCGACCCACGCCTCGTGGCTCAACCAGGTGGAATGCTGGTTCAGCATCCTGACCCGCCGCGCCATCAAGGGCGCCAGTTTCACCTCCCCCGAGCAGGTGCGCGAAGCCATTGACCGTTTCGTCCAAACCCATAACCAGACCGCCGCGCCCTTCGAATGGCGCAAGCGGGAGGTCAAGCCTGTCGGCCTCAAGAAACATTACGCGGATTTATGCAACTGAGCACTAGACTGGCCACTGATAGGAAAGAACCCAGCACTTGAAGGTGCTGGGTTCCTGATGCGCTCCGGTCGGCATTCGGTACCCTTCTCACTTGGACTCCACCAGCTCGCTCCACCGCCGGTAGGCCTCGTCCAGCTCGACCATGAGCCGTTCGTAGCGGTGCATGGTGTCGCGCACTTCGGCGCCGTCCCGCCGGTAGAAATCCGGCGCGCTGATAGCTTTGTCGAGGGTCTCCTTCTCTTTCTCCATGGCCAGGATGGACAGCTCGAGGTCTTTCTGCTGGCGGTCGCGGCTCCCGCCACGGCCTGCGGACTGCGGGCCCGCGGCGCGATCGGACCTCCCCTTGGGTCCAGTCCGACCGCCGGCGGCGCCGGTGGTCCCGGGCCGACCCGTGCCGGCGACCATGGAACGAGCCTCCCCGCCCAGCGCGCCCTGAGCCTGCCTTATCTTCTCCATCCGGTAGGCCGAGTAGTTGCCACGGTACTGGGCGATGCGGCCGTTGTCGAACTCGAAGATCCGGGTGGCCAGCCGGTCGATGAAGTAGCGGTCGTGGCTGACGACGATAATCGTCCCAGCGTAGTCCTTGAGGGCCTCTTCGAGGGCCTCCTTGGACTGCAGGTCGAGGTGGTTCGTGGGTTCGTCGAGGAGGAGCGTGTTGGCCTCGCCCATGACCAGTTTGGCCAGGTAGAGACGGCTCCGCTCGCCCCCGCTGAGGGTGCCGACGACCTTGTTGACGTCATCGCCGCGGAAGAGGAAGCGCCCCAAGTAGTTGCGAGCCTCGGCCGGCAGCATGCCGCTGGCGGTCATGATCTCGTCGAGGATGGTCTTCTCGTCGTCGAGGTCGTCGATGTCCTGCGAGAAGTAGCCGACCTCGACCCCGCCGCCGAAGGTGGCCCTGCCCCGGTCCGGCTCGACCAGGCCGAGGGCGATCTTCAGCAGCGTGGTCTTGCCGCAGCCGTTCTTCCCGATGAGGGCGACCCGGTCGCCGCGCATCACGGTGGCCTCGACGTCGCGGAAGAGCTCGCGCCCGGGGTAGGCCTTGCCCAGCCCGCGCAGCCTCAGGACCTCTCGCCCGCCCGTTTCGCCCGGGTTGAAGTGAAGCCTGAACGAGACCGGGGTGCGCGGCCGCCCCACCGGTTCCATCTTGGCCAGCCGCTTCTCGCGGCTCTTGGCCATGGTCGCGCGGTTCCCGGCCTTGTACTTCCGGATGTAGGCCTTGAGATCGTCGATCTCTTCCTGCTGCCGCCGGAACTCCTCGGCCTGGCGGCGCCGGCGCTCCTCGCGCTGGGTCACGTAGGAGCTGAAGTTGCCGCTGTAGATGCAGACCCCGGTGTCGTCGAGTTCGATTATCTTCTGGGCGACGGCGTCCAGGAAGTAGCGGTCGTGGGAGACAATCAGGATGCCTCCGGGAAAGTCGGCCAGGTATTCCTCGAGCCATTCGGCCGCCTGGATGTCGAGGTGGTTGGTGGGCTCGTCGAGGAGCATGAGGTCCGGCCGGCCCAGGAGCATCCGGGCCAGGAAGGCCCGCGTCTTCTGGCCGCCCGAGAGGGCCTTCATCGGCAGGGACCCTTCCTCCGGCGAGAAGCCAAGGCCGCCGAGGGTCGCCTTGACCTCGGCCTCGTAGTCGTAGCCGCCGGCCGCCTCGAACTCGTGGGTCAGCCGCGTATAGCGGGCCATGACCTTCTCCAACCGGTCCGGGTCGGCGTTGACCTCGGGGCTGCTCATCTCGGCCTCGACCGTCCGGAGCTCGAGCTCCTTCAGCCGGAGCGGGTCGAAGACCCGCCCGACCTCGCCGGCCAGCGACCGCTCGGGGTCGAAGGTCGCCTCCTGCTCGAGGTAGCCGAGGCGAGTGCCATGGGCGATGGATATCTGCCCGCCGTCGGGCTCCTCCTGGCCCATGATCAGCCGCAGGAGCGTGGTCTTCCCCATCCCGTTCCGGCCGACCAGGCCGACCCGCTCGCCGCGGGCGATGGCGAAGCTGACATTATCGAGGACCCGCTGGGCCCCGTAATACTTGCTGACGTTGTTGATGGTCAGGATGGACATACAAGAAACCTCCCCGCTGGGCGGACTCGGCATCGCCGGGTCCAAACATGGGAGGTGGGCCTGCGACACATGAAGGCCACGGACAGGGTACGCCCGTGGCCTTGTGGCCTGGATACCTGTCGCCCAGCTCCCGTGCGATGCAACTGGCTTCGGCGGCAAAAGGGTAGACCGACCCCTTTAGCCTCGAAACCCTTTCTGCATCAGGCACGGACTGAGCGCCATCGTTGGTCTTCCTTTCAGCGGCCGCCCAGACGGGCGGCGACAAAGCTCCATTGGCATTTTACCGTGGGGAGTCTCTTCCTGTCAAGGCGTTCAGGCCCGCAGGCGTTCACCCCCGCAGCTTCGCTCCAAACCGTTTCGCCAACGCCGCCAGGATCCTCTCATGCACCGCGTTGACCTCGGCGTCGGTCAGGGTCCGGTCGGCCTGATAGACCAGCGAGTAGGCCAGGCTGACGTGGCCCTCGGGCACCGGCGCGCCGGCGTAGCGGTCGAAAAGCCGCACCGAGCGAAGCAGTTCGCCGCCGGTCTCGCTGATGGCCGCGGTCACCTGCTCGGCCGGGACGTCCTCCCCGACGACCAGGGCCAGGTCCCGTTCGACCTGCGGGAAGGGCGGCAGCGCCCGGTAGGTCCGGGGCTTCGAGAGGGTCACGAAGCGCTCGAAGTTCAGTTCCAGGATGAGCGGACGGCCGGGCAGTTCATAGGCTTTGGCCACCTGCGGGTGCAGCTCGCCAAGCCAGCCCAGCGGCTGCTCGTCCGCGCCTGCACCGCCGTTGGCGCCATCGCCGCTCGGGCCGCCGTTCGCGGCGCCCTCCCCCGCCTCCGCTACGATGGCCGCCTGCCGCGCCGGGTGCAGCGTCTCGAGGTTCGATGGGGCCAGTCGCGGCGGACGCAGCCCGAGCCCGTCGGCCAGCCGCTCGAGAAGACCCTTTAGGTAGAAGAAGTCGGCCTCCTCCTCCGGCCGGTTCCAGGTCTTCGGGGCGTACTTGCCGACCGCTCCGACGCACAGCATCAAGGGCTCCTCGAGGAGTTCGGTCAGGGGCCACTGCTTGGCCCAGTAGACTCGGTTGATCTCGAACAGGCCGAGGTCCGTCTGGCGGCGGTTCACGTTATAGGCCATCACCTCGAGCATCTTCGGCACCAGCGAGCTGCGCAGGACGCTCTCCTCGACGGTCATCGGGTTGGCGATGGGGATGCCCCCGGGGATGGCCGCCGCCTGTTCGGGCGACAGCGTCGGCGGCGCCGGCCAGCGCGAGGCCCCATGGGCGAAGGGCGTCTGGCGCGAGTCGGTGAGGATCTCGTTCAGCCCCGCCCCGGCCAGGACGCGCCGCGCCCGCACCCGCCATTCCTCCAGAACCGGTTGGCCGCCGTGAGTGATGGCCCCCTGCGGCAGGGTCGTGGTAATCTCATCGTACCCGTAGAGCCGGGCGACCTCCTCGATGAGGTCGGTCTCCTCGCTCACGTCCGGCCGCCGCGTGGGCACGGTCACGGTGAAGTGTTTGCGGCCCTCGGCCACCCCATCCGTCTCGAAGCCGAGGCGCCTGAAGTAGCGGGCCATGTCGACCACCGAGAGCTTCGTCCCGAGCAGGCTGTTGACCCGCTCCGGCCGCAGCCGGATGGTCACCGGCAGGAAGGGCCTCGCCCGGAACTCGGCCACGCCCGGGGCCACCACTCCGGCCTTCAATTCCTCGATGAGCATGGCGGCGCGGTCGGCGGCGGGCACGTTGCCGTTGGGGTCGAGCCCCTTCTCGAAGCGCGCCGAGGCCTCGGAGCGCAGCCCTAGGGCCCGCGACGTCCGCCGGATGCTCTGCCCGCTGAAGTTGGCCGACTCGAGGAGGATGTTCCGCGTCGTCGCGGTGACCTCGGAGTTCAGCCCGCCCATCACCCCGGCCAGGCCGAGGACCTTCTCCGGGTCGGTGATGCAGAGCATGTCCGGGTCCAGCCCGCGCTCCACCCCGTCCAGGGTGACCAGCTTCTCGCCCGGCCGCGCGCGCCGGACGATGACCCGGTGGTCGGCCACCTGGTCGTAGTCGAAGGCGTGGAGCGGCTGGCCGTACTCGACCATGACATAGTTGGTCACGTCGACGATGTTGTTGATGGGCCGGATGCCGGCCCGCTCGAGGCGGCGCCGGAGCCACTCGGGCGAGGGGCCGAGCCGGATGTCGCTGATGACCCGGGCCGCGTAGGCCGGGCACAGGTCGGGGTCGGAGACCTCGATCTTGACCAGGTCGACGGCCCGTTTGATCCCTTCCTCGTTGACATAGACCCGCGGCGCCTGATACGGCCGGTCGAGGATGGCGGCGGCCTCGCGGGCCACGCCGATCATGCTCTGGCAGTGGGAGGCGTAGTTGATGGTCAGGTCGAGCTCGAGGACGTGGTCGTCGAGACCGAGGAGCGGCACCACATCCGCGCCAAGGGGCGCGTCGTCGGAGAGGATGAGGATGCCCTCGTCCTCGTCGTGGCCCTCGCCCTCGATCAGTTCGGTCCAGGCACAGAGCATGCCCCCGGAGGCCACCCCCCGGAGCTTGGAGCGTTCGATCTTCCGCCCGCCGGGCAACCGCGAGCCGTGCACGGCGACCGGGACCCGGCACCCGACGGTCAGGTTGGAGGCTCCGGTGACGACGGTCAGGGGCCGGCCGTCGGCCGCGGCCACGTCGACCGTGGTCACGAGCAGCCGGTCGGCCTGCGGGTGTTTTTCGATGGCCTTGACCTCGCCGACGACCACCCCGCGGACGCCTTGGTTCACCGGGATGACCTTCTCGACGGTCACCCCGCCCATGGTCAGCCGCCGGGCCAGTTCGTCGGGGGCGACGTCGCCGACGGGGACAAATTCCTTGAGCCACTGGTAGGAAACGAGCATCGGCATCGACTCTTCCTCCCCGTCTCAGAACTGGCGCAAGAAGCGCACGTCGTTGGAGTAAAGGTGCCTCAGGTCCTCGATGCCGTACTTGCGCATGGTCATGCGCTCGACGCCGAAACCCCAGGCGAAACCGGAGACGACCTCGGGGTCGTAGCCGCCGGCGACGAGCACGCGCGGATGGACCATCCCGGAGCCGCCGAGTTCGATCCAGCCGCTGCCCTTGCAGACGCGGCAGCCCGCACCGTCGCAGACCGGGCACGAGGTGTCCGTCTCCGCGCTCGGTTCGGTGAACGGGAAGTAGCTCGGACGGAGGCGGATACGGACGTTCTCGCCGAAGAGGCTGCGGGCCATGATGGTGAGCGTCCCCTTGAGGTCGCCCATGGTGATGTCGCGGTCGATGACCAACCCCTCGAGCTGGTAGAAGACCGAGCCGTGGGTCGGGTCGACCTCATCGCGGCGATAGACCTTGCCGATGGTGATGATCCGGACGGGCAGGCGCGGGGCCAGCTTCTCCATCGTCCGGACCTGCACCGGCGAGGTCTGGGTACGCAAGAGGATCTCCGGGGTGATGAAGAACGAGTCCTGCGTGTCGCGGGCGGGGTGGTCCTTGGGGATGTTAAGGGCCTCGAAGTTGTAGTAATCGGTCTCGACCTCGGGCCCATCGACGACCTGGAAGCCCAGGCCGACGAACATCGCCTTGATCTCCTCGATGACCTGCGACATCGGGTGCTCGGTCCCGCGCGGCAGCCAGGTCCCCGGCAGGGTCAGGTCGACCTTCTCGGCCCGCAGGCGGGCGTCGAGCTCCGCCGTCTCCAGGGCCGCCGTGCGGTCGGCCAGCCTGGCCTCGATGGCGTCGCGGGTGTCGTTGGCCAGTTGCCCGAGGGCCGGCCGCTCATCGGCCGGCACGGCGCCCATGCCGCGCAGGATGCCCGTCAGGGCCCCCTTCTTCCCGAGGTACTTGACCCGCAGCTCTTGCAGAGCGGCGGCCGTGGGCGTCGCTTCGATGGCCCGCATGGCCTCGTCCTTGACTCGTTTGAGTTCCTCTCGCATCCCCATGCCTCCTCACTTGGCCGGGGGCCCGCAGCCCGCGGCCCCGCGGAAACACTATCGTCCGCAAAAGGGAAAGTCAAAAAACAAAGGACCTCCGTCCCTAGGACGGAAGCCCACGCTTCCGCAAACCACCTGGGTGGATACCGAATGATATCCCCTCCCTGTAACGGGGGAAACCGTCCGAGCCTACCAGGCCGCGACGCAGCCCTTCAACCCAGAAGCTCGGGGGCGAACTTCGACCGGACCACTCCTGGGGGCGCTCCCAGTCCACGGCGCCCCCTCCCTTTGAGGAGGGCTTTCGGCCTACTTCTCCCCGTCCTCGCCTTTGGCTACTTGGTATTTGACACCTACGGGCGAACTCCTGCAGCTTGCCGAGCGATTTCGTTCACCGCCCGGCCTGTGCCTCATCTCCTGCAGTCCTTGGGCATCGAACTGGCGGGCTTCAGGTAGTTGGCCTTGGCCACCGCCAGCAACAGCTCGAGGGCTTCGAGGACCCGGTGGTCGGCGATGCCGTAATAGACGTTTACTTCCTCGCGCCTGGCCGTGAGGATGCCCTTGGAACGCAAGAGACCAAGCTGAAACGAGATGTTGGCCTGCCTCGTGCGGGTCTTGGCGACGATGTCCGAGACCCGTAACTCCTGCCCGCTGCTCAACGCGCATAAGATCATCAGCCTGGTGGGATTGGTGAGCGCTTTCACGAGATCGGCGACGATGTCACAATCACCCGGCTTCATGCAAACACCTCCGAACCAGTCGTGGAGCCGATTCAACCCCACCCTGACCCCTTGTGATCAACGATATCATCGATTCTCTCAGGCCGTCAAATGAACAGGTTGACGTTGGCCTCGTCCGCTTCCCCCAGGTAGGTCGCGACCCCGGCGTACTCCAGGCCGTCGATCAATTCCTCGCGCTTGAGGCCCATCACGTCCATGGACATGGTGCAGGCGATCATCTTGATCCCCTGCTCCTTAGCGGTGGCGATCAGTTCCTCCATCGACGATACGTTCTGTTGCTTCATCACCATCTTCATCATCATCGCGCCCATGCCGCCAAAGTTCATCTTAGACAAGCCAAGCCGGCCGGCGCCGCGGGGCATCATCCGGCCGAACATGCCCTGCAGAAAGCTCTTCTTGGCCTTGATCTTCTCACGCTTGCGCAGGATGTTCAGTCCCCAAAAAGTGAAGAACATGGTCACCTCGTCGCCCATGGCCGCCGCGCCGTTGGCGATGACGAAAGCCGCCATCGCCTTGTCGAGGTCGCCGCTGAACACGATGATCGTTTTCTTGGTCTTATCCAACCTACTCAATCTCCTTATTCGGCCCATACGCCTGGCACAAGTAATGGGAGATATCCTGGAAACGCATGGCCTCCCCGGCCGCCTTCTGCAGGTTCACATAACAGATGGGGCACATCGTCACCCCATCTCTAGCGGCCCGTTTTAGCTGATCCACCCTTTTTTGGGCGTTGGCCAGGGCCTTCTTGGGGTAGAGGGATTCCGCCGGACCGCCGCAGCACCAGGTGAACTTACCGGCGTCCTCCGGCTCCCTGACGGTCAGCCCCGCCTGACCGAGCAGCGCCCTGGGCTGGTCGATCACGTTCTCGTACCGGGCAAAGACGCAGGAATCGTGAATCGCCACCTCGCCGGCCAAGGTTTGCGTCGGTTTCCTCCCCTGCTCGGCCAGGACCTCCAGGTAGCTCTTCACCTGCAGGTCATAGCCCTCGATCATGGTCGGGTAGACCGAGCGCAGCATGTTGGTGGTGTGCGGGTCGACGGTGATGACCTTTTTCACCCCGTGCTTCTTCAGAACCCCGTAGACCTTGCGGGCGTGCTTTTCCAGGACCTCATCCACCCCCAGGTCGTAAATCAGCGCCCCGGAGTAGAGCTCCTTCTCATAGAGATAACCATAATCAATCCCCGCCTGCCGCAACAGCGTGGCCACGTTGACCAGGACCTGGTCATAGGCCGCCCGCACCTGGGCGGAAGGCCGGGCCATGAAGGCGGAGATGTTCACCACCCGGTTCACCTGTCGTCCGAGTCCGGTGAAGTTGGCCAGCCAGGAATCCCCGAGCTTCTCCTCGGCCCGGCTCATCTCCTCGATGTAGGGGATGAGCTGGAACATCAGCCCGGTGTAGAGCACGGTTTCCCCGCCGCGGGGTAGATTGAGGCCTTTGGCCCACCTGGTGGCGTTACGGGCGGTGATGGGCAGCACCGACCCGCGCTGGCGCAAGTTGTCGGCCAGGATGCCGATGGTATCGCCGATTGGTAGCGGCATGGGCGTTCGCTCCTTATAGCCTGAAGACTTGGCGGTTGATGAAGTGCCGCAGGGAGCGCACGTTTTCGGCGATGTGCACCCCCGCCGGGCAGTTCACCTCGCACACCTTGCACAAGAGGCAGGAATAGATGGTCTCGGTATTGACCTTCACCTGGTCTTCCATTCCCAACAGCACATAGCGGAACAACTTGCGGGGCAGCAGTTCGATGCCCATCGGGCAGACCGCGCTGCAGACCCCGCAGTTCATGCAGGCGGAGGCGTTGAACTCGTTGTTCTGCCGCACTACGTCCACCAGGTCAGGGTTCAAAAGGGCCATTACGCTCCCTCCCTCTCCACTACCTGGTACTGGTAGTGGCCCTCGTCGGTAACCTCTTTGACCTCCGCCACGTAGCCATACTTGCGCATGCCCATCACCCAGAACATCACTTCATGGGTCGGGTAGCCCAAGGCGGCGGCAATCTGCGGGATGGTCTGCGGCCCGGGCGCCAGGACCTTGAGGATCCGGTTACGCATCAGGTGTTCGTCGCGGATGATTTCCCGGACATCTCTGTTTGGCATGCTCATTAGCCTATCTCCTTCAACAGGCCGTCGATCATCGCCTTGACCTGGGCGTCGGTGTAACCCTGCAGATCAATGGCGTCCCGCGGGCAGACCGGGACGCACCCGCCGCAGCCCTTGCAGACTGCCTCGTTGATCGCCGCCACGTCCTGGTCGTTGAGCCGGACCTTCTCAACCGCCCCGTAGGGGCAGGTCTCCTGGCACTTGCCGCACCAGGCGCACTGGTCCGGTTTGACCGTGGCCACCAGCGGTTCCAGTTCGGCGAAGCCCTTTTTCAGGATGCCGGCGCTCTGGGTTACCGCGGCCAGGGCCGAGGCCACGCTCTCGGCGGAGTTCTTGGGCCCCTGGCAGGCGCCGCAGATGTAGACGCCGTCGACCACGGTCTCCACCGGCCGCAGCTTGGGATGGATCTCGTTGAAGAACCTGTCCTTGCCCACCGGGAGTTTCAGCGTCTTGACCAGTTCCTCGTTGGACCGCGGGACCATGCCGGTGACCAGGACCACCAGGTCGGCCGGGATGGTCAGTTCCGTCCCCACGGTCAACTGGTCCGCCACCGTTACCGACAACTTGCCGCTATTCTCGTCCCTGGTCACCGCCGGCGGCGCGTCGTCGGCGAACTTGAGGAACAGTGAGCCCTCCTCCCGGGATTCTTTGTACAGCAGTTCATACTTGCCATAGGTGCGCATGTCCCGGTACAGGTGGTACTGGTGGACCTTGGCCCCCTTGGCCGCCACTGTCAGCGAGGCGTGCACCGCCGCGTTGCAGCAGTATCGGGAGCAGTACCGGTTGGCGTTGGGCAGGTCCGGTTTTTGCCGGCTGCCGACGCAGTAGATGTAGGCGATGTCTTTGACGGGCTTCCCTTTGTACACCAAAGGTCCGGTGGAGCTGTCGATCATCTTCTTGAACTCCGGCAGGGTGACCACCCCGTCCATCCCGTAGCCGTACTCGTCGGCTTCCGGCTGGTAGCTGTCAAAGCCGGTGGCCACGATGATCGAACCCACCTCGACCGGGATGGTTTCCGCCGGCCGGCTGTTCACCCGGATGGTCGCCTGGTAGTTGCCGAAACTGCCCGACTTGCCGATCACCTCGGCGTTGGTGAACACGGTGACGTCGGGCCGCTTCTGGATTTCGCCCCAGAGGCTGGCAATCAGTTGCCGGCCGCCCTTCGCGTGAGGGTACATCCCTTCGAACCCGGCCACCCAGCCCCCGATCTCCGGCTCCTTTTCCACCAGGACCGCGGCGAGGCCGATGTCAGACAGTCCCAAGGCGGCCCGCAGGCCGGCGATGCCGCCGCCGATGACCAGGGCCTTGGGCACCGTCTCCACCACGATGGGTTCCAGTGGCGTGCTCAGCCTGGTGTGGGCGATGCCGGCGCGGACCAACCTGATGGCCTTGCCCGTCGCCCCGGCCTTGTCGTCGGTGTGCGTCCAGGAGCACTGCTCGCGGATGTTCACCTGGGTGTACTGGTAGGGATTCAGGTCGGCCCGCTTGGCCGCCCCTCGGAAGGTGAAGGTGTGCAGCTTGGGGGAGCAAGAGGCGACCACCAGGCCGTCCAGGTTCTGCTCCTGGATGTCCTGCACCATTTCCTGCTGGGTGGCGTCGGAGCAGGTGAACATGGCCGTCTTGGCGACCACCACGCCCGGTTCGTCGCCGACCGCCGCCCGCACTTTCTCCACGTCCACGTAGTCGGAGATATTGCCGCCGCAGTGGCAGATGTACACGCCAATCCGTCTCTCGCTCATGATGGCCGCCCCACCTTCTCCACGTAAGCTGCCGCCTGGGCGGCCGCCGCCCCGGCATGCAGGATGGAATCGGGGATATCCTTGGCCCCCGAGGCCGACCCGGCCACGTATACCCCGTCGATGCTGGTCCGGCCCGGGTTGAGGTCCTCGTCGACTTCCTCAACGTAGTAGTAATTGTCCAGCTTCAGTTGGCCGCCGGGGAACAGCTTCCCGGCCTCCAGGTTGGGCTGGATGCCCACCGCCAGCACCACCAGGTCGTACTCGGCTTCATTGATTCGGCCACCATTGGCGATGTCCTCATAGTAAAGGAGCAGGTTGCCGTCTTCCTTCTCCTTGATCCTGGCCACCCGGCCCTTGACGAAATTGGCCCCCATCGCCTTGGCCTGTTCGTAGAACTCGTCGTAGCCCTTGTTGAAGGCCCGGATATCGATGTAGTGCACGGTCACATCGGCCAGCGGCAGGGCGCCCATGATCAACTGGTTCTGCTTGATGGAGTACATGCAGCAGACCTTGGAGCACAGGGGGTTGTTCACCGTCTGGTCGCGGGAGCCGGTGCACAGGATGTAGGCGATGCGGTCCGGCACCTTGCCGTCCCCCGGTCGCAGCACGGTATTATAGGGCCGGGTAGGGGCCAGCAGCCGGTCCATCTGCATCCCGGTGATGACGTTCTTGAACCTGCCGTAGCCATACTGCGGCTTCAGGTCGGCCGGGAACAGCTTGAACCCGGTGGACACGATGACCGCCCCCACCTCGGCCTCAACTTTCTGTTCCCGCATCTCCATTTTCACCGCGTCGGCCGGGCAGGTGGCGACACACTGGTGGCACTCGGAACAGACGCCACAGTCCAGGCAGCGACTGACGCTCACGAGGGCCTCCTCCTCGGTCAACGGGGGCTCGATCTCGGCAAAACCGCGCGGCTCAGCGCTCAGGGTCACGGGGTTGACCACCGGGTCGCGCCGGCTGTGGCTTCGCTGCCGCTGCAGCACCTCGGCCTTGTCCACCATCGGCAGTTTCGGATCAAACTCGGCCTCGTTCAGTTCCTTGCCCTGCAGCCAGCGGTCGATCATGAAGGCGGCCTTGCGGCCCCGGCCGGCGGCGGTGTTGATGAACGAGGCCCCGGAAACCACGTCCCCGGCGGCAAAGATGTAGGGAACACTGGTTTGCAGCGTAGCCGGGTCGACCTGGATGGTCCGGTTCTTGTTCACCTGCACCTGGCCGGCGAAAGCAGCGGTATCCGGGGTCATGCCGACGGCCACGATCACCGCGTCGCAGTCCAGTCTTTCGGTAGTGGTCTCATCGTACTGCGGGCTGAACCGGTGGGCACTGTCAAACACCGCCGTGCAGCGCTTGAGCTCCACACCCTGGACCCGGCCCTGGCCCAGGAACTGCTTCACTCCCCAGGAGTTCAGCACGGTCACGCCCTCGGTTAGGGCTTCCTCTACTTCCCAGGCGTGGGCGGGCATGTCGGCCCTCGATTCCAGGCTGACCTGACGTACCGATCTGGCCCCCAACCGCCGGGCGCTACGGCTGGCGTCAATGGCCACGTTGCCGCCGCCGATGACGACCACATCCTTACCCTTCAGGTCGGTGGGGGTACCCAGTTTGACCGCTCGCAGAAAGTCAAGGGAGCTGACCACGCCCTGAAGCTCTTCCCCCGGCACGTTCAGTTTGGCGGCCCGCGGCGTGCCGGTGGCCACCAGGACAGCGTCGAAGCCCTGCTGCTTGAGTTCTTCCAGGTTTTCCACCCGGGTGTTGGTGGCGATCTCCACCCCCAGGGCGGTGACGTTACGGATGTCCTGATCGACCACCTCGGCCGGGAGCCGGTAGGCGGGGATGGCCAGGCGGAGCATCCCGCCGGGCTGGGGCGCGGCTTCCAGGATCTTCACCTGGTGGCCCTGGAGGGCCAACTGCCAGGCCGCTGTCAGGCCGGCCGGCCCGGAGCCGACGATGGCCACTTTCTTCCCGTTGGGGGCGGGGACTTTCACCTCCGCGCGTTCATGGTCACGGTAATGGGTATCGGCGACAAAGCGCTTCAACCGGCGGATGGGCAGGGGGCCTTCCAGGCCGCCCCGGGTACATTCCTCCTCGCAGGGGGCGAAGCAGGCCCGGCCCAAGCTGCCCACCAGGGGCGTGCTCTCCAGGACCAGGTTAAAGGCCTCTTCGTACTTCCCGCTACGGATCAGGGCCACGTAGCCGTGGGACTTGATCCCGGCGGGGCAAGTAAAGGTGCAGGGCGAGGTCCCGCCCCGCTCGATGACCGCCTTTTTTGGCACAGCCTGCGGGAAGGCGATGTAGGCCGCCCGCCGGGAGACCAAGTCGGCGTTGAACTGGTCGGGCACAGCCACGTTGCAGCCCATCTCGCATTGCCGGCAACCGGTGCACAGGGCTGGGTCGACGAAGGTCGGCTTGCGGCGGATCTTCACCTGGAACCGACCGTCCCCGTCGCGCCGGATTCCCTCCACCTCGGAGTAGGTAAGTACGGTGATGTTGGGGTGGTGGATGGTGGCGGCCATCTTGGGGGTGGAGATGCAGCTGGCGCAGTCCAGGGTGGGAAACACCTTGCTCAGGAGGATCATCTTCCCGCCCACGCTGGCCTCTTTTTCCACCAGCAGGACCTTGTAGCCCATGTCGCCCAGTTTCAGGGCGGATTCCATACCCCCGATACCGCTGCCGACCACCAGCATGTCGTAGTTCATTCTCTATCCCTTCCTGGCAGGTCCAAGTTTAGCCAGCGAGGTGGAAAACTCTCGCATGTAATTGGTGAACGGCTCGGCGCAAACCGAGCAGATTGCGGCCATCTTCAGTCGCTGCGGCTCATAGCCGCTCTGTTTCAACAACTCCTGCGCCTCGGCCACGATGTGAGAGGTGCGTTCCGAGCAGTCGGGCAACAAGGCGCATTCGTCCCCGTCGGCGGCGATGAACACCCCGTCGAAGCCCCGTTCTATGGCGTGCAGCACCCAGCCGGGCTTGAGGCCGCTGGTGCAGGGCACGCTGATAACCACCACGCCGGGTGAATAGTGCATGTGCGAACTCCCGGCCAGGTCAATGCCGGGGTCGGAGATGTTGTTGGTGGAGAAGGCCAGGATCTTGGGCACAAAACCCTGGCCTTCTTGAACCTGCGTAGTCATTACTTCAGCCTCTTCACAAATAACTTCCAGTAGCCGGCTTCTTCAACCACACCCAAGAACTCGTGACCCATCTTCTTGGACCAGGCCGGCAGGTCTTTCTGCGTACCGGTATCGGTGGCCATGACCTCCATGATCTCACCCGGTTTCACTTCCACGATGCCTTTCTTGGCCGCCAGGATCGGTCCCGGGCAGGAGGTGCCCCTGGCGTCCACAACCTTCTGGGCCTTTATCGCTTTCAGCTCTTCCGGTGTCATTTTCTTCTCCTCCTTGGATGGGCTGCAACCACTACAAAGAAAACAAGACATTTCAATATGTTGTTCCTCTCGATTCTAAATCCTAACAGCCGATACGTCAAGTGAGTACTTTCACAAGTGACTTCTTTCCAAAGTCTGCGTCAGGCCTGGGGCCGCCAACTGAGGCCATAAAAAATTAACAGATTGACCGCCGCCCCGCAGGTGCGATGGCCAACCGCGGAACGCGTGAACCCACCCCGGAGGCACCGTCCAAGCCACCGCGAAGGGCCGTCCTTTTGCGGACGGCCCTTTTTGTCTTTCCGGCCTTCCCTTCGCCACATTCCTTCCCCGCATTCCATTCGTACGGTAGAGGGCTAGATGTGAACACAGACCCAAAAGAAGACGCCTACAAAGCAGCCGCGTAAGCGGAAGCCCCCGACTTCACCGTTAGGGTGAAACGGGGGCTTCTAGCTTGGAACAAAGGAGTAAGCCTTACCCGAGTTCGACAGTCACTAGTACTACTCCGTTAAGTGTCTGGCAGAATGACCGGCCTGCCGCAGGTCAGGCAGGAGCCAAGGCGGATCAGCAGTACCCGTTGCAGTTCTTTCTTGGCGCGTCGGAGGGTCCACCCAGAAGTTTTTTTTAGAGCGGAAGCCCTCCATCACCAGGAAGTCAAAGGCGGTCATCGCCAGGGTGACATGGTGATGCCAGCCGGCCCAGGAACGGCCCTCGAAGTGATCCAGTCCAAGATCGTCCTTCAGCTGCTGATAATTCTGCTCCACCCACCAGCGGATCTTGGCCCAGTACACCAGTTCTTGGAGCGGCGTGGATTCGGGCAGGTTGGAGAGCCAGAACTTCGTCGGCTCTGACGTGCCCGGCGGCCACTCGATCAGCAGCCATTCGACCGGTTCGGTCACCTTCCCACGCACATGCCCGTGCGATGGCTGCGCCCGGACCACGGCAAAGCGCCCCTCCATCGGGCCCTTGGTTCCTTCCCGCCAACGCACCTCCGCCCAGGCGTCCGCGGGAAGTGCCTTGGCTATTTCCAAGGCGTGTTCGGGCGATGCCAGGCGCTGTCGCGCGGGAGGACGACCCCGCCCGCGATAGGCCGGGAGAGGCTCTGAGGTCACCTGGTTGCGCCAGGTCCCCACATCACCCGTCACGCCGACCACATACCGCAACCCGCGCTCCCGCAGGCCGGCCCGGAAATCGGTGGTCACCCCATACCCGGCGTCGGCCACCACCACGGTCACCGGGATTCCCCATGACTTTGCGTGGTCGATCATCTCCAGGCCGATTTGCCATTTGCGTTTGAACGTGACGCCAGCGGGAATACCGGCCTTTCTCCGCCGCTCCGGGTCATCCACCCACTTCTCGGGAAGGTAGAGCTGGAAATCCAGCGGGAAACAACCTTCGTCCGTGGCGTAGTTGAGGCTCACCCCGATCTGGCAGTTGCCGACCTTGCCCAGGGTACCGGAATATTGGCGAGCCACGCCGACTGAATGGGCCCCCTTCTTCGGAAACCCCGTATCGTCGAGGATCCAAGCCGCCCGCGGGCTCGCCGCACGGATCATCTGCTCGGCCAACACCCGCCGTACCGGCATCCAATCCCAAGGGCTCTGGCTGACGAACTGCTGAAGGGCCTGTTCGTCCCCGCCGTAACGTTCGGCCATGCCGGCCGCCGTCTTTCTCCCTCCCTCCAACAGCAAACCCTGTACGTAGAACGCGCCCCACCGCCGCCGTTCCAACCGGCCAATCAGGGGCAGGATTGGTTCCAAGAAGCTCTCCAAACGGTCCCGGGCCTCTCGCAACGCTTTCTTGTCCATGCTCTCAACATAGCACACTTTTCCTCAATGTACAATCACTTAACGCAGTAGTACTAGGCCTCCTTCGTTTAAGTCCACTGGTTTTTAGCCCGGCGTATGGTCTTGCCGGCGGCTGACCGGTGCCGGTGAGGTCTTTCCGAACGTCCGGCAAAAGGCTATAATTACTTTACCAGGCTTGGTCCTGGGCTTTACGTGGGGAGTGGGAGGAGCAGGCCCGCAATGGGGAACATCGATCACCGCGCCAAGGTCGACCGCGGCGCCACGCCGGACACAACCGGAGCCACGCGCAACGTTACCGCAACCGGGCGTGCCCTGGGGGGACGAAAGGTCCTTGTGACTTCCGGACCTACCCGCGGCCCAATTGACGCCGTCCGGTTCATCGGCAACAAGTCCACGGGGAAACTTGGGAGCGAAATCGCTTCCGAGGCCTTGCGACGCGGTGCTTCCGTGGTCTTTGTCTATGGCAAGGACAGCCTCAGGCCCAGTGTGCCCCCGGAGGAAGCGGAGCGGTTCCGGGCGCGGGAGGTTGAGACGGTGGAGGACCTGGCGGCGGTAGCCCGAGAGGAACTGGAGTCGGGCCGGATCGACGTCGTCGTCCACGCCATGGCGGTCCTGGACTTTGCTCCCGCCGAATACCGCGACGAAAAGACCAAGTCCGACCGCGAAGAGTGGGTGATCCGGCTGGTCCGGACTCCCAAAGTCCTGGCCATGATAAAAGACTGGGACCCGGGGGTTTTCCTCGTCGGTTTCAAGCTCGAGTTTGACCGGACCCACGATGATCTCCTAGCCATCGGCCTTGACTCTCTGCGCCGCAACCGGGCTGATTTGGTGGTGGTGAACGATTTTACCACGGTGGAGAAAGGCGAACATGCCGCCTTCGTCGTTCATCCCGATGGCCGGTCGGAGGGACCTTTCGTAGGGAAAACAGCCATCGCCGCGGCTCTTCTCGACCGGGTTACCGCCGGCCTGGGGCAACTACGTACCGGATCAAGATGGAATAGGGGTGAGATGAGTGGACGATGACCAGCTGCCGCTTGCCGGGAAGAACATTCTGCTCGGGGTCACCGGGGGCATCGCCGCCTATAAGGCTGCCGGCCTCGCCAGCAGGCTTAAGCAAATGGGTGCCAACCTTGACGTGGTCATGACCAGGAACGCCACGGAGTTCATCGCCCCTCTGACCTTCCAGACCCTGGTCAAGAGCCAGGTCTTTGTGGACATGTGGGCTCCGGTGCGCGTCTGGGAAGTCGAGCACGTGGCCATGGCTGACCGCTGCCACCTGGCCCTCATCGCTCCGGCGACGGCCAACATCATCGGCAAGATCGCGGGCGGCATCGCCGACGACATGCTTTCCACCGTGATCATGGCCATTAACCTGCGTTGCCCGGTGGTGATCGCCCCGGCAATGAATGTTAACATGTACGAGAACCCCATCGTCCAGGCGAACATCGCCAAGCTGACCGGGCTGGGCTACCGGTTCGTGGAGCCGGATATCGGGCGGCTGGCGGAGGGGTATGAAGGGAAGGGCCGCTTTCCGAAGGATGAGACTATCGTGGCGGAAGTCCAAACGGCATTGGGGCTGCGTGGCTAGCGCCGGCCACTCCCAACGTGCGAACGACTGGTCTTGCCCCGGTTTCGTAGACAGGTTTCGACTTGGGTTTTCTTACGCTGCCTTCTCTGCTGGAACCCGTTCTTCGTATTCCGTGGGGGACGAGTAACCGAGACCTGAGTGTAGCCGCTGGTGGTTGTAGAAGACCTCGATCCACTCAAAGATCGCCTGTGTCGCCTCGGCCCGGCTCCGCCAGGTCCGCCCATCAATCAGCTCCGCCTTGAGCGTCGCGAAGAAGGTCTCCGCTACCGCGTTGTCAAGGCGTTCACCCTTCCGGCTCATCGAGGCGGTGATCCCGGCGCCGGCCAGGGCCACCCGGTAGGCCGCCGAGGTGTACTGGCAGCCGCGGTCGGTATGGTGCACAAGCTCCCCCGGCCGGGGGCGACGACGACGGATGGCCATGTCCAGGGCACTCAGGGCCAGCTCCGCGCGCAGGTGGTCGGCCATCGACCAGCCCACAATCCGCCGCGTGTAGCAGTCCATGAGCGTCGCCAGGTACAACCAGCCCTCCTGGGTCGGCACATAGGTGATGTCGCCGAACCAGAGCCGGTCCGGAGCCTCGGCCACGAAGTTCTGGGCCACCAGGTTGGGGGCGACCGGCGCCCCGGGGTCGACGACCGTTGTCCGCACCCGGCGTCGTGACCGGCTGATGCCGACAAGGTCGCTCGTCCGCATCAGCCGGGCGACCCGCTTCAGCGAGATGGCCACGCCTTCCATGGCAAGCTTGGCGCGCACCCTGGGCGTCCCGTAGGTCCCCCGGCTGGCTCGGTGGATGGAGCGGATGCGCTCTGTCAGGGCCGCGTCCTTCCGGGCCCTCTGGGACGGACCCCGCTTCCGCCAGGCGTAATACCCGGCCCGTGAAACCGTCAGCACCCGGCACATGAGCGAAACCGCATGATACGCCTTCTCCACCTCGATGAACCGCTACCGGCTCACCGGGTCTCGCTCTCCTTCGCGAAGAAGGCCGCGGCTTTTTTTAGGATCTCGCGCTCCTCGCGCAGCACTCTGATCTCCCGCCGTAGCCGCTGCAACTCCGCCTTTTCATCGGTGGTCAGATCGCCCGGCCGCCCACGGCCGGCGTCCGTTTCCGCCTGACGAACCCAGTGCCGCAGCCCCTCGCTCGAGATTCCCAGTTCCCTCGCGACCTCGAGGATCGACTTACCGCTCGTCCTTACCAGCTCAACAGCCTGAGACCGGAACTCTGCGGGATACGGGGGATGGCTTCTTGGCATGGACCCCACCCTTTCCAGACTTCCCTACACCCCCAAGTGTAGGGTTGTCCACGAAAGTGGGTCAAGTCCACCACTCCGGAAAGTCACCTGCCGAGCTCCGTTAGCCTTCACCGGTCGTGTCGCCAAATTGTCGCCAAAATACCAGTATATGGCTAGACAAGAAGAAGGCGAGTCACAGACTCAGGTCTGTAGCTCGCCTTCTTCTCGCAGGCAGTGATCTATGGTGTCGAGAACCTCTTGTAGAGCAGATAGGCGGTGATAGAGCCGGTGGTCTCAAAGATCTTCCAGAACAACTGGGCCATCAAGACCATTGCCTCACTACCCTTCCGCACCTTATGGCTCTGACGTCCACGATTATAACATGGCGCTGTTTGGGCTGGCAAGTTTCGTTATGTCAACCCTCGCTGACGGACCACCTCGTAGAGCAAGATTGACGCAGCTACTGCGGCATTCAGTGACTCCGTCGGGCCGGGCATGGCGATGGTCGCTTTCCGGTCAACCAGGGCCAGCCACTCCGGGGAGACCCCGCTCCCCTCGTTGCCGACGATGATGGCCACGGGTCCGCGCAGGTTCAGGGATGAAAGCCGCTCGCCGCCGGCGGCGACGGCCGCGACCATGGTCAGGCCGGCCCGCTTGAGCTCCCGGGCGGTGGCCACCTGGTCGCGCGCTTCGGCGGCCGGGACCCGGAAAGCCGCGCCCATGCTTGCCCGGAGAACCTTGGGCTGGCGCATGGCCGCCGTGCCGGAGCCGGCGACCACCCCGCCGGCGCCGAAGGCCTCGGCGGAACGCAGGACCGTCCCGACGTTCCCCGGGTCCTGCACGGCGTCGAGGACGACGACCAAGGGCGGCCCGCCGGGGCCGGCCCTGGCGGCCAGATCGGCCACGTCGCCGGCGCCCTGGGCCGGGCCGGCGCCTTCGCCTGGCCCGCCCTCGCGGGCCACGGCGATAACCCCCTGCGGGGTCTCCGTCTCGGCCAGCTCGCTGAAGACCGCCGCCGGCACCTCGATCACGTCCACTCCAGATCGTTCGAGACCGGCGAGGAGCGCGCCGAGCCGCTCGCCGCGATCGGCGCCCTCGGTCACCACGGCCGCCTCGAGCCTGACCCGCGCCCGCACGGCCTCTTCGACCAGCCGGACGCCTTCGACGAGGTAGCGGCTTTCCTTCTCCCGGCCGTGGGCGGTCTTCAGCTTGAAGAGCCCTTTGATGAAGGGGTTCTGCCGGCTCGCCAGGGAACGCATCCTCCCGGCCTCCTTCAACAAGAAAAGTTGCGCCGGAGGCACAACTTTCCGCTCGATTCTATGGTCCTAAGCCCCCAGGGCTTGCTTTGCCCGCGCGGCCAATTGGCCGAAGGCCCGCCCATCGTTGACCGCCAGGTCGGCCAGCATCTTCCGGTTGACCTCGACCCCGGCCTTCTTGAGCCCGTTGATCATCCGGCTGTAGGAAAGGCCGTTGGAACGGGCGGCGGCGTTGATCCGGGCGATCCAGAGCTTGCGGAAGTCGCCCTTCTTCTTGCGGCGATGCGCCCGCGCGTATGACAGCGCGTGCATGACGGTTTCGTTGGCCACTCGGAAGAGCTTCGATTTGGTGCCGCGGTAGCCGCGGGCCAGGTGGAGGATCTTCTTATGGCGCCTCCGCGCCGTGACGCCTCTCTTAACTCTTGCCATGGACTACACCTCCTGGAACCTTGGGTCCGCTTCAGGACCCCTCACTCAGCCTCGGGCCTGGATTAACGGTAAGGCAAAAGCTTGCTGACCCGGCGCCGGTCGGCCGAACTGACCATGCCGTCCTGGCGCAGGCTGCGCTTCCTCTTGGCGCTCTTGACTTCGAGCTTGTGGCTCTTGTAGGCCTTGGTCCGCTTGACCCGGCCCGTCCCGGTCACCTTCATCCGCTTCGTGGCGCCCTTGTGAGTCTTCATCTTGGGCATATCCCGACCTCCTGTCTTGAACCCGTTGCCTCAAACCCGTCCCGGCAGCGGCCCGCCCGGGCACACAGGTATCCTGCCGTGTCCACCGGCCCGCCGAAGGGTGCGACAGCACCAAAGCCCGCTCCCGGCTACTCCGCCTGTTGTTGAGCCTGCTTGGGAGCGAGGATCATGATCAGGTGGCGTCCCTCGAGATGCGCGTCCCGCTCGACGATGCAGAGGTCCGCGCAGTCCTCGACCATCCTTCTCAGGAGGGCCTGGCCGATGTCGGCGTGGACGATCTCGCGGCCGCGGAACATGATCGTCGCCTTGACCTTGTCCCCCTCGCGGAGGAACTTCTGGGCGCTCCGGAGCCTGACCTGGAAGTCGTGCTCCTCGATGTTCGGCCGCATGCGGACTTCCTTCATCTCGAGGGTCTTCTGCTTCTTCTTGGTCTCCCGCTCACGCTTCGCCATCTCATACTTGAACCGGCCGTAGTCCAAGACCCGGCAAACGGGCGGCTTAGCGCTCGGCGCCACCTCGACTAAGTCCAGGTTCTGCTCAAAGGCCACGCGGATGGCCTCACGAAGCGGCATCACGCCCAACTTGTCGCCGTTGGCGTTGATGACCAGCACCTCGCGAGCCCGGATCTCGTCGTTGATCCTTAAGTCTTTGGCGATGACCCTTCACCTCCAGGATTTTGACACTCGCCAAAAAAGAAAAGCGGGTCCTTTGGAACCCGCTTCTTCCGCTCTCAGGCGGTGCTACACGCTGACCAGCTGACTTGGTCCGAGAACCCTCTGAGCAACCGGCCGTGGCCGGCGCTAGGGGGTGAGAAGCGGGTGCTTCTTCTTGATGGACAACCCGGCTATTCGGTTGAAACGTTCACAGTATAGCATGGAACCGCGCTGCAGACAAGGCTTTTTCCGGCGCGGGGCGATACTGGCCGCCCGGCCGGTGACTGCGACGGGATGTAAGTCAAGAAAATGAAAGCCCACTGGGGGCTTTCATCCTTGGTCGATGGTCTCTCTGATGGTGCAGCTCTTACCGGCGGCCGTAACCGCCGCGACCGCCGCGGTCGCCACCGCCGCCGCTCTCGCGAGGCTTAGCCTCGTTGACCGTGAGGGGCCGGCCGCCAAACATGAAACCGTTCAGGGCATCGATGGCCACCTGAGCCTGGTCATCTTCCACCTCGACGAAACCGAACCCGCGGGAACGACCGGTTTCCCGGTCAGTCACAACACGGGTCGAGATGACCTGGGCATGCTGCGCGAACACGCGGGACAGGTCATCCTCAGTGGCGGACCACGGCAGGTTGCCTACATACAGGGTCTTCGGCACTCTTCGAAACACTCCCTTTGGATTGGATGTGCACGAGGGAGTCTCAACGGAACGGTCCCCGGGCAACCGGCCGAATCAACCTTCCCCTAGTTGCACGTCAATTATAATCCAAAAACTAGAAAACATCAACTCCCCCCCGACGATTCGTCTTTTCGGCGGGAGGCGCGGCTGATTCCGCCCATGGCGGCCAGGTAAAAAAGGACCACCGGAATGAAGAAATACAGCCACCAAGCAGCCTCAGAACCGCTGGTCCGCAACGAACCCGTCCGGGTCAGTTCGGACAGGGCATAGAGGATGAAGCCGATCAGCCCCAGGACCGTCCGTCGCGCCCACCAGTGGGCCAGGGCGGTGGTCCCGAAGGCCAGGATGACCATCACGGGCAGGGTGACGAAGACCGAGCCTGCCCCGCCCACCAGGCTGACGAGGGCCATAACCACCAGCCAGACCAGGAGGGTGGCGGCCAGGGTCAGCGCCCCCCGCAGGGGCGGCGGGCCGGCGGGCCGGGGGCCCGTGGCCTTGGTGGCCCCGGCGCTCTTCCCCCCACGCCCGCGCCCGCGGCGACGCCGGTCGCGGCTGAGCATCGCTCGTCTGGACTCTTCGTTGCGACGCCGTTGCTCTCGGTTCATGGCGCTCATCGCGTCATACCTTCTCTTCGATTTCCTTCCTGGCCCTGTGCTTGAACTCTTCGACCTTCACCGGACCGAGGTCGCCGGTCTCGCGGTGGCGGACGGAGACCGTCCCGGCCTCCACTTCCTTGTCCCCAACGACCAGCATGTAGGGCACCTTCTCGACCTGGGCCTGGCGGATCTTGTAATTGACCTTCTCGTTCCGCGTGTCGACCTCGGCCCGCAGGCCCGCGGCCCGCAGCTCCTCGGCCACCCGCAGGGCGTATTCGTGATGGCGGTCGGTGATCGGCATGACCCGCGCCTGGACTGGCGACAGCCAGAGCGGGAAGGCCCCGGCATAGTGCTCGATGAGTCCGCCGACGAAGCGTTCCATCGACCCGAGGACCGTACGGTGGATCATCACCGGCCGGTGCGGGGCCCCGTCTTCCCCGACGTAGCTGATGTCGAAGCGCTCTGGCAGGTTGAAGTCGCACTGGATGGTCGGTCCCTGCCAGCCGCGGCCCAGGGCGTCCTTGACCTTGATGTCGATGGCCGGGCCGTAGAACTTGGCCTCGCCTTCGTCGACCTCGTAGGGGATGCCCAGCGCCGTCAGAGCCCCGACGAGGGCGCCCTCCGCCGCCTGCCATACTTCTTCAGACCCGGCGTACTTCTCCTTGTTGTTCGGGTCGCGGACGGAGAGTTTCACGTCGTAGTCCTTGTAGCCGAAGGACTTCATCATGAACCGGGCCAGGTCGACGACCCCCATGATCTCCTGCTGGAGCTGGTCCGGGCGGCAGAAGATGTGGGCGTCGTCCTGGGTGAAGCCGCGCACCCGGAGCAGGCCGTGGAGCACGCCCGAGCGCTCGTAGCGGTAGACCGTGCCCAGTTCGGCCCAGCGCAGCGGGAGATCGCGGTAGCTGCGCATCTGTGACTTGAACATGAGGATGTGGAAGGGGCAGTTCATCGGCTTGAGGAGGTACTCGACCTCGTCGATGGGCATCGGCGAGTACATGTTCTCGCGGTACCAGCCCCAGTGGCCGCTGGTCTTCCACAGGTCGACCTTGGCGATGTGCGGCGAGTAGACGATGTCGTAGCCGCGCTTCCGGTGCTCCTCGCGCCAGAAGTTCTCGATCAACTCGCGGACATGGCCGCCCTTGGGGTGCCAGAAGATGAGCCCCGGGCCGGCGTCCTCGTGGATGGAGAAGATGTCGAGCTCCTTGCCCAGGCGCCGGTGGTCGCGCCGCTTCGCCTCCTCCAGCTTGTGGAGGTGCTCCTCGAGGTCCTTCTGGGAGTCGAAGGCCGTCCCGTAGATGCGCTGGAGCATCCGGTTGTGCTCGTCGCCGCGCCAGTAGGCCCCGGCCGCGCTGAGCAGCTTGACCGCCTTGATCCGCCCCGTGGACGGGAGATGCGGCCCGGCGCACAGGTCGACGAAGCCGTCCTGCCGGTAAAGACTGATCGTCTCGCCCTCGGGCAACTCCTCGGCCAGCTCCACCTTGTACGGTTCGCCGGCCTTCTTGAAGAGGGCGACGGCGTCCTTGCGGCTGACTTCGGACCGCTCGAGGGGCAGGTTCTCCTGGATGAGCTTCTTCATCTCGGCCTCGATGCGCTCGAGGTCTTCCGGGGTGAACGGCTTCTCGACGTCGAAGTCGTAGTAGAAGCCGTCCTCGATGGCCGGGCCGATGGTCAACCGGGCCTCGGGGAAGAGGCGCTTGACCGCCTGGGCCAGGACGTGGGCGGTCGTGTGGCGGTAGACCGCCTGGCCTTCCGGCGAGTCGAAGGTGACCAACTCGACCAGGGCGTCGCCGTCGATGGGCCGGTTCAAGTCGACCAGCCGTCCGTCGACCTTGGCCGCCAGGGCGTTCTTGGCCAGCTTCTGGCTCAGCGAAGCGGCGATCTCGCTCGGCTTGACCCCTTTCGGATACTCTCTCCTGGATCCGTCGGGAAGGGTGATCTGGATCTGGGCCATCGTGAGCCCTCCTTTGTCCGACGCGGTCCCGGGCGAGGGACGCAAAAAACCTCGTCCCGGCAGCAGGGACGAGGGGTCGGTTTCCTCGTGGTTCCACCCTGGTTGGCGGTCGCCGGCCGGCTGAGCCCCGGCCGAAATCCCGCCCACTCGAGAAGGCCTGTATCGCGGCCACGCGCCCGGCTTAGTCGGCCCGAAGGCCTTTCGCCGAGGGCTCCGGGGCGGTGTTCGGGCCGCTTCACCTCGAGGGGGCTCGCACCCCGGCACCGAAGCCGGGCCCCCATTCTCTGAGAGGTTCCGCCGCCTTACTCTCCCCGTCATTGCCTCGAAAAGTAACTTTGTAGTTGATTGTACCCTTTGCCACGCAAGTTTGTCAAGCAAACGACGGTCGCTCAAAGGTCAGCGTCCCACGAACGGCCAGAGGACAGCGGCCTGCCCCAGCCCCACGGCCAGTCCGAACAAGGCCCCCATGACCTGCAACCAACGGAGTTGCGGGCCGGCGATGCCCGCCACGAGGCTCTCGATCTCCTCCGGCGTCAGGGCCTTGACCCGTTCTTCGACCAGCTTCCCGAGGCCGAGGCCACCCTCGACCCGCTCGGCCAACTGGTCCAGGTAACGGGCGGTCAGGTTGCCGATCTCCCTCTCGGCTACCCGGCGGACGAGCCCGGCCACCGCTACCGCGGCCGCCGCCGGGACGATCCCGGGGATGAGCGCGCGCACCCTCGATTCCAGGGCGGCGGCCAGCGAGGCGGCTATCTCCCCGCGCAGCGCCGGGTCGACCAGCTGAGCGAAGAGGTCCGGCCTTGACAGGACCCGCTCCTCGACCAGACGCCCGAGGGCTTGGGCCACCGCTTCCTGATGGCCGGGGATGAGCCCCTGGACCCGCCAGCCGAAGAGGGGCACGCGCCACGGCCTGGCCGGCCAGAAGAGGGTCTTGATGGTGATGAAGACGGTCAGGGCGCCGAAGGTGGCCCCGAGGACCGGCAGAGCCAGCAGGACCACGGCCTTACTCCGGCGGCACCGGGGTCTCGAAGACGGCGCCCTTCTCCCCGGTGAGGACGAAGAGCCGGCGGTCGTCGTCGGAGACCCGCAGGGCGGTGGGCCCGACCTCCGGCGGGAGGGTTCCGATGGCGGTCCGCTTGTTCCCGGCCATGTCCCACGCCCAGAGGATGACGGCGCGACGGCCCCGTGTCAGGTGGTAAAGTCTCCAGCCATGCCCCGAAGGGATGGCTTCCGGCACGGCCAGCCTGTCGCGGTGGCCAAGAGACCTCCAGGCGACATCGTAGACATTGAGACGCCAAGGTCGGCCCCGGCTTATGGTCCAGACGCGGTTCCCCCGGGAGTTGACCCCAGCGGCCTTGACCCCCGCCGCCTTGGGGCCCAGCCCCACCTGGCCATCATCGAGGTCCCAGATGGCCAGTCGCCCTTTGGACACGCCGAGCAGCTGAGTCCCGACCCCGCCCCAGAAGGCGTTGGTGAACGAAGACCCCGGAAGTAGAGAGAACCCGGCGGGAAACGGCCTGTCTTCCCACTGCCCGGTGGCTTGGCGGATGTGCAAGGCGTCTCCCGTGAACAGGGTGAGCCGGCCCTGCGGGTCCCAGCCCCCGCCGCGGGCCTTCCCGACGGCCCGTTCCGGGATGTCGTTGGTGTCCAGCGTCCGCCCAGCCGGGCCATACAGGCAGAGCAGCTGTTTACCGTCCTTGGTCGAAATCACATAGGCCAGGATGTTCCCGTCGGTCGACCAACCGATGATGCCGTCAAGCCTGGCCTTGGCGAGGACGAAGGTGGCCCCGCCGCGGCTCATGGCCAGCGAGGCCTGGGCGGCCCCCGGCTCGATGTAGCCGATGGCGGCCACCTCGTACCGCGAGTTCCAGAGGAACTCGGAAACGACGCCATCGACCCGGACCGGCGTCCTTGACCAGGCCGGGGCGGCGGGTGGCGACGCGGCCGGCGCGGGACCGGCGAGGCTCAGAAAAAGACCGAGGAGGGCGGTTGAAACGACAAACCTGACCTGATTCGAGACTCTGTCCTTCATCCCGGGGACTCACCTTCCAGCTGATGGTGCGCCCTCATAGCATACCCAACAGCGAAAAAGCGCCGCCGGTCCGCCCGGCGGCGCTGTGCTTCCAATGGACTTATGGCCGCCACGATTTCCCCTTGACCTGGACCGGCTTCAACAGCCCATGCTCCTCGCACATCCGGCAGCCGTAGCAGAACTTGGCCCGGTCGCCAAAGACGTTCCTGATGGTCTCCAGGGTCTCATCGGTGCCTTTGGCTTTCCGGGTGTGCACGGTCAGGGTCTTCGGAGCAATTGTTATCAGTGCGCTGACCAGCAGGTCCTCGTAGTTGACTTCGCTCTCAATCATCTCCGCGACGAACCCCTCGAGATATTCGTTGTTGATCACGTTCTGCTGCGAATCCACCAGCTTGAAGGTGCCGTCTGGGCTGAGAAAGACGTGGACCAGGTCCAGCTTGGGCTCTTGAGCATCGACGAAGTACTTGAGGAGTCGGATGAACTCGTGGTACTCGCGCTCCAGGAGGAAGTCGTCGACCGCCTGGTCCACGGCGTCCTCGAGGTCAGCCACGTAGTCCCTCAGCCGGAAGGTGATGAACCCTTCAATGACGAGCTCCGAGTTGCCCCTCAGGTACTCGAGGAGCTTCTCCAGGACACGCCCCTTGCGGTTGATCTTATAGAGGACCTCGGCGTCCTTGCCGCCGATCTCGCCGGTCAGACCCCGCCGGGTGTAATCGTAAATGGCGTCCTGCTCCTGCTGGTTAAAATAGTAATAGTCCGCCCGGATCATCTTCCGGATGAGGTTCCGCTCCCACTCGTTGATGATCACATCGGAGAGGGCGTTGGCCACGTAGTGCTGGAAGGACTCGACCGCTTCAGGCCGGTTGAGCTTACGATGCTCGCCGAGCCGACAATCGAGGAAATGGAGGCTGCCACGGTCGGACTCGCTGATCGACACGTTCAGGCCCTCTTCCTCCAGGAAACGGAACTCTGAGGACAGCCGCTCCCGGATCGGTTCGACTTCTTCAGAGGTTCCGATGGCAAGGACTTCCATGACCGATCGCGCTCCCTTCCGCTGTTCTATTATATGTGCCGCAAACTGGCCGTATACGGTAGCGGGCTGGTCGGGTCTACCATTTTGCGGCCGGCGATGACCCACGAATAGCTGCGCTGACCGTCGCCGCCCGGCTGCCCGAGACCCCATTTTGCTGGTAAAGCCAGGGTGACGCGGGCCGTTCCAGCGGTCCCGCCCGCGCCGGCGTGGCGTGGTATTTCCTGGCAAAAACCGCCGTCGTCGCTCAGCGATTCCTGGCCCTGGGAACTCCGCGTCAGAGGCCGGGCAACGATGAAAAGCCGCCCGTCGGGCGGCTTTTCATGGCTATGCCTGGGTTGAGACGGCGCTATCGGACAGGCGGGGCCGACGGCTCAGAACGAGGTCAACTGGTCCAGTATGCCCCGCCGCTTGGCCAGGCGCTCGGCGCCGAAGAAGGCGGCGAAGGAGAGGACGCCAAAGACCACCGTGCTGAGCGCGAGCCAGTTGAGGATGGTCCCGTTGGACAGGCCGGCCAGCGCCTGGCTGTTGCCGTGGCCGAAGAGGCCGCGCTTCATGCCCTCGTTCCACCAGGTGAAGGGGACCCACCTGGCGACGGCCTGCACCCAGTGGGGCAGGATGTCGATCGGGAAGAGGAACCCGCAGGCGAGGTAGAACACACCGGCGGCGACCTCGGAGACCATCCCGGCCTGCCGGGCGGTGATCATCATCCAGCCCGCGAGGGCCAGGCCGAGCCCGGTGGCGCTGATTATCCCCAGGGTGAAGGCGGTCAGGAAGTAGGGCCAGTCGATGGTCGCCCAGTACAACCGCAGCCCGAGGGCAAGCTTGCCGGCGGCCAGGAGGATGACGATCGAGAGGGTCGTGACGAGGAACTTGGCCACGGCCCGCCCGAGCAGGTACCAGTAGAGGTGGGACGTGCCGATGTAGACATACCTAATCATCTCGTAGTGCTCGCGGTCCTCGTGGATGACCCAGGACATGCCGAAGAGGACGCCCCCGAGGTAGGTGAAGAGGGCGTTGCCCGTATAGATCTGGGCGAAGAGGTCCGTCTGGGTGTTCGTCCGAGTGGCCACGAGGTACATGACGACCACGATGAGGGCCCCGGAGAGCGGCCGGACGAGGGTGAAGACGCTGAAGGTGAAGAGGTCGGTCCAGTTGGATTCGATCTGCCAGCCGAGCCAGGCGGCCGGAGCGAAGGACCGCCAGGCCTCCCGGAACGATTGGCAGGGCCGGGGCCCCTCCTTCTTTTCGATGCTGACCTCACCTATTGCCATTTAAGAGTCAACCTCCCCTGGCGCTTGGCCAGGTCTTCGAGGTACTTGAGGGCTTTCCAGGCGGCGAGCAGGGTGATCGCGCCGCTGGCCGCGAGGCCGAGGACTTCCCAGCCCAGCGAGATAAAACCGATGCCCGGGTCGTCGAAGACGAGTTGCCGGAGGGCGTCCATCCCCAGAGTGAGCGGGATGACGCAGGCCGCCGCGGCGGTCCAGAAGCCCAGGGCCTTGACCGGGAAGTTGATCCCAGAGAGGAGGAAGACCGGCTCCTGGAAGAGGTTCGAGAGGTTCCAGGCGTCGCGCCCGTAGACGAGGAAGAGCGAGGCGGCCGTCATCCCGAGGCCATAGAGGGCCACGAGGGTCAACAGGAAGATGCCCAGGACCGCCAGCGGGTTCGCCACCTGGAACCTGACGCCGAAGATGAGGGCCCCCATGGCCACCGTGGCCACGGCGCGGACGGTCGTCTGGAAGATGCCGCCGAAAGACATCCCGAACAGGACGGCCATCGGCGAGATGGGCGCCAGCATATACAGCTCGAGGTGCCCGATCTCGCGCTCCCAATAGAACTGGGCGGCCATCGACCAGAGGACGTTGAGCCAGTAGGCGGTCATCAGGGCGCCGAGGATGACGAAGCCGTCGTAGGCCCGCGGCGCGCCCATCGACCGGTACAGGTAGACGTAGGCGGCGATGTTGAAGAGGGGCATGAAGATATCCATGAGCAGCCAGGAAAGCTCGCGGTTGACCCCGATGACCCGGACGTAGGCCCGGCCCCAGGCGGCCCGGAGGTTGTTCCGCAGGGCCCGGGGGATGGTGTCAGTGGTTTCCGTTCTCATCGAGTTTCCTCCCAACGATGGACAGGAACACGTCCTCGAGGGTCACTTCCTTCTTGCGGAAGGCGAGGACCTTGGCCCCGCAATCGGCGACATAGCCGAGGAGCGGCTGGACGGCCCCATCTTCTTCGATGATCAAGGTGGCCTCGGCCTTCCCCGCGGCGGCTTCGGTCTGGAGGGCCGCCCGGCGGACGCCCGGTATGGCGGTAAGGCCGCTTTCGCTGACCCCCTCTCCGTTGGCCAGTTCCAGTTCGACGGCGCTGTCGCGGCCTAGGGAACGTTTGAGGCTGTCGGGCGAATCGCAGGCCAGGACGCGGCCGCTGTCGATGATGGCCACGCGGTCGCACATCTCGTCGGCTTCGGCCATGTAGTGCGTGGTCAGAAGGACCGTGCGGTCGGGCCGGGCCTTGACCCAGTCCTTGACAAACTGCCGGATGGTCTTTGACACACTGACGTCGAGTCCCAGGGTCGGCTCGTCGAGGAAGAGCACCCGCGGGTCGCTGATGAAGCCACGGATGAAGTTCATCTTTTGCCGCATCCCCGTGGACAGCTTGCTTATCTTCGTGTTGGCCTGGTCCTTGAAGCCGATGACCTCCATCAGTTCATCGATACGGCGCAGGGCCTCGCGCGAATCGAGCCCATAGAACTGCGAAAACATCCAGAGGGTCTCGCGGACCGTGAGCGCGCCGTAGCCGGAGTGCTCGCCGCCGGAGACCATGTTGATGAGCTTCTTGACCTGGCCGGGTTTCTCTTTCACGTCGTAGCCGCAGACCCAGGCCCGGCCGGTGGTCGGGTACATGAGGGTCGCGAGAATCTTGATGAGGGTGGTCTTCCCAGCCCCGTTCGGGCCTAGGAGGCCGAAGAGCTCGCCCTCCCGCACCTCGAGGTTGATGCCGTCTAGGGCCACGAAGTCCTGGGGCTTGGCCCGCTTATCGCCTTCCGCGCCCGCGGCGCCGCTTGCGCTGTTCGCGCCCTTCTTCTTGGCCTGGCTTTTGTCGCGGAAAGTGCGCCGAAGGTCCTCGGTCCGGATGGCCCATGTGGTTGTGGTGGCCGTCATAGTCGTTGGTCTTCTCCCCTTTCACCCGGCTCCCAAACAAAAACCCCGCGGGTCGCGCGACCCGTGGGGTTCATCAGCCTTTGTCGTCCTTGTGGACTACCGGTCAGTCATTACCGGAGGCAGAAGTGACCCAGGTTCACGTGATCCTGACAAACGGGCACAGTTGTCCCGCCCCGCTCCAGAGAGCGCCGCTCCGATGCTCCGGAACCGCAGGAAGCTCAAGATCATTTGAGTCACCCCCTTCTCCGATGGTCGCCCCCCACCGGGCGCACACAACGCCTAAATCTTACCACGAGCCCCAGGCACCCGTCAAGCGCGCAAATTTGCTCAAGCCCGTAAATTTGCTCAAATGGGTCTGTTTCCTCAATCCCGACAGCCAGAGCCATGCCCGACCGTGCCAGCGTCATCAGGGCCAGCACCGCGAGGCCGCACAGCACCGCTGAAGAGCGCCTCATGCCGCACCTCCCGGCCGTCGTAATGGCCTGCCCGAACGGGCGACACGGTCACCAATCCGGGTCCGAGAGGACCTCCTCGACGACCGCCGGATCGCCTTGTTCTAAGGCCACCAGCAACTTGAGCCGGGTCTTCTGGGCGTTTCGGTTACTGAAGAAGACCCCCCGCTCGCGCATGTCCTTCTCGCTCCCGGCGAAACCGTAGGTCCCCGTGAGGAGCGGCCCTTCCGGCACCCGGGTGCACATGACCACTTTGGTCCCCTGTCTCATGGCCTTGTCGACATAGGGCAAGGCCTTCTGCGGCACGTGGCCTCCCCCCACCGCCTCGAGGACGAGCCCGTCAGGCCGGGCGCCGATGACGGCCTCGAGGAACTCGGGTTCCGGGTCGATGGCCATCTTCACCATGGCCACCTTGTGGGTGATCGCCGTCACCGGCAGGGCCCGCCGCCGCCGCGGGCTCCTGGCGAAGGTCACGCGGTCTTCGAAAACGGCGCCGATGGGCCCGAACCCGGGCGAGCGGAACGTCTCGACGCTCTGGGTGTGGAACTTCGAGACCTCACTGGCGGCGTGGATGAGCCCGTTGAGGACGACGAGCACCCCGCGGTCCACGGCCTCGGGTGTGGCCGCCACTTTGACCGACTGGTAGACGTTGGCCGGCCCGTCGGCGCCGGGCAGGGCCGAGTGACGCATGGCCCCGGTGACCACCACCGGCTTGCCCCTCCCCAGGTCGAGGTCGAGGAAGTACGCCGTCTCTTCGAGGGTGTCCGTGCCATGCGTGACGACGGCGCCGTGGACGCCAGGGTCGGCGAGGCGCTCGCGGATGCGCTCGGCCAGGGTCATGAGGTGCTGAAAGGTGATGGAGGGACCGGGAAGGTTACAGACCTGCTCGTACTCGACCCTGGCGACCTGCGCGAGACCCGGGACGGCCCGGACCAGGTCGGCCGCGGTCAGGGCCGGCGTGGCTCCCCCGCCGCCCGGTCCCTGCCCGGGGGCGGAACTCATGGCGATAGTCCCTCCGGTGGCTAAGAGTACGACAGCCGCTTGGGTCATTGGTCATCCTCCATTCAGTCCGGCGCTCTCCCCAACCCCCTCGGCCATTGACGCCAGCAGTCCGAGGACCTCCGTCAGGACGGCGGGGTCCGCAGCCAGGCCGCGCTCGTAGAAGAAAAGGCCGAAGTGCCCCACCTCGAAGCCCTCCAGGCCGACCCGTCCGAACCGGAGCAGCCCCGCCCGGACATCGGGACCGAGGATGACCGGCATGGCCGCCGGGTCCAGGGCCCTGACTTTGAACCGTTCGTCGAAAGCGGCGTCGCCGGAGGGCGTGTATCGGAAACCGGACGGCGCGTCGTCGGCGTCGTAGATGGTCAGTCCCTTGAGTCCGCTCCTCAGGTGAACGGCGACTCTGGTGGCTTCCGTCACTCCGGACTTCAGCCCGGATGCGAAGGGCCGACGGACGGTCACCAGCAAGCCGCGGAAGCGCCCGATGACATAGGGGTAATGGCCGCCGGCCTTGAGGGCGAAGACGTCACCCGGGTACAGCCTCTCGAGCTCTCGGACCAGCCCCTGGCCGGCCTGCTCGGCCGGTTGGCCGATGACGGTCAGGCCTTGCGCATCGGCCAACGCCTTCAGCCCGCCGACGTACCTCGCGCGGTCGTTGCCGACCAGGTCGACGACGGTGACGATGGCCGCCAGAAGCAATCCCACGAGGCCGGGCCAGAGGACGGGCAGGGCGAGCAGGGTGACCACACCGATGACGCCCAGGACGACCGCGCCGATCAAGACCAGGCGCCTCGCCGGGGTCATCGCGCTGAGGAACCGCCGAATGCGCACCCCTCCGCTGGACGCCGCCCGTCGGGCCGGCCTCGCCCGGGCCGGCCTCGGGCCCCGCCGGTAAGCATCCCCCACGGTCGTGCCCCAAGGCCCCCCGATTGACCGGGCGTGACCGCCGGGAATGAACTCCCCCGCGTCGGGATAGATGATGGGCCGGTCGGGTCGCTCGGGCCGCTGGCGCCGCTCGGGCCGCTGGCGCCGCTCGGGCGGCTCCGGCCGGTTCCGGTCGGGAGCGCTCCCCTTGGCCGCGCGCCGGCCGCCCAAAATGGCCATCGCGCCCGCGCCGAACAGCACGAGCGACACCAGCACCACAGCGACGGTGGCCGCCAGGGCCAGACGTTTCTCGGCCGGCGCCACCACAAAGGCCAGCCCCACCGCGACGAGGACCGCGGCGATCGACAGCCAGACCGATGCGGGCAAGCGCTTCACATCGGGTGCCTCCTCACGAGGTCGGCCGGAATCCTCTCATAACCGCTTTACTCCATCACGGGCTCATTCTCCTCCCATGCTTTGCCAAGTAACGGGCCTGCGTGGACGAGCCACCATATATTGGTCCCAGCGGCAGGAGATTAGCGCAATTGGCTGAATATGAACTTATCAGACTCATCGGCTGCATAACGGCCCAAAATCAGTCTCCTGACGAAAGGGGGGCTCACAACGAAAGACAGGCTACGGTCCAAGACGCTGTTCTGATCGCGGGTCTGAGGATCAACTAGAGGGAGGTGCGGGTTTAACCTTATGGGTAAGAGGAAATGGCTTGTTCTTTTGGTCATTGGTCTCCTGTTGGTGAGCACCGCGGCAGGCTGCGCGAAACCCAAGGTCATCAAGGTTGCCAGCGTCAGTCCTCTTTCGGGGTCGCAGTCATCGATGGGTGAGGCGATCAAGCTCGGGGTCCAGATGGCCGTCGACGAGAACAAGGAGAAGTTCAAGAAACTCGGCTATGACCTGCAGTTCGTCCCGCAGGACGATCAGGCCGACCCCAAGGTCGGGGTGGCCGTGGCCGAGAAGCTCATTGCCGACAAGGACGTCCTCCTGGTGGTTGGTCACCTGAACTCGAACGTGGCCATCCCTTCGTCGGTGGTCTACGCCAAGGACAACTTAACCCAGGTCTCCCCGGCGAACACCAACCCGGCGGTCACCGACCGCAGGCTGCCCAACGTCAACCGCATCTGTGGCCGCGACGACTTCCAGGGCCCGTGGGGCGCGCGGTACGCCGCCGAGACCCTGAAGGCCAAGTCCGTCTTCATCATCCACGATAAGACCACCTACGGTCAGGGCGTGGCCGACGAGTTCCGCAAGAAGGCCGAGGCAATCGGGGTCAAGGTTCTCGGCTTCGAGGGCATCACCCCCGGAGAGGTCGACTTCAGCTCGGTTCTCAACCAGGCCAAGGTGAAGAAGCCGGACGTCATATATTACGGCGGGATGTACCCCGAAGCCGGCCAGCTGGTCAAGCAAGCTCGGGAAAAGAAGATCACGGCTTACTTCATGGGGGCCGACGGCCTAGACGACAAGGGCCTGGTTGACATCGCCGGCAAGGACGCGGTCGGGGTGGTCTACACGACGGCCGCCGGCGATGTGACCAAGAGCGACGCCGGTAAGGCCTTCGCCGCCAAGTACAAGGCGAAGTTCGGCAAAGACATCGGCGCCTACTCGGCCTATGGCTATGACTCCACCAACATCGGTCTTCTGGCCATCGAGGCGGCGATCAAGGCCAACAACGGCAAGAAACCGGCCCGGCTCCAAGTCTCCACTGAAACCCGCAAGGTCCGGTACCAGGGCATCGTTGGACCGGTCTCCTTCGACGACAAGGGCGATAACCTGAGCGCGAAGATTTACATCTTCGAGATCAAGGAACAGAAATACCCAGGCACTCTCGTGGCGGAGCTGGCCGGGAAGCCATAAACAGGCGGCGGGCGGCGGGGGGCCGACCGATGGCCCCCCAGCCGCGCCCCCGGAAAGGACGAGAAGCGGTCAATGCACGAATCCTTGGCTATGTTGCCGCAGGTCCTCATCGACGGCCTGACCCTGGGCTTCGTCTACGCTCTGGTCGCCCTTGGCTACACCATGGTTTACGGTGTCCTTGAGTTCATCAACTTCGCCCATAGCGAGATCTTCATGATCGGGGCCTTCGCCGGGACCGAGGCCCTGCTCATCATGCAGTCCAGCGGGGTCCTGGCCAGCCTGCCGCCGTTCGTGGCCCTCATCATCGCCCTGCTCTTCGGAATGGCCATCGCGGGCCTCATCGCCGTCGGCATGGAGCGGATAGCCTACCGCCCCCTGCGCGGCGCGCCCCGGCTCGTCCCGCTCATTTCGGCCATCGGCGTCTCGTTCTTCCTCCAGGACGCGGTCCGGCTCTTCGAGGGGCTGTGGCGCAACGCCTTCTACCTCAGCACGCCAGTCCTCTACCGCCAGACCTTGACCTTCTCGCGAGTCGACGTCCCGGTGAAGACCATCATCCTGGTGGCCACCTGCCTGGCCATCATGTTCGGCCTGCAAACCTTCGTCAACCGCACCAAGCTCGGGCGGGCCCTCCGGGCGGTGGCTCAGGACCAGGCGACGGCGAGCATCATGGGCGTCAACGTCAACTTCATCGTCACCCTGACCTTCCTCATCGGCGGGGCACTGGGTGGCGCGGCCGGTGTGCTGTTCGCCATGCAGTACACGCTGATCCACCCGTACGTCGGCTTCATCCTGGGGATCAAGGCCTTCACGGCGGCCGTCTTCGGCGGCATCGGCAACATCGCCGGGGCCATGGTCGGCGGGGTCGTGCTCGGCCTGGTCGAATCATTGGGCTCGGCCTACCTTGGAATCCTCACCCACGGCGCCTTCGGTGCCGAGTACAAGGACGTCTTCGCTTTCATCATCCTGATCCTCGTCCTAATCCTCAAACCCAGCGGGCTCCTCGGGGAGACCGTCCTTGAAAAGGCCTAGGAGGTGACGGCTTTGAAGACACTGCTTGGCCGACTCGGCGGGGCTTGGAACAGGGTGGGAGACAGGCCACTGGCCGTCGCCGGCCTGATTGCCGCAACGACTGTCCTGGTGGCCGTCATCCCCCGCTCGGTCATTGCCTTCCTGCTCTTCATCGGATCGTTGCTCACGGTCTACTACTCCCGCCTCGAAGGCCGGTACAAGCTGGCCATCACCGTCCTCACCCTGGGCGTCGTCCTGCCGGGAATCGGCACGCTGAACCCGTACTACCTGGACGTCGCCATTCAGGTCGGCATCTACATGGCCCTGGCCCTGGGGCTGAACATCGTGGTCGGCTTCGCCGGCCTCCTCGACCTCGGCTACGTCGCCTTCTACGCCACGGGGGCCTATGTCTGGGCGATCTTCGGGTCCAAACAGGCGGCCAACTTCATTCACGGGGTCAACTTCCCCCTCAGCGGCGACTGGTTCTGGTTGTTCCTCTTCCTGGCCGTGGCGGCGGCGGCCACCGCCGGCATCCTCCTCGGCCTGCCCGTCCTCCGCCTCAAAGGCGACTACCTGGCCATCGTCACCCTCGGATTCGGAGAGATCATCCGCATCGTCCTGAACAACCTGGACAAACCGGTCAACATCACCAACGGCCCCAACGGCATAACCCCGATTCAATCGCCGGCCATCTTCGGCTACAAGCTCGGCAAGGGCATCCATTATTACTTCCTGGTCTTGTTGATCTTGCTGATCATCGTCGCCGTGGCCAAGCGGCTCGAGCGCTCGCGCATCGGCCGGGCCTGGGAGGCCATCCGCGAGGATGAGGTGGCCGCGGGGGCCATGGGCATTCCGGTCGTCCGGATGAAGCTCCTGGCCTTCGCCATGGGGGCTTCCTTCGCCGGGATCATGGGCGCCGTCTTCGCCTCCAAACAGACCTTCATCGACCCCAACAGCTTCTCGTTCATGGAGTCCATCGGCGTCCTGGCCATGGTCATCCTGGGCGGGATGGGCAGCATCCCCGGGGCGCTCATCGGGGCGACGTGCGTCGTCGTCCTGCAACTCCAGGTGCTGAAGTCCCTCTCCGACTGGTTCAGCCAGCTCCGCAACACGGGCGTCCTCAACCTACCGGCCCAACTGGAAATCGCCAAGTACGAGAAACTCGTCTTCGGGCTGGTCCTTATCGTGATGATGATCTACCGGCCCACCGGGCTGATCCCGGCGGAACGCCGGAAGCATGAGCTGGAGCACGCCAGGGGTGAGGACGTCGAGGTCCCCGAGCCGACCGGGCCGGCGGCGCCCAGTGTTGGGACGGGCGTGCCGGGAGGTGACGGCCGTGGCCTTGCTTGAGGCGAAGAAGGTGACCAAGAAGTTCGGGGGCCTCACGGCCGTCAACGAATTCGACTACGTGCTGGAAAAGGGGATCATCGCCAGCATCATCGGGCCCAACGGGGCCGGCAAGACGACCTTCTTCAACCTGGCCACCGGGATCAACCCGATGACCTCGGGGGAATTGACTTTTGACGGGCATTCACTGCGCGGCCGGACCCCCGACCAGATCACCCACCTCGGGATCACCCGGACCTTCCAGAACATCCGGCTGTTCGCGTCGATGACCGCCGCCGAGAACGTCCTCGTGGGGATGCACGCCCGCCTCGTTTCGGGCCTCGTCGACGTGCTGATAAGCTCGCGGCGGATGGCCCGCGAAGAGAAGGAGTCCATCGGGAAGGCGGTCGAACTTCTGGCCTACTGCGGGCTCAAGGGGCGTGGCGACGAACTGGCCCGGAACCTGGCCTACGGCGACCAGCGCCGCTTGGAGATCGCCCGCGCCCTGGCCTCCCAGCCGAAGCTGCTCCTCCTGGACGAACCGACGGCCGGGATGAACCCCAAGGAAACAGAGTCGACGACGGCCCTCATCCGCCGGCTTCGCGACGAACTCGGAATAACCATCCTCCTCATCGAGCATCACATGCAGGTGGTCATGGGTATCTCCGAACGGGTCACCGTCCTCGACTACGGGGTCAAGATCGCCGAAGGCACTCCTCAGGAGGTCCAGCGCGACCCGAAGGTGATCGAGGCCTACCTTGGCCGTGGGGCCGCCAGTCAGGGGGTGAGCGCCGGTGGCACTGCTTGAACTGCGTGACCTGCATACCTACTATGGGGTCATCCATGCGGTCAAGGGGCTCTCCCTGACCGTTGACAAGGGCGAGATCGTCACCCTCATCGGCTCCAACGGAGCCGGCAAGTCGACCACCCTGAAGGCCATCTCCGGCCTCCTGAAGGCCCAGCAAGGGGAGATCCACCTGGAGGGACGGCGCATCGACGGGCTTCCGCCGCATGTCATCGCCGGATACCGGGTGGGCCACGTCCCCGAGGGCCGGCGCATCTTCCCCCGCCTCACCGTCCGCGAGAACCTCGAGATGGGGGCGTTCGTTTGCCCGACCCGGGCGGAGACCCACCAAGCCCTGGAACGGGCGACGGCCCTCTTCCCGCGGCTCAAGGAACGGCTCAACCAGAAGGGCGGCACGCTCTCCGGCGGCGAGCAACAAATGCTGGCCATCGGCCGGGCCCTGATGATGAACCCCAAGATCCTGCTCCTCGATGAGCCGTCGATGGGGCTCGCGCCGGTCCTGGTCGAGCAGATTTTCGACATCATCAAGCAGCTCAACCAGGCCGGAACGACCATCCTCCTGGTCGAGCAGAACGCGCACCAGGCCCTGCAGGTCGCCGGGCGCGGCTACGTCATTCAGACCGGGAGCATCGTCCTCGCCGACAAGGCCGACACGCTACGGCGGAACGAGATGGTCCGCCGGGTCTACCTCGGGGAGAACTGAGCGCCCGGGGGATTGCGGACGGCAACGACGGCGACGGACCAGGAACAGACGAAAAAAAGAAAGCCAGGTCCCGCGAATTCGCGTTGGACCTGGCTTTGCTCTTTGTCTGACCGTCGGGGTGACTCAGGCCCCGGCCTTTCGGGTGAACAACACGCTGTCCTTCTCCGCCCTGTTCACGATGAGCTGAAAGACGTCCGGTCTAGCGTAATGCCCGACCACGTCGAAGTCGAACCGGCTGGCGGCGATCTGATCAAGGTCCAGTTCCGCACGGAGGATGTCCTCGCGGCCGTAAACGGGCTCCACAATGTACTGGCCGAGAGGCCCCACGATGGCGCTCCCGCCACGGCACATCACCTCGGGAGCCGTCTTCAGTTCGTCGTAACAGGCCAGGTCGCTCGGGTATATGTCCTTGGTCACGAACTGGTTGCAGGCCAGGACGAAGCACCGGCCCTCGAGGGCGATGTGGCGAATGGTCGACTGCCACGTTTCGCGGGCGTCGGCCGTAGGGGCCAGATAGAGCTGCACCCCTTGGGCGTATATGGCCGTTCGCGCCAGGGGCATGTAGTTTTCCCAGCAAATCAAGCCGCCCATCTTGCCATACGGGGTATCGACGACGGTCAGGGTGCTCCCATCACCTTCCCCCCAGATCAGCCGCTCGGAAGCGGTCGGTTTGAGCTTGCGGTGCTTGCCCAGGAGCTCACCGTCGGGGCCGAAGTAGAGGATGGTGCAGTAGAGGGTGCCGCCGCCCAACTCACCGACCCTTTCGATGACCCCCACGGCGAGGAAAGCGCCGGCCTGGTGGGCGGCCTCGCCCAAGGCCTCCGTTGTGGCGCTGGGGACGACGACGCTGTTCCTCCAGTAGCGGAGCCAGTCGGCCCGTCCGGCCTCCGAACGGCTGCCGACGCTCGTGCCGAAGGTCAACCCCCGCGGGTAGCCCGGGATGAAGGCCTCCGGGAATAGGATGACCTCGGCCCCCCCGGCGGCCGCCTGCTGGATAAGCGAGACTGCTTTCTCTGTCGAGGCTTCGCGGTCCATCAGCACCGACGCGGCTTGGACCACCGCCACCTTGACCCGATTGCCGGCCGCAGCCAAACTCAACACCCCCCACTTGGGGATTCTTTGGGCCGAACGGCGGCACCTGCTCGGATACCGCTGGATTCTCGTTTCAGAGTCCCCCCCGTAGAGCATACCACCGACTTCGCGTAGCGTGGGAGGTCTGAGACGTCGTGATCCAACAGCGGCAGGTGTGACCGGAGCAGGCCGGTGAAACGGGACTCGATCTCCTTCAGGTAACTGGTCTGCAGCTTGGCCCGGGAGGCCAGGAAGCGATTGCCCTCGACGACCTCCGGTTGGATGCACTGGTTGATGACCAGAGCCTGAACCGGGATGCCGAGCCGGCTCAAACCCTTGATGGCGCTACTGGCCCATTACTGGGTGATGAGTGGCCGTTTGATCTCCATCATCCATAGCCCGTTGCTCCAGGTAGCCCCGGAGATGAGGTCGCCACGACCGCCGGTGGCCGGGCCGAGGATGCGTTCCGGCACAACCGCGTAGTCCTCTAGGGAGGCTGGCAGTACCAACCGCTAGCCAATGGCAAAGGTGTCCGCCGCGAGGCGGAATCCGGAGAAAGCCGGAGGCAACGTCCCGGCCCGAGGAACACGAACCAGTCAGGCCAGATGCATTCGGGCGAGCGTGGCGGACGGCGGAAGTTCCTAGGCTACAGCATGTACTGAATCCATCTCACGCGGCTGCCCGCGTTCCTCTGCTACGCGGACAAAACGTAAACCAGAGCCCATAAGCAGGTTGACAATTGTTCTTTTGTGTGGTCTCATGTCTTCATGGGGGTGCGGTTATGCGTGAGCGGCTTCTTAAGTCACTGCAGGACGGAAACTACGTTTCCGGACAGGCTCTCGCTGAATGCCTTGGCGTTAGCCGCGCAGCGGTCAACAAGGCGATCAATCAGCTAAGGGCAGACGGCTACGCAATCGACGCGGTGCCCAATCGCGGCTACCGCTTGCTCAGCCGGCCCGACCTGCTGACTGTCGCAGAAGCAGTGCCCTATCTTAGCACCGATGCGCTCGGACGGCATTGGCACCACGTCCGCGAGGCGGACTCCACGAACGCTCTGGCGCGCGAGCTGGCGGAAGCGGGCGCGCCGGATGGGCTGGTGGTCGTCGCTGAGACTCAGCGGGCCGGCCGGGGGCGCCTCGGGCGCGCCTGGTCGTCGCCGCGTGGAGGGATTTGGTTCTCGCTGCTGCTGCGCCCCAGACTGTTGCCGAGCGCCGCCGCCATGCTGACGCTGGGGGCGGCGGTGGCGGCTGCCGAGGCCACCGAGGCGGTGGCCGGGATAACGTGCGGCATTAAATGGCCGAACGACCTGCTGGTGAACGGCCGCAAAGTCGCCGGTATCCTGACGGAGATGTCGGCCGAGCTCGATCAACTGAACTACATCGTGCTCGGCGTCGGGCTGAACGCCAACTTCGCGGCTGCGCTGCTCCCCGAGGGTTTATTGGTGCGGGCGACGACGCTCATCGAGGAGAAGGGCGAGAAGGTCTCGCGAGCCGCGTGGCTTGGCGCCTTCCTCAACCGCTGTGAGTTTTGGCGACGGCTGTTGGAGACTGGGGCGCGTCAGCGGCTGATCTCTGCTTGGCGCGGCCGGTCTGTCACACTGGGGCAGTCGGTGACCGTCACCACGCCGACGGCGCGCTTCAGCGGCCGCGCGGTGGACATTGACTCCGACGGCGCGCTGGTGGTAGAGACTGAAGACGGCGCGCGCGTCCGCGTCGCGGATGGCGATGTTACCCTGCGGGAGTAAAGGAGGTTCATTGCAGTTGAAGACACAACGCATTGCTTTAGTTGCTCTCTTTGCTGCCCTCACTGCAGTATGCGCCCAGATCACGGTGCCGCTGCCGCTCGTGCCGATCACGCTGCAGACGTTTGCTGTCATCATGTCCGGGCTGCTCCTCGGGCCCGGGCTGGGGGCCCTGACCCAGTTGGTCTACCTGTTGCTGGGGGCGGTCGGGCTGCCGGTGTTCGCCGGTTTTCACGCCGGGCCGGCCTCTCTCGTTGGGCCGAGCGGCGGCTACCTCTGGGGGTTTGTCGCGGCAGCGTTCATCGCCGGTCTCGTCAGCCGCGACCCCGAAGTCAGTCTCGGCCGTTTAACCGTAGCCGCACTGGCAGCGACGCTGGTCGTCTACGCTGTTGGCCTACCCTGGCTGGCTGCCGTCGCGCATCTGCCGTTTAGCGCAGCTATTGAGGTAGGCTTGGTGCCGTTTCTGCCGGGCGACGCGGCGAAGGTCGCCCTTACGATCTACCTCGCTTGGGCGCTCCGGCGGCGCGGCGTGGGCGGCCAGGCGCAAACCGGTAAACCCTCGGGGAGTTGAAACCGCA
>JAJZPE010000103.1 GCA_021811325.1 Bacillota bacterium
TCAGATGGCTCCGGACAACGCGGGCGACGTCTCGCAGAAGCACTCGCCGATCCCTCCCGGCGGGCCGAAATGCGGGCAACCGTGGGCGTATGCGCGGGCGCACGGGGGTCCCTCTCCCCTTTTTGTCACAGTTTGACACGGCCTGCGCCAAGCCCTGCAAGGCCCGCCCGGTGACGCGCTTTCACACCCGTCGCGCCCCCGGGCCGCGCCCTCTGTCGGCCACGTCTTCGCCCCCGCCCCGCCGCGTGCCTGCCCGAATTGTTTCAACACCGAAGCATTGTCGCAGGAACCGGCCGGGTCACCCGCGAACCCCTGAGCTACAATCCATCAACAGCGAAGCCGGCGCGCGGTCCGCGCCACGCCGGTCGCATGGAGGGAAGCGGCTTGAGCGCCGGCGCATCGAAGGGCGGGCCGGCGAAAGGCGCACCCACGGGCGGGCCTACCCGGCCGGCCCCTACGTGGTCTCGCTGGCCCAGCCAACATGGCCGCTTGCCACAGACGATATCAGGACTTCCGGGCGGTGGTACATGTGGCCACTCGGGTTCCAATCATTGTCGCCAAGCTGCACCCCCCGACCGTCCCGGCCAGGGTCATCTACCCGGCCAAGCACCAGGCCTTGGCGGAGAAGGTCCTGGGGCGCCGCCTCACGTCAATCGTCGCCCCGGGGGGCTATGGCAAGACCACCTTCCTGGCCCAGCTGGCCAAGCGGCTCGGGCCGGAGCGACGCGTGGCCTGGTACACCCTGGGCGAGATGGACGCCGACCCGGCCGTCTTCCTGGCCCACCTCCTGGCAACCGTGGAGGCGGCCGCCCCGGGGAGCACTGAGCAGGCTGCCCAGGTCTTGCGGAGCGTGGCCGACGCGTCCCGGGAAGCGCACCTGGTGACGGCGGCTCTCTGCGAGGAACTCTGGCGGCGGCCGGGCGCCCCAGGCGACCGCGGCCCCGCCGGGGGGACCACGGACGGCCACCGCGTGCTCATCATCCTCGACGATTACCATCTGGTCCTGGGGACGGCGGCCATCAACGCGGCGGTCCAGTTCCTCTTCGCCAACCTCCCGCCTGGCTTCTCCATCGCCCTGGCCGGCCGGGAAAGGCCGCCGCTGGCGACCGGCCGGCTCGGGTTGAGCGAGCAATACCTCGGAGTCGGCCCCGCCGACCTTTCCTTCGAAGCCGCGGATGTCAAGGCCTACCTCAACGATGTCTGCGGCCTGGGGCTTGACGACGGGCAGGTGGCGGCCCTGGCGACGGCCACCGAGGGTTGGCCGGCGGGCCTCGTCCTGGCCACCCAGGCGATCGCCATCAACCCCGGACCCGAGCTGAAGAAGGCGCTGACCGCTTTCGGCGGCCGCCACGACGCCGTCTTCGCCTACTTCTCCAGCGAGGTCCTGGGCCGTCTCGGGGATGACGATTGCGAGTTCCTGATGGCCGCGGCCAACCTCCGCTACCTGACGGCCGAGGCCTGCACCGCGGTCCTGGGCGTGGACCGGCCCGGGGAGCGGTTGGACGGGCTTGTCCGGGAGGGCCTCTTCCTGACCGCCACTGAAGCTGGGGAGGAGCGGGTGTACCGCTTCCACCCGTTGTTCCGGGACGCCCTGACCGCCGCGCAGAAACGCTATTCCGAGCCGGAGGCGCTCCGGCGCCTGCACCTGCGGGCGGCGGAGCACTACGAGGCTGCGGGACACTTCGACGCCGCCATGGAGCACCTCCTCGCCGCCGGGAACCCAGGCGCGGCTGGGGCGCTGCTCCGCCGGCGAGGCGACGAGGTCATCGCCCGGGGCTACGTCGACGAGATGCGATACTGGCTCAAAGCTCTGCCGAGAGAGCTTGTCGACGGGGACCCGTACCTCCTCTACTACATGGGCTTCGTCCATCAGCACAGCGACCAGGCGATGGCCATCGACTACCTGGAGCGGGCCGCCGATCGCCTGGGCGAGCTGGGAGACCTGCGCCGCCAGGTCCGGGCCCTCATCTACATGGCCACCATCTACAGCCTGCAGAACCGGGTGGACAAGGTGCGGGAGACGGCCGGCCGCATCCCCGCCCTGAAGGCGCTCAGCCGCGACCCCTGGGCCCGGGGTGTCCTCGTCGTCGCGGCCCTGACCCAGGCCGCCTGGGACGACAAGCTCCGCCGGGGGGTCTGGCTTAGCCGTATCTCCAGGCACCTCCCTCTCGACGATGACTGGCTTTGGGCCATGCTGGCCTACTCCTGCATGGTCTACTACCGCCTCGGGGACCTGAAGCTGGCCCGCCGGGTCATCACCGAGGCCCTGGCCATGAACGTCGTCCGGACGAACGACGTCTGGCTCGGCCTGGCCCTGGTCCTCTACCACGTGGTCCTCTACTCGGAGGACGACCAGGAGACGGGCGAGAAGATCCGCGAGCAGCTCTGGGACCTCGGCGAGCGATACGACTCGGCGTATTACAAGGCCTATGCCCAGCGGGCCATGGCTCACGCCCGCTGGCACCACGGCGGACGTGAGGAAGCGAGGGAGCTCTTCCTCTCGTCCCAGTACTTCTTCGAGCGCACCGGCAATCAGGCCATGGCCATGATCAGCCGGCTCGACCGGGCCCTCCTCGAGGCCGAGGCCGGCGCCGCCCGGGAGACCTTCGCCGAAGCGCAGGAGGCTTACCACGAACTTCTCGGGCTCGACAGCGGCCAGGGCCTGGTCGAACTGGGGCAGACCCTCTTTGGGGCGGTCGCCCGCGAGGCCGGGGAGTTGGAGCTGGCCGAGAAGCTGTTGCTGGCCTCGGCCAAGGTCAGCCGGGGCAAGGGGTCCAAACAGATGTTGGCCGGGACCTCTCTCCACCTAGCCCACCTCTACACGGACAAGGGCGACGACGCGGCCGCCGACGAGCACCTGCGGACGGCCCTGCAGACGGCTGAAGGCCAGAGCTACGTCCTCTTCTGGGACCTTTACATCCCGACCATCCTCAAGATGGGTCTGCGGGCCATCGAACGCCAAGTGCACCCCGCCTACGCCGAACGGCTGCTGGCTTACTGGCTGGGGGCCGAGGCGACGCGGCCGGGGCCTGGGGGGACACGGCCAGGGCCTGGGGAGGCCCGGCACCAAATCGAGGTCTCGCTCTTCGGCGATCTGTTGGTGCGGGTCAGCGGAGTCCCGGTGCCCGCCCGGAGCTGGCAGACGAGACAGGTCCGGAAGCTCTTCAAGTATCTCGTCCTGGAGAGGGGCCGCAAGGTGCCCCGCGAGCAGTTGATGGAGTTCCTCTGGCCGGAGGTCGACCCCAGGTCGGCCACCGCCTCGCTCCGGGTGACCCTGAGCCGGCTGCGCCAGGCCCTGGCGCCGGAGGGAGACCATGAGGGCCTTCAGGCCGTCATGACCGAACGGGACCTGGTCTGGCTGAACCCCGAGGTCCTGGCCGCGGTCGATGTCTTCGAGTTCACGGGGCTGATTGAGAAGGCCCGGGCCGGGGCCGAGGCCGGTGACTGGACCGCTGCCCGGCAGGCCCTCGAGGGCGCCGTGGCTCTCTACCGCGGGGACCTCCTCGCCGAGGACATCTACGAGGATTGGACGGCGTCCGAGCGGGAACGCCTGCAGCTCCTCTACCTCGACGCCTTGCTGTCTCTGGCCCAGTTGTACCGGCGGGTGGACCAGGGCGCGACCGCCGCCCAGCGGGCCCGGGAGTTGCTGCGCCGAGCGCTGGCCGTCAACCCCTGCCGGGAGGATGTCGTCCGTGAGTTGATGGACCTGCATCTGGCCACCGGCCAGACCGACGAGGCCCTGCGGGTCTTCGTCAAGTACCGGGACCTGCTGCAGGAAGAGTATGGTGTCGGACCCGGTCCCGAAGTCCTCAAACTGGCTGGAAGAGCCGGGTACCGGGAGGCGGGCCGGAGGCCAAGCGGCCGCTGACCGGCCTTTGGCGATGGACCCGCCCCGAAGTCGGCCCAGCCGCCTTGAAACGCCGCTCTCGCTGGATGTAACGCTTCTGTAACGGGGACATGGGAAGCTGCCTGTGGAAGGCAGCTTCTCTCTTTTTTGCCGAGAGCTTGGGAGGTGGTGCGGACGGATGGCAAGGGCAGGCCCATGAGCAGGTCGGTCTCCTTTCTGATCCGGCTCTGGCGGGCTTCGGGCATGGCCAAGGACGGGCAGGAAGCCTGGGTCGGGGAGGTCCGGCACGTGCTGACGGGGGACACCGCCCACGTGCGCGGGCTCAACGGGGTGGTCGAGGCCCTCCGCAAGTGGTTGGAGATCCGTGATGCCACCGGCGAGAAGCCGGAGGACCGCTGAAAGGGCGGTCAGGGCAACAGTAAACAGGCAGATTCAAAGAATGAACCGAAGAAAGCTCGAGGTGTTGAAGAAATGAGGAATCCAATGACCCGAGGCTCGAAGCGGGTCCTGTCGGCCCTCCTGATTTTGGCCTTCATCGTTTATCAAGCGGCCGGCGCGGTCTTGCCCGTGGCCCGGGCGGCCGGACCCACGCTGACGGTGAGGGACGCCATCGTCCCCGAGGACATCGGGACAGACGTCGGTCACATCAGCCACACCCAGGTCCTGAACCTCGCGGGCGGCACCTTCGCCGCCGGGATAACCACCGGCGACGTGACCGCCAACAGCTTGCCCGCCGGTCTGAGCATCGTGGTCACGCGGGTCAACGACACCCAGTTGGCCATCGACTACGGCGGGAACGCGGCCAGCCACACCAACGCCGACGATGTGGCCAACGCGTCCTTCACCGTGGCCCAGACGGCCATCGTCGGCTCGACCGGCCCGGTCACGTCCGACGTCTACGTCATCGACTTCGACCCGGTCTACCTGCTGGTCGCGCCGCTGGCCGTCCATGAGGCGGCGGCCAACGACGGGAGCATCGCCGAGAGCCTGACGGTGACCCTGGTCAACGGGACGTTCGCCGCCGACATGAGCGCCGGGGTGACCGTCCAGAGGCTGCAGGCGGGACTCGGCCTCGCCGTCGTTCGCGGCAGCGACACCCAGTTGACTGTGTCCTTCACCGGCAAGGCGACGAACCACCAGAACGCCAACGACGTTTATGACGCCGCGGTCCAGGTGGACCAGGCCAAGGTGACCAACGCGCGGCGGCCCGTCGTCAGTGGCACCTTCATGATCGACTTCAACGACGGGGTCAGCGCCTCGGCCCCCACCGTCGTCAGCGCCGCCACCAGCATTGACGGATCGAAGGTGCTCCTGACCTTCAACAAGGCGATGGCCGACCCGTCCGGCAAGCAAGCTGAGTTCGCGGTGACGGCCGGCGGTTCGGGCGACACCGTGACCGCGGCCTCTTTGGGCGCCGACCCCAAGGTCATCGAGCTGACCCTGGCCACGCCGGTGGCCTACGGGCCGGCCGTCACCCGGTCCTACACGGCCGGCACGGTGACCGCGGCGGACACGGGCGTCCTGGCCTCCTTCGGCCCGTGGACGGTGACGAACAACGTCCCCGCTCCCCCGACTTTGAGCTTCGCCTCGACGACAACCGACGGGACCAAGGTCTTGATGCAGTTCACCAAGGCCATGGCCGACCCGACCGGGAAACACGCCCAGTTCGCCGTGACCGTGGCCGGCGCCAACGATCCGGTGACGGCCGCAGCCCTGAAGGCCGGCGACGCGACGGTCATCGAGCTGACCCTGGCCACGCCGGCCCAGGCCGCCCAAGCGGTTAAGGTGGCCTACACGGCTGGGACGGTGACCTCGGCGGACGGCGGCATCCTGGCCGGCTTCGGCCTGACCTACGTGCAGAACGATACGGTCGCCCCGAAGCCGGTGCCCCTGAGCGCGGCCACCACGGGCGACGGGACCCAGGTCCGCATCACCTTCGACAAATCGATGATCAACCCGGTGGGTAACCAGTCCTGGTTCACGGTCACCGTGGACGGCTCGCCGGCCACCATCACTGAAGCCGGCCTCGTCCTCGAGAACGGCAACATCGTCACCCTGACCCTGGCGACACCGGTGCAGTATGGGCAGGCGGTCACGGTCGCCTACACCCCGGGCGCGCTCCACTCCATCGAGGGTGGGTACGCCGACGCCTTCGGCCCCATGGCCGTGACCAGCACCGTCCCGGCGCCCCTCACCCCGACCCTCACCGTCGGCAGCGCGGTCATTTCCGAGGCCGCGGCCAACGATGGCAGCCTTGCCGGCGCGCAGGTCGTCACCCTGGTCAACGGGACCTTCGCGGTCGACATCGCCACGGCCGACGTCACGGTGAACATGCTCCCGGCAGGCCTTGGCATAGTGGTGACCCGGGTGAGCGATACCCAGATCCAGATCGGGTTCACCGGCGCGGCCCTGAACCACGCCGACGCCAACGACGTGGCGGGCGTCAGCGTCACCGTCGCCCAGGCGAAGATCACCGGGGCGACGTCCGACATGACCTCGGACACCTTCACCATCGACTTCAGAGACCCGGACCCGGTGGTGGACACCACCCCGCCGGCCCTCCAGACCGCGGCGGTCAACGCCGCGGCCCTGACCCTGACCTACAGTGAGGCCCTCGACGCCGCCTCCATGCCGGCCACCGGCGACTTCGACGTCCGGGTCAACAGTGTGGCCAGGGGCGTCAACGCCGTCGGCATCAGCGGCACGACCGTCGCCCTGACCCTGGCCGGCCCGGTGGTGGCGGGAGAGACGGTGACCGTGAGCTACACGCCCGGGGCGAACCCGGTCCGCGATGCCGCCGGGAACACCGCCGCCGCCCTGACCGCCCAGAGTGTCACCAACGCCACAGCCGACACCACGCCGCCGAGTTTCGTCAACACCGACCCGGCCGACGGCGGGGTCCAGGTGCCGACGGACAAGGTCATCCGGGTCAACTTCAGCGAGGCCATCCAGGTGGGCCAGATGAGCGCCTGGGATGCCATCACCGTCGTTGACCACGTAGGCAACAACCATTTCGCAAGCCCGGGGACCGACGGCAACGCCCTCACCCTTAACCCGGCGATGGGCGTGAACATCACCTACACCGTCACCATCCCGGCCAACGCGGTCAAAGACGCGGGCGGCAACTACTACGCCAGTGCCATAAGCTTCAGCTTCAGCACCACCGACACCGTCGCCCCGACCCAGTCGAGCGCCGACCCGGCCAACTGGGCGACGGGCGTGGCCACGAACAAGACCATCTCCGTGGTCTTCAGCGAGAACATCCAGCCGGGCGCCCAGTACGGCAGCATCTCCCTGGCCGAGACCAACCCGCCGAACACCGTCGTGGCCGTCACGTGTGGCGTCAGCGGCCAGACGCTGACCGTTGCTCCGCAGGGCGGCCTGGCCGCCGACACCTGGTACACCCTGACCGTCCCGGCCGGCGCGGTGAGCGATCCGTACGGCAACACGCTGGCCGTCGCGGTGGTCATCAACTTCCAGACCCAGGCGGGCCCGGACACCACCCCGCCGCAACTGAGCGCGGCGACGGTGGACGGCGCGACCCTGACCCTGACTTACGATGAGGCCCTCGACGGCGGCTCGCAGCCGGCCTCGACGGACTTCGTCGTGACCGTCCAGGGGACACCGCGGACCGTCACCGGGGTCAACGTGGCCGGCAACGCCGTCACCCTGACCCTGGCGACCCCGGTCGTCAACACCGACGCGGTGGCGGTGAGCTACACCCCAGGCGCGAGCCCGGTTCGGGACCTGGCCGGCAACGGCGCGGCCAACCTGACCGACCAGGCCGTGGCCAACAACACGGCCGGCTCCGGCGATACGACACCCCCCTCGCTCAGCGTGGCGGCGGTCGATGGGGCCACCCTGACCCTGACCTACAATGAGGCCCTCTACGCCGACGTCGCCCCGGCCGCGGACTCGTTCACCGTCCTGGTGAACGGCAACCCGCGGACGGTCAGCGTTGTCGCCATCGGCGGCAGCTCGGCCGTCCTGACCCTGGTCAGTCCGGTGAACGCCCTCGAGACGGTCGTCCTGACCTACATCGCCCCGGCCATGAACCCCCTCCAGGACCTGCACGGCAACGGCGCGGCCAACCTGACCGGCCAGGCCGTGGTCAACAACACGACCGGCTCCGGCGACACGACACCCCCCTCGCTCAGCGTGGCGGCGGTCGATGGGGCCACCCTGACCCTGACCTACGATGAGACCCTCGACGGCGGCTCAGCCCCGGCGGCGACGGCCTTCACGGTACTGGTCGACGGGACCCCGCGGGGCGTCGCCAACGTGGCCATCGTCGGCCCCGTGGTGACCCTGGCGCTGGCCAGCCCGGTCGTGGCCGGCGAGACCGTCGTCATCAGCTACTCCGCGCCCGGGGTCAACCCCCTCCAGGACGCGGCCGGCAACGAGA
>JAJZPE010000104.1 GCA_021811325.1 Bacillota bacterium
ATCGACGTCAGGCAGGACGTTGGCCGCCCCAACGGAAGCGGCGGACTCCAAGAGTCCGCCGAAAGGCCGGTCGACCCGGACGGCCACCGGCACGCCTCCGGTCGAAGCCGTGAGCTGCGCCACGGCAGGCAGGACGACCCGCCCCGAGCGACGGACGGCCTCGACGAGGGCGTCATCGTCGGCATCGCCGCGGGCTTCGGCGAGAAGGATGTCGAAGACGATGACCCTCGCCCCGGCCTCCCTGAGGCCCTCGATGAGCTGCGCGTGGACCCGCCGCGGTAATGGCCAGGGTCCAAGCTGGCGCAGGGAATCATCGGTGAAGGCCACGGCCACCACGTCCGGGCGCGGCCTGGCCCCGCCATTCACGGCCACGAGGTAGTCCCGTGACCTCGCCTCGAAGTCAACGAGGGCGCCGGCGGCGGAAAGGGCCGTCACCAGCGCAACTGCAACCACACCGGCCAACACCGGTGGGGCGATGCGGCGGCCCCTGCTGGAGGGCGACGGCGGCTTGTCCATATGCCGTCCATTTCCCCAGCCAGCAGCCAAAATCCTCCTTATCCGTCGCCGTCTTCCAGCCGGCCCCGCCCGTCGTCGCCTTCATCCAGGAGGAGGCTGAGCAATCCTACGCCGGGATAAATCATCAACGTCCCCGCGGCCACCACCCCAGAGTCGTTGGCGGCGAGGGCGGCCGCCGCGGCCACGGTCGCGGCCACCAACCCCCGCCGCACCAGGGGCCTCCCCGCGATGGCCTTGAGGACGGCGCCACGCGGTCTGAACAGCAGGACCACGTAAGCCGCCATCGAGCCGACGAGGATGCGGCTCCAGACGGTGTAGCGGAGCAGCCGCAGGTTCATCCCCAGCTTCCGAGTCAGGACGGGCAGGAGCACCCCCGGGCCGGTCCGGGCCGCCTCCCTGGCCAGGGAACCGACGTGGGTGGCCGAATCCGCCCCGCCGGCCAGGTCCAGAGCGACCGTGACCAGCCCGGCGAGGGCCACTGCCGCCGCGACCGCCAGGACCCGTCCGGCCGGCCCCTTCCGTCCGGCCCGGGCCGACGGCCAGGCCCACCAGGCGTACCCGGCGGCGGCCGCCAGGGCCCCGCCCAGGTTAGCGCCCGCCCACGGGGCTCCGGCGACGAGCACCGAGAGCAACCCGGTGGCCGCGATGGGGGCGCGGTTGGGGCCTCCCCCCCTCCGGGCCCCCGCCCACTCGGCCAAGAAGGCCGCGCCGACCAGACCCGCGCCGACGAAGACTCCCATGAACTCGTTCCCGAGGCCGTAGTACCTGGCCCCACTGACCAGCGAGAAGCCTAAGGCCGACCGGCTGGACAAGGGCGAGCCGGCGAGGACGTCGAGGGCCACGGCAAGGGCCGTCAACGCCCCGGCCAGACCAACGCTCAAGAGCGTCGAACCCCGACCGGCCCGCCGGACGAAGACCGCGGCGAGGGCGGCCCCGGCCAGGCCCACCGGGGCGTCGACGACGGCCACGGTCGCCCCCCAGGCGCCCATGGCCAGGCTCACCAGCGGGTAGAGGGCAACGCCTAGGAGGGCCGTCATCACGGCCTGGCGGGCCCTCCCAGCCCGCCAGGCGGCCGGACCCCAGAGCAGGGCCAGGGCCGCCGACCACGTCAGGACCTGCGCCGCGATGTACGACCGGCCCACCGCGAACCGTTCCACTTGCAGCCGTCCCTGCAGGCGGCCCCAGGCCTCGGTCCGCCCGATGGAGCCCGCCGGGTCGGCGACCGTCCGGACGCTTCGCCCGTAGATGGGCCCCGTCGCGCCCGCGCCAAAGGCCGCCAAGACCGTCGGGGCCAGATCGATGTTGGCCACCAGACCCGGCCGCCGCGTCGTCGGCGAAACGAGGGTCAGCCGGGCCCTCTCTCCGGGGCCTGCGGTGGGGTCTCCCGGGAGTTCCGGCGCGGAGAGGACGGCCATCGGCGCGAGCTCATCTCCTCGGGCGACCCGCGACGGGGAGGCCGACGGGGCGACGAGCACCACCTGGTCGCCCCCGGCCAGCCCGAGGACCTCGGCCAGGGTGGCGTCGGCCGCAACCATTTGCCCTTCACCCCCGGGGCTGTCCACGGCGACAAGATAACGGCGGCCCGCCTCGCGCCAGGCGGACAGGGCCGGTGTCAGCGCGGCGAGGTCCCCGAGGAAGTCCACCGACCCACTCCGGTCCATGACCATCCCGGCGCAGGCCGCCGATGGTCCGAGACGTCCGGTACCGCCCACCGCCGCCGTGACCACCCCGCTGGCCCTCAGGGCCTCACCGACGAGGCCCACGTCCACGGCGTGGTCGAGGCGCTGGTTCTGGCCGACGAGGGCCTCCACGGCCACGCCTTCGCCGCCCGTGGCCCGCGCTCCCCAACCGAGCGTGTAGTACCCGGCGGCCGAGGCGCCCGGCCGGACGAGGGTGCCTTCCTTTCCCAGGGGCGCCGCCGTCCGCGTGTTCATCAGGCCGACGGCCGCCCGTTTTAGGACCTCCGGATAGGCGCTGAGCCCCGAACGCGCCCAGTCGTCCAGGGCGGTACCATCGGTGGTGACGATCCAGACGCCCCGGCCCGGGGGCACCGGTCCCAGGGCCGGGCGGCCCATGGGAGAGGCGAAAAGCAACGGCCGCAGGCCCAGAAGGACCAGGCCCACGGCAACCAGGACCCACGCCGGCCGGAGCAGTCGCCCGGCCGCCGGCTCCTTCGCCGCCGTCCTCGCCGCACCCCGCCGGGCGACCCGTTCGTAGACCACGAGCACCCGCCGCACCGACTCTCGGGCATCGCCGTGGGCGGCCGACAGGGCCTCCGCGCGCGACCCCATCCTGGCCCGCTCGCCGGCGTCCAGGCCCAGCCGGACCATGGCCTCGGCCAGGGCGGCCGGGTCCTCCGGGGTCACGAGTAGCCCGGTCTCTCCGTCGTGGACCAGTTCGGACAGGCCCCCGACCCGCGCCGCGACCACCGGCCGGCCGGCGGCCATCGCCTCCATCACCGCCAGCGATTGGCCCTCAGAGCGGGACGGGGCCACCAGCACATCGACCCCGTCCAAAAAGGCGACCGGGTCATCGACCCAACCGAGGAACCGCACCACCCCATCCAGGCCCAGACGGCGGGCCAGCGCTTCCAGGCGTCGACGCTCCGGGCCCTCGCCGGCGATGCTCAGACTCATCCCGGCGAGCTTCTCCCGGGCCATGCCCGCCGCCCGCATCAGGATGTCCAGCCCCTTCTCCGGCGACAGCCGGGCGAGGGCGCCGAACCGGGGGCCGCCCGGGCGACCGGTCACCTGGCCCGGGGCCTCCCCCTTCCCCCGCCGGTCGACACCGTTCGGGATGACCCACAAGCGGGCCGGGTCCACTCCAGCCGCTCTCGCCCATCCGGCCAGGGCCGAGGAGACGGCGACGACCCCATCGACGCGGCGGAGGGCCCAGACGCAAAGCCGCCCGCCCGGCCCTCGCGGCGGGAAACCATGCAGCGTGGCGACCACCGCCGGACCGCGGACCTCCGGCCGGAACCAGCCGGCCACCCACCGCCCGGCCATGATCATGAGGACCGCTCGGTATCCGTGGGCATGGACCACGTCCGGGCCCCCGGCCATGCCGGCCCTCCGGCCACCCCCGGCCATCAGCCGGGCGAGAGTCAGCGGACCGGGCAGCCGCCCCGGACCCACGAAAACCAGCTCGAAGCGGTGCCCGCGCCCGTGGCGGGCGATGTGTTCGAGGTGTCGTTTGATGCCGCCGGCGGCCGGGCCGGCGACGAGTAAGACGCGCAATGGGCCCATGCACCTATCATGCCCGGACTCCCCGGACAACCTTCCCTCGGCCGCCCCCTGACGCCACCGGCGCACCCTCGCATTGCGCGCCCGGCGGGCTCTCTGTTACAATATGGGGGATGGCCCGCCGGCCCGACCCGGACCGGGCCCCAGAGGTGGAGCATGCCGGTCCCTCGTTGGCCCAAGGCGCGTTTCTCCCCAGCGCAAGCCCTCGTCTTCGGGTTCACCGCCCTGATCCTGTTCGGGGCGGCCCTCCTGACGCTGCCCGTCGCCACCCGCGACGGGGCCGGCCTGCCGTTCATCGACGCCCTCTTCGAGGCGACCTCGGCCACCTGCGTCACCGGACTGGTCGTGGTTGACACGGCCACCACCTTCACCTTCTTCGGCCAGACCGTCATCCTGCTCCTGATTCAGTTCGGCGGCTGGGGCATCATGACCCTGGCGACCATCGTCTTCCTCTTCCTCGGCCGGCGCATCTCCCTGCGCAGGCGGCTGGTCATGCGGGAGGCCCTGAACCAGCTGACCCTCGAGGGCATAGTCCGGCTGACACGTTATGTCATCGGAGTCAGCCTGGTCATCGAGGGGGCCGGGGCGGTCCTCCTGTCGTTGCGCTTCATCCCCGAGTTCGGCCTCTCCCAGGGGGTCTGGGCCAGCGTCTTCCATGCCGTCTCGGCGTTCTGTAACGCCGGGTTCGACGTCATCGGCGGCTTTCGCAGCCTGACCCCGTTCGTCGGTGACCCCCTGGTCGTCCTGACCGTCACCGGCCTGATCATCGTCGGCGGCATCGGCTTCACGGTCATCGCCGACGTCTACCGTCACCGTCGCTTCAGCTGTCTCTCTCTCCACTCGAAGCTGGCCCTGTCAGTGACCGCCGGCCTCCTTCTCGCCGGGACGGTCCTCATCTACTTCTTCGAGCGCGGCAACGAGCAGACCCTCAGGGGCCTGCCCCCAGGCCCTCAGGTCCTGGCCTCCTTCTTCCACTCGGTCACCCCGCGCACGGCCGGCTTCAACACGCTCAACGTCGGGGCGATGACCGACAGCTCACTCATCCTGAGCATCATCCTGATGTTCATCGGCGCCTCGCCCAGTTCCACCGGCGGCGGCATCAAGACGACCACCTTCGGCGCCCTCGCCCTGGCCGTGCTCGCCGTGGTCAGGGGGAAAGACGAGGTCGTCGCCTTCAGTCGCCGGTTGCCGACGATGATCATCTACCGGGCCCTCGCCATCGCCGTCATCTCCCTGGGCCTGGTCATCGTGGTCACCATGGCCCTCGACGCGTCCCAGCCTCACCTGACCTTCCTCCCCCTCCTCTTCGAGACGACGTCGGCCTTCGGGACGGTCGGCCTCAGCACCGGCGTCACTCCCTCCCTGACAAAGCTGGGGAAACTGCTCATCATCGGGACCATGTTCGCCGGTCGCGTCGGCCCGCTGACCCTGGCCGTCGCCCTCGGCCAGAGGGCCACGAGGGCTTCGCTCCGCTACCCCGAAGACAAGGTCATGGTCGGATGATCAAGGAGGTCTTCCCGTGAAGCGGCAATTCGCGGTCATCGGCCTGGGACGCTTCGGCAGTTCCGTGGCCCGTGCACTGAACGCCATGGGCCACGAAGTGCTGGCCGTCGACTCCGATGAGGAGAACGTGCAGCGAATGGCGGACGAGGTCACCCACGCCGTGACGGCCGACGCCACCGACGCGGCGGCCCTCAAGGCCATGGGTATCCGTAACTTCGACGCGGTCGTCGTCGCCATCGGCGACATGCAGGCCAGCATCCTCTGCACCCTCCTGCTCAAGGAACTCGGCGTGGGTGACGTCGTGGCCAAGGCGGACAACGACCTCCACGGCAAGGTCCTCCAGCGGACCGGGGCCGACAGAGTCATCTACCCGGAACGGGACAGCGGCGTCCGGCTGGCCCACAACCTAAGCGCCTCGACCATCCTAGACTACATCGAGCTGGCCCCGGATTACAGCATCGTCGAGATCTCGGCCACCCAGGCCCTGGTCGGCAAGACCCTGCGCCACCTGGCCCTGCGGGTCACGTTCAACGTCAATGTCATTGCCATCAGGCGCGGCTCGTCGATGAACATCACCCCCCAGGCCGACGATCAGGTCCTGGCCGGTGACGTCCTCATCGTCGTCGGCCGCAACGACGACATCAAGCGGCTCGAGGAGTACCAGTAGGACGGCGGCCGCGGCCGGCGCGGTCGACGGAGACGAAGGATGAACCAGACGGAAGACAAAGGCCCGGAGCCCGAGACCACGACCGGTCTCACGGCGCCGGGCCTTTTCCATTGGCTGAAGTCCCTTGACTGACTCGGCGGGGGCTCAGAGCCACCTTCGCCGCCTGAAGTAGAGGAGCATCACCGCGGCCACCGCGGCCATGCCCCCCATGACCGCGTAGAAGCCCCACGGCGAGCGGAGGAACGGCATATGTTCGAAGTTCATCCCATAGACCCCGGTGATCACCGTCAGCGGCATCATGATGGTGGCGATGATGGTCAGGACCTTCATCACCTCGTTCAGCCGGTTGGAGACCGCCGACAGGTAGCCGTCCATGGCGTTCGAGAGCATGTCCCGGTACGTGTCGATGGTGTCGATGAGCCGGGCCAGGTGGTCGTAGACATCAAGGAAGTACAGGTGGACCTGGGGCCTCAGGAACGGGAAGTCCCGCCGGACGATGACGTTGAAGACGTCCCGCTCGGGGCCAAGCGAACGTCGCAGGGCGATGAGCTGCCGCTTCAACTGAAACAGCTCGGCCAGGAGGGCGCGGTCCGGGTCGCTGAAGGCCCGGGCCTCCAGCCGGTCGAGGTGGCTGTCGATCCAGTCGAGGACCGGGAAGTGCTCGTCGACGAGGACGTCGGACAGGTAGTAGAAGAGGAAGTCGGCCCCCTGCTTGAGCAGTTCCGGCCGGTGGGCCTGGCCCCACAGACCGTCGAGGGCCGGCACCGCCACCCGGTGCACAGTCACCAGGAATTCAGGGCCGACGAAGATGTCCAGTTCGGCCACGGACAGGTTGGGGCGACCGTGGTTCCGCCGGGTGACGGCGTTCATGATGACGAAGAAGTGACCGTCGAACTCCCGCACCTTGGCCCGGTGCTGTCGGTCGCGGCAGTCGTCGAGGGCCAGCGGGTGAAAGCCGAACTCCCTCCCCAGGGCGGCCAGTTCGTCGTCACCGGCACCGTTCAAGTCGACCCAGAGGGTCTGAGAGCCCCCTGTCCTCAGCGCCGCGAGGGCCTCCCAGCCGTCGCCGGAAAGGACCTCTCCCCCGCGAAGAGCGACATAGCGCAACCAGTCATCACCTCATTGATGGAAAGTGGCGGCAGCGTTCGAGGCCGCCGCGGACAAATTCCTCAAAGCCTTCGAGCCCCGCCCAGGACCCCTGAAAATGCTCGAGGAGCGGCGGGACATAGACGAACCCTTGCTCGGACTCAGCCCGGGCGCGCTGGAGGGCCCTGGCGCGCTGGAGGGCCCGGTCGCCGGCCCCCTCCATGACCCACAGGGTGGCCGCCCGGACCAGGCTCTCCTCAAAGACCCGGCGCCAGGAGGCCTCGTCGTCGGCCCAGGCATAGTCGAACGCGCGCATCCGCTCGATGACCGGGGCGAGGAGGCCCCGGTGGCTCGTGACCACCCGGTCGCAGGCCGCCAACCGCGGGCCAAGGACGTGATGGAGCAGTTCGTGCGCGATGGCGCCGGCGCCGGCCTCGGCCATGATGACGAAGATTCGCCCACGAAGGGGTACGAAGTCCGTCTCCTCCTGGGCCTGCAGCGGGTTGGGCAGGAGGGTCAGCCCGGGCAACCGGCCGGCGTCGACCCCCAGGCGGCCCGTGACCGCCGCCACCGTCGTCCTTGCGGCGGCGTCGAAAGACGGGGCTCTCGCGCCGACCATGGCTCGGTAGTCCGCCCCCAACGGGCCGACGAAAGACAGGGCCATCATCTCGGAGACCACCCCGGGCAATCGCTCCAGCCAGGCCACGGCGGCGCTCCCCCGCTCCGCCGGGTCGACGGCCAGGTCGGCGACCTGTTCTCGGAAGGCCGCCGGGTCACTGAGGGCCCACGGCGCCTCGTCCTCCAGGTGCAGGGCCGTCAGGGCCAGGAGGTACGCTCGTGGCCAGTAGGGATTGACCCCGCCTCCGCCACGCCTGGCCGCGGCGAAGTACTCCCGCACGGACGGCGGCCACGGGGCCGACCGCAGCCGCCCGATCAACTGGCTGGCGGGCTCCCCGGGCGCTGTCCTGACAAGGTCGTAGCCGGACGCGGTCAAACCCGCATAGACGGCAAACAAGGCTGGACTATCGGTCACGACGCAGTTCCAGTCGTCGGGAATCATGAGCGGGGTCCTCCTGGGCCCGAGCGGGCCGGGAGTATACTTTCATCCGGGCGGCCGCTTCTCCTCCTTGTTCAGCCCATTGTGGTATAAT
>JAJZPE010000010.1 GCA_021811325.1 Bacillota bacterium
CTGCCAGAACGAACGCTCCCAGCTTTCCAACAAGGAAACGGCCATGCGTATGCTCCGCTCGAAGCTCGTCGAGCTGAAGGAGCAGCAACAGGCAAAGGAGCTGGCCACCCTCCGCGGCGTCCAGACCGACATCGCCTGGGGCAACCAGATCAGGTCTTACGTCTTCCAACCCTACACGCTGGTCAAGGACCATCGCACGACCGTCGAGGTCGGCAACGTGCAGGCGGTGATGGATGGGGAGATCGACCCCTTCATCTACGCCTACTTGCAGCAGACGGCCAGGACGGCCTCCTGAGCCGGCCCGGCCGGTCCCCTCCCGGCGAGTTTCGCGTCCCGTTCCCGAGAAGCCTGTTAGACAGGGAGGTGCCGTCTCATGAGGCGGGTCTTGATCCTGTCGGTGGCTTTCATCGTCGCCCTGACCCTGGTGGTTGAGCTGCTCTTGCCATCGGTGGTGGCCAGAGGGGTCGAAGCGGGGCTGGACAAGATCCTCGGCCCCGGTGAGACCGTCAACGTGCGGCTCAAGGCCTACCCGGCATTGAAGATGCTGACCGGCCGGGTGGACCAGGTCACCGTCGAGAGCGCCAACATCCAGGCGGCCGGGCTGGTCATCGACAAACTCACGGCGACCATCGACCAGGTCTCGGTGAATCTCCGCACCCTCTTGAGCAAGAGGCAGATCAAGAGCACCAAGAGTTCGTCCATTGACGTTAAGCTGACCATCAGCGAACAGAACCTGAAGCAGTACGTCCTGGCCAACGTCAAGGGGGTCAAGGAACCGCGGCTCCAAATCGAGCCGGGCAAGGTCACCGCCGGTGGTTACCTGACCTTCAACGGGAAGGACTTCTTTGTCGTCGGCGAAGGGCGCTTCGTCGTCAAAGACGCCACCAAGGTCGGTCTCGAGCTGACCGGCCTCAAGGTCGACGACCAGGATGTCCCCGTAGGGATGATCAACAAGGTCATGGAGATGCTCGGCGGTACCGACCTCTTCATCGACATGACCAAGTTCCCGATCCCCCTCGAGGCCAGAGAAGTCCAGATGAACAAGGGGAGCCTGGTGATTATCGCCCGCGGCAAGTCCAAGTGACGCGGGCCCCGGGCCCTAGGCCCCAGGCCCCAGGCCCCGGGCCCCAGTGAGGAGAGAGAGCCTTGACTGGTAACCGTCTGCGCCTGATCGGCCTCACCTGCCTGCTCGCCGTCCTGGCCGTCGGCCTCCTCGGCGGCGGCTTCCTGCTCGGCCGGCGGGCCCAAGCCCAGGGAGTCGGCCCGCAACCCGGCTCCGAACAGGACCCGGTGGTCACTCGCAGCTACGTCGACCAGTTCGTGAATTTGCAGGTCATCAGCATGACGGCCGGGCAGCAGCTCATCGCCGATGCCGGGGCCGAGATCATCCTCCGGGCGGGCAAGGCGACGGCCATCGCCACCAGCGGCGGCGGCGTCGCCGACCTGACCGCCGGCAAGGACCTGAAGCTCGGTGAGGCCATCGGGGCCAACCACCTGCTGCTGGTCCCCAGGTCGGACGGGCGCGGCCTGAAGGCCACGACCGCCGTCGTGCTGGTCGTGCGGGGGACGTTCATCATCAAGTAGGGATAGAGGTCCAGGCGGAGGCCCTCGTAAATGCCTTCAGACCGGCTCTGGAAACGGTTCTCGGCCATCCTTATAACCGCCATCGTCGCCGCGTCGATAATCGCCGCTGGCGTCGCCGTATACCGGCGCCAGGCGGCCATTTCTTTATCTGACCGGGTGGAGCTGGCCATCGACTATGACCAGGTCCTGCGCTCGGCCCAGGCGCTGAACTACCACCCGGTCGACCTCCTCCGCGACCTCAAGGCGGCCGGCCTGACGACCCTCATCGTCCGCGAGCGCAGGCTTCAGGAGGTCAAGGACTACGGCGAGGCGTCCGTGCTCGACGGGTCCGAACTGGCCGCCCTCGCCCTGGCCGGCCGGACCGGCGGAGTCTATGAGGCACTGAAGGCCAACGGGCTTTATCGCCCGTGGTACACCTACATCCTCACCGGCGACCAGACCCGGGCGACGCGTTACCACGACGCCGTCGCCAGGCGCCTGGGGAGCGAGCGGGTCGGCTGGTTCCAGACCGGGACGACCAGCGTGGTCATCGTCCATGGGGTCACCCGCGAGGAGGGCCCGGCCGACCCCAAGACCGGCAAACCGCCGCTGGAACTGACCACCCTGGCCGGTTACGCCGCGGAGGACTTCGCCGCCGCCCGTGCGGTCGGCCTGCGGGTGGTGCCGGTCCTGGCCAATGACGGCTATCCGGGGCCGGTCGGCATCGAGCTCATCTTCGCGCAGTTGCAGGCCGACGCCGGCGGGGCCGTAGCCGCCGTGCTCTTCGACGAGGACCAGGTCCTCGGCTACCCGCGGGCCACGGCCGCCACGGTCAACCGGCTGAACCGGCTGGGATGGGCGGTCGGCGTGGCCTCCGGCCGGCGGCCGGCCGGCCTGAAAGGCGTCGTCGCCGGGGTGGGTTACCGGGCGCTCAAGGTGAGCCAGGTGACGCCGGACGCCCGCCTCGAGGACAACCTCCTCAAGGCCAAGGACCGCGGCTACCGGATGCTCGTCGTGGCCCCGTTCATGTATCCGCAGGCCGACGCGAACGAGCTGCGCGGCCTGGCCCGCGGCTTCACCCTGGACATCCATGACGGTCTGTCCCGGGCCGGGTTTGTGACCGGCCAGGCCAATCCGATAGGGCCTGTCGGGCTGCCCCGCCCGCTGCCTTTCCTTGTCGGTTTCGGCGTCCTGGCCGCCCTCTGGCTGCTGGTCGAGGAGTTCTGGCCCGGCCTCGAGGGGTGGCGCCTGCCGTGGCTCGTGGCCTCCGGGCTCCTGGCCTTCGGGCTCCTGGCCGGGGGGCCGGCTTTGTCGCGCCTGGCGGCCACCTGGGCCGCCGTTCTGGCCTGGGCGGCCGCGGTCATCTACCCGACCTGGGGCGTCTTGATCATGCTCCGTCTGCTCCTGCACCGCCGCTTCCGCCCGAACCTGTGGGGCGGCATCGGGCTGGCCGCCACCATCACGGCCCTCTCGGTGGCCGGCGGCACGGTCGTCACGGCCCTCCTCGCCTCCCCGACCTACGTCCTGGAGCTGTCGATCTTCCGCGGGGTCAAGGCGGCCTTCGTCCTTCCCCTCGCCCTGGTGGCGGCCGGGTATCTGGTCTACACGGCGCCCGCCGGGCGGGTCTTCCCGAGGCTCGCCGAGGTCGCCCGGCGTGAGCTGACCTTCGGCGACGGGGTCTGGCTCGCCCTCGCCGGCCTCTTGGGCTTGGTCTACCTCGGGCGGAGCGGCAACACGCCGAGCCTGCCGGTGACCCGGGCCGAGTCGCGCCTGCGCGTCGTGCTCGACCGCATCCTGTCCGCCCGCCCGCGGACGAAGGAGTTCCTCATCGGCCAGCCGGCCGCGCTGCTCTTGGGCCTGCGGCCGTGGCCCCGCCGGGTCATGACCCTCGCTCTGGCCCTTCTGGCCACGATCGGCCAGGTCTCGGTGGTCAACTCCTTCGCCCACCTGCATACGCCGTACCCGCTGTCGCTGGTCCGCAGCCTCAACGGCCTCGTCCTCGGACTGGTCGTCGGCCTGGGGCTGGCGGCGGTGGCCGGTCTCATCCCGGGCGCCCGCGACGAGCGGGCCCGCGGAGGGAGTGAACGTCCATGACGACGATGGCGAAGCCCTGGCGGACCCTCCGCCTGGCCGCCCTGCTCCTGATCATCCTGGGGCTCGTGGCCGCGGCGTGGGTCATCGCCGGGCGAGTGGCCGTCGAACGGGCGAACCGCCCCGTCGAATTGGTCATGGACTACGATGAGCTCCTCAACCTGGCCAGGACGCAGGGCTACGCGGTCGAGCCGCTCCTCGTCGACCTGCGGGCAAGTGGGTTGACCACCGTCGCCGTCCCCGAGGACACGCTGCAGCGCCTCGCGGCCGACGGCCGCCTTGGCTACTGGTCCGGCGCCGCCCTGGCCGCCATGGCCAGGGCCGGCGGGCCGGTCGACCCGGCCCTGGCGCGGCTGGCCGAGGAGAACCGGCTGCGCGGCGACTACACCTACGTGCTCCCGGCCGACCAGGCCACGGCCGCCACCGTGACCGCCGAGTTCAACCGCCGGGTCGGCCAGGGCGTCGTCTCCGAGCTTCGGCTCACCGGGAACCGTGCGTTGCTTGAGGTCAAGCGGCAGGTCGGCGCGGCCGAGGCGATATCGCTGGGACCGCGCCCGGACGACTATCGTTACCTGGCCTCCCTGGGTTTCCGGGTCGCCCCGCGCCTGGTGAACTACCCTGGGGCCACCGCCGACGACATCCGGCAGGAGCTGACCGCGCTGGCCGGGGAAGGCCACGCGAGCACGGTCATCTTCGCCGGCAAGGAAGTCCTGGGGTACCCGGCGAACCTCGAGGCCACCGCCCGCGGGCTGGTGGACAACCGCCTCACCCTGGGGCTGATCGAGACGCCGGTGCAGTTGTCGCTGGTGCCCCAGGCCGGCCTGGGAGACCTCGCCCGCCTCGTCGGCTACCGCGCGGCGAGAGTCTACGCCATCTCCCGCAAGGAGCTGGACAAGATCTCCCCCGCCGAGATGCGGGACCGCTGGGTCCGCTCGGCCAAGGAACGCAACATCAGGGTCATGTACCTGAGGCCCTTCCTGGTCGTGCCCGGGCAGGACCTCCGCCAGGTCAACCTGGACCACGTCCGCAGCACGCGTGAGGAACTCGCCCTCAGCGGCTACCGGCTGGGGACGGCCGAGGGCTTCCGCGAAGTCCACGTGCCGCGCTGGGCCCAGGTCCTCATCGTCATGGGCATCGCCGCGGGCGGCTGGTTCCTGCTCCTCGACCTCATCGCCCTGCGTTTCCGGACCGGCTTGGCCCTTCTGCTCCTGGCCGTCGCCGGCGCCCTGTTCCTCGCCTTCGTCTTCCCCGGGGCCCGGGGTGGCCTCGGCCTGCAGGTCATGGCCCTGGCCAGCGCCCTCATCTTCCCGACCATCGGCACGGCCTACCCGTTGAAACAGTGGCTGGCCGTCAAGGGGCGGCCTTCGCTCGGCGTGACCGTCTTGCTGGCAAGCGTGTCCATCCTCGCGGCCACGGCCATCTCGCTCGTGGGGGCCTTCTTCATCGCCTCGCTCCTCGCGGACATCCGGTATCTCCTGGAGTTCGACTACTTTCGTGGAGTGAAGCTCGTCCACGTCGTCCCGATGGCCCTTGTGTCCCTGGTCTACTTGGCCTATTACGGCGCCGGCGAGGGCGCGGGGCGGCGGGCCGCGGACGTCCACGGACCACCGCGCGACGTCATCGCGGAGGCCGCCCGCTTTCTGCGGACCAAGGTCCGCGCCGAGCACGTGGCCGTGCTCCTCCTGGCCGCCGTGGTCGGATACGTCTACATCGGCCGCACCGGCCACACGGCCGGCATCCCCGTGACCTCGCTCGAACTCGACGTCCGCGCCGGCCTGGAACGCCTGCTGGTGGCCAGGCCGCGGACCAAGGAGTTCCTTGTCGGCCACCCGGCCCTCATCGTCGCCGCCTGGGCCGCCCTGCGCGGCTATTCCGCCCTGGTTTTCCCGCTCATCCTGGCCGGCAGCATCGGTCAGGTCTCGGCGGTCAACTCCTTCGAGCACCTTCGCACCCCGTTCACCCTGTCCCTCCTGCGCGGGGTCAACGGGCTGGTGCTCGGCTACGCCGTCGGGGTGGCCGCCCTTTTCGCCGTCGATCCTATCGCCCGGTGGCTCCGCGAACGCCTTGGGGGTGGCCGCCATGCCTAGGGTGGTCATCTCCGGCTACTACGGCTTCGGCAACGCGGGCGATGAGGCCATGCTCACGGCGATCATCCAGAGCCTGCGGCGGCACGGGGACTTCGAGTTCGTGGTCCTCTCCAACGACCCCGTCCGGACGGCTCGCGAGCATGGTGTCCAGGCGGTCAGGCGAACCGCGGCGGGGGCCATCTGGCAGGCCCTCGTCTCGTCCGACGCCCTGGTTAGCGGGGGCGGCAGCCTGCTCCAGGACGTCACCAGCCCCCTCACCGTGCCGTACTACCTCGGCCTCATCTACCTTGCCCGGATGCTGAGACGCCGGGTGGTCGTCTACGGCCAGGGGATCGGGCCTCTCCACGGCGGACTGGCCCGGCGGTTGACCCGGGCCGTCCTCAACCGCTGCGACCTCATCACCGTCCGCGACGAGGCCTCCCGGCGCGAACTCGAGCGGCTCGGGGTGACGCGCCCGCCGGTGGTCGTCACCGCCGACCCGGTGCTCTCGCTGGAGCCGCCGTCTCCCGCCCAGAGGCCCTTCCTCCGGGAGGCGCGAATGCCCGGCAAAGGCCCGTTGGTGGGCATCTTTCCGAGGGAATGGCGCGGGCGCGAGGACTACAAGGCCATACTGGCCAAGGCGGCCGACCACCTGGCCCGCCGGGTCGGGGCGAGCGTCGCCCTCATCCCCATGCAGAACCCCGAGGACACCCGGGTCTGCGAGGAGATCCGGGGGCTGATGCGCGAGCCGGCTGTGGTCCTCGAAGGCCGGCACAGCGTCGATGACCTCATGACGGGCCTTTTTCCGCCCCTCGAGCTGGTCGTCGGGATGCGTCTGCACGCCCTGATCTTCGCCGCCCTGACCGGCGTCCCGATGGTCGGGCTCAGTTACGATCCGAAGATCGACGCCTTCCTGGAGGCCCTCGGGCAACAGCCCGTGGGGACGACCGACGCCCTCAGCCTGAGTGAAGTCACCCGCCGGCTCGACGAGGCCTGGGAGCACCGGGCCGCGATCCGCCAGGAGATGATCCGGCGCCTGCGCCCGCTGCGCGAACGGGCCGACCAGAGCGCGGCCTTGGCCGCCGAGGTCATCCGGGGCCGGGGGAAGGTGAGCCCGGAATGAGGGCCCGCGACCGCGTCGAGATTCTGGGGGTCTTCGTCGACCGGGTCAACCTGGCCGGCGCGGCCGCCCGGGTCAAGGGTTTCGTCGACGAGAGCCGCGCGGGCGGGGGTTCCGGCGGCCGCCTCGTCGTCACGCCCAACCCGGAGATGCTTCACGCCGCCCGCCGGGACGAGGAACTGGCCCGCCTGATCAACCGAGCCGACCTGGCCGTGCCCGACGGGACCGGGGTCGTCCTGGCCTCGCGGGTGCTCGGCGCCCCGCTCTCCGACCGTGTCGCCGGGTTCGACTTGCTCTTGGAGCTTTTCCGGCTGGCCGATGAAGGCCATTGGCGTGTCTTCTTGCTCGGGACGTACCCGGAGACCGTGGCCGAAGCGGCCCGCCGGGTCGCCCTGGACCACCCCGGCCTGGAACTCGTCGGCTTCCACGATGGCTACTTCTCCCCGGGCGATGTCCCGGCGCTGGTCGAGGAGATCAGGGCCGCCCGGCCCGACCTGCTGGTGGCCGCCCTCGGGTCGCCCAAGCAGGAGAAGTGGCTGGCCGAGCACCTCGCGGCGACCGGAGCTGCGGTCGGCATCGGCGTCGGTGGGTCCCTGGACGTCCTGGCCGGGCGGGCGCGGCGGGCCCCGGCCGCCTTCCGGCGTCTCCGCCTCGAATGGCTGTACCGGCTGGTCCGCGAGCCGAGACGGGCCCGGCGGATCCTCGGGGCGCTGCCTCGCTTCGTCTGGGCCGTGATCATCGAGCGCTTTCGTCAGTAGAAGGGGGTTACGACCACGACCGACCAGAAACAAAAGGACTACGGCGATCTTGAAGAGAGGGCCAGGACCATTCGCCGACACATCATCGAGATGACGGCCGCGGCCAAGTCGGGCCACCCCGGTGGCTCCCTCTCGGCGGCCGACATCCTCGCCGCCCTCTATTTCCGGGTCCTGCGGGTCGACCCGTCCCGGCCCGGCTGGCCGGAACGCGACCGCTTCGTCCTCAGCAAGGGGCATGCCGCCCCGGCCCTCTACGCGGCCCTCGCCGAACGGGGCTACTTCCCCGTCGAGGAGCTGAAGACACTGCGCCGTATCCACTCGCGGCTGCAGGGTCACCCGGACATGCGCAAGACGCCGGGCGTCGAGGCCTCCACGGGCTCCCTCGGCCAGGGGTTGTCGATGGCCGGAGGGATGGCCCTCGCCGGCCGCCTCGATGGGTGCGACTGGCGCGTCTACGCCCTTCTGGGCGATGGCGAATGCGAGGAAGGCCAGGTCTGGGAGGCGGCCATGGCCGCGGCCCACTACCGTCTGGACAACCTGACGGCCTTCCTCGACAACAACGGCCTCCAGATCGACGGGCCCATCGAGCAGGTCATGTCGCCGAACCCGCTGAACGACAAGTGGCGGGCTTTCGGCTGGCACGTCATCGAGATCGACGGCCACGACTTCGGCCAGATCCTCGGGGCCGTGGACGAAGCCAAGAAGACCAAAGGCCGCCCGACGATGATCGTCGCCCGGACCATCAAGGGCAAGGGCTGCTCTTTCATGGAGAACGAGGCCGAGTGGCACGGCAAGGCGCCCAGCCCCGAGCAGGCTGAGCAAGCCTTGCGCGACCTGGAGAAGGGGGGCGCGGCGCGGTGAAATACCTCGTCCGATTGCAGGAAGGGGCCAAGAAGGTCGCCACCCGGGACGCCTATGGTGAAGCCCTGGCCGAACTCGGCCGGGAGAACCCGGACGTGGTCGCCCTCGACGCCGACCTGTCCAAGTCGACCAAGACAGCCGTCTTTGGAAAAGCCTTTCCGGCGCGCTTCTTCAACATGGGCATCGCCGAAGCCAACATGATGGCCACCGCCGCCGGACTGGCAGCCGCCGGCAAGGTCCCCTTCGCCAGCACCTTCGCCGTCTTCGCCACCGGGCGCGCCTTCGACCAGGTCCGCAACTCCATCTGTTACCCGCACCTGAACGTCAAGATCGCGGCCAGCCACGCCGGCATCACCGTCGGCGAGGACGGCGGTTCGCACCAATCGGTCGAGGACATCGCCCTCATGCGCGTGCTCCCCAACATGACCGTCATCGTGCCGGCCGACGCCGGCGAGACCCGGGCGGCCGTGCGGGCTGCGGCGGCCCTGGATGGCCCGGTCTACCTCCGCCTGGGACGGGCTGGCGGGCCGATCATCTTCGGCCCCGACTACTCCTTCCGCGTGGGCGAGGCGGTCGTCCTTCGCGAGGGCCGCGACGTCAGCCTCTTCGCCTGCGGGGTGATGGTCGCCGAAGCCCTCAAGGCCGCCGACCAGTTGGCCGGGGAAGGCCTCGAGGCCGAGGTGGTCAACGTCAGCAGCCTGAAACCCTTCGACTGGCGGACCGTGGCCGAGTCGGTGGTCAGGACCGGCGCCGCTGTCAGTGCCGAGGAGCACTCGATCATCGGCGGGCTGGGCGGGGCCGTGGCCGAATGCCTGGCCGAGCGCCACCCGGTACCGCTGGTCCGCGTCGGTCTGCGGGACACCTTCGGCGAGTCGGGCACCCCCGATGAACTGATGAAAGCCTACGGGCTGACGGCCGCCGACATCGTCCGCGCGGCCAAGGAAGCCATCCAGCGCAGGCGAGTCTGAAGGGCGGCTCGCGGGTCTGAGGCGTGGCCGTCAAGGGCGTTACGGTCTAACGCGGGGCTAATCTCGGCATGCTATATCCCGTCAAACCATCTAAGGGGGGATAGCTCAATGCCGAACGTGACCCGCTGGGAACCGTTCCGCGACCTGGCCACCTTCCGCGACGAAGTCAACCGTGTCTGGTCCGATGCCCTCAGCCGCTGGCCGAATGAAGGCTTCTGGCGCAACTCGGGCCGGGTCCCGCCGGTGGACGTCCATGAGACCGAGGACGCTTTGGTCATCACCGCCGAGGTCCCGGGGATGAACCGGGAGGACATCGACATCTCGGTGAGCGGCGACACCGTCACCATCTCCGGGCGGAGCGGCGAGGAGACGACCGAGGAGGACAAGAACCACCACTATCACCGGCGCGAACGTTACTGGGGCGAGTTCGCCCGTACGGTCCAGCTCCCGATGGGGGTCGACGCCGCCAAGAGCGCGGCCGCTTTCCGTAACGGCGTCCTGACCATCACCATGCCGAAGTCCGAGGAATCGAGGCCTAAGAAGATTCCCATCCACGGCCAGTAGACAGCGAGGGGCGACCCCCGAAAAGCGCATGACCGCTAAATATAACCGGACGTAAACTTGAGCGCCGGTGGCCAGAGGGCCACCGGCGCTCTGTCTCTTCTGGGGGACTCCTGACACAATTGACAGAACCCAGGAGGAATCATGGCAAAAGCCGTCGAAGAAAGGCGTACCACCGATAATCGCGCCTCTTCACATAAGTGAAGTATGACCTGACCAGCCAGAGGTCGCGGTTTTCGCCCAAGGACCGCGGGAAACCGCGCCCGGGCGGGCCCCCATAGGGCGTGACAAGGCTAAAAGGGGCTGCATGCCTTGATTGAACTGGTCGACGTGACCAAGGTCTATCCCAACGATGTCGTCGCCCTGAAAAACGTCAACCTCAAAATCGACCGCGGGGAGTTCGTCTTCGTCGTCGGCCCGAGCGGGGCCGGTAAGTCGACGCTCGTCCGCTTGCTTTACCGGGAGGAAGTGGCCACCCGGGGCCAGGTCATCGTCCACGGCAAGAACGTCGCCCGCCTCCGCCGCTCGTCCATTCCGCTCCTCCGCCGGACCATCGGCGTCATCTTTCAGGACTTCAAGCTCCTGCCCGACCGCAACGCCCTCGACAACGTGGCCTTCGCCCTGGAGGTCACCGAGGCGTCGCGTCGCGAAATCCGTCGCCGCGTCCCGGCCGTCCTCGACCTGGTCGGGTTGAAGGACCGGGCCAGGGCCTTCCCGCACGAGCTATCCGGGGGCGAGCAGCAGCGCCTGGCGATCGCCCGGGCGATCATCAACGGCCCGTCCATCCTGGTTGCCGACGAACCCACCGGCAACCTCGACCCCGACACGTCCTGGGGGATCATGAACCTCCTGCAGACGCTCAATCGCAACGGGGCCACGGTCATCATGGCCACCCATGCCAAGGCCATCGTCAACGCCATGAAGAAGCGGGTCGTGGCCATGGACCACGGCCGGATCATCCGGGACCAGGTCCAAGGGGTCTACGCGCATGAAGTCAACTAGCCTCGTCTTCGGCGTCAAGCAGACGGCCCGAAGCCTCCGCCAGAACGCCTTGATGAGCCTGGCCTCGGTCCTCACCGTCGCCCTGTCTCTGCTGGTGGCCGGCCTCTTCGGCCTGATCACGGCAAACCTCGGGCACATCGCCCGGCTGGCCGAACAGCAGGTCGAGGTGACCGTCTTCGTCCACGACACCCTCCCCGTCGAGGCCGTGAGGACCGTCGAGAGCCAGCTCAAAGCCCTGCCCGGGGTGACCCAGGTGACCTTCGTCTCCAAGGACGAGGCCCTGGCCCGGCTGAAGGCCGTCTTCGCCAACGACAAGGACCTCCTGGCCGAGGTGGAGCAGCAGAACCCGCTCTATCGCTCGTTCGAGGTCCGCACGGCCCGGCCCGAGCAGATCAAGCCGACCGCCGAAGCCGCCGGCAAAATGACCGGCGTCGTCAAGGTCAACTACAAGCAAGAGGTGATCGAAAAGCTCTTCCGGGTGACCCGGGCCATCCGTGTCTCCGGCCTGGCCATCATGGTCGCTCTGGCCCTGGCGATGGTGATGATCATCTCCAACACTATCCGGATCACCGTCTTCGCCAGACGTCGCGAAATCGCCATTATGAAGCTGGTCGGGGCCACCGACGGCTTTATCCGCTGGCCCTTCGTCTGCGAAGGGGTGTTCCTCGGGGTCGTCGGCGCCGGCTTCACGTCCCTGGCCCTCTGGTCCAGTTACAGCTGGGCCTGGAGCGGGGTCCAGCGCGGCATGCCGTTCATCCCGCTCCTCCCCAAGCAGCCTTTGCTCCTCGACCTGACCGTCCTCATCCTGGGGGCGGGTGCTCTCATCGGCGCCATCGGCAGCGCCCTTTCTCTGCGCCGCTTCCTCCGGGTATAGGCCGACCTGGTCTGAGCCGGCGAAGCCCGCACCGGCGGGGCCCCCGGCCCCGCTCCGAACCGCAAGGCCACCACGTTGACGGAGGTTTTGCCCGATGAACCCGACGGACAAAATCGGCCCGATACGCGCCCCTCACCTCCTCGGACGACCCGGCGCCGAGCGGTGGTCCCGCGCCCGGCGGGCGGCCACCCGCGTCGGCGTCGCGCTCGTCCTGATGGTCATGGCCGTGTCGCCCTTGGGCGCCGCGCGCGCGGCCGGGGTCGATGACGCCCAACGCGAGCTGGACAAGATCAACCAGCAGATCCAGGAGAAGCAGAACAAGCTTCAGGACGTCCGCATCCGGAAGACCCGGGTCAAAGCCGACCTCCGCCGCATCAGCACCCAACTCGAACGGACCTCGCGTGAGCTGACGAGCCTGCGGCGCCAGATAGCCACCACCGAGGCCGACATCCGCAAGGCCCAGGCCGATCTGGCCGTCGCCGAGGGCGATCTGGTCAAGCGGCGCGGCTACATCGACACGCGCGTGCGGGCCCTTTACGAGCGCGGCTCCGTGAGCTACGTCGAGGTCCTGTTGGGCTCGCGGGACTTCGGCGACTTCCTGAACCGGATGGAGATGCTCCGCCAGATCATCGCCAAGGACGTCGCCGTCTACGGCCAGATCAAGGAGACCCGCCGGCAGGTCGCCGACAAGAAGGCGACCCTCGAAGCCCAGGAGGCCCGGCTGGCCGGCCTGAAGAAGCAGACCGAGGTCAAGAAGGCCAGCCTCGACAGCAGTGAGACCCAGCGCCAGAAGGCCCTTTCCGAGCTGGCCGGCCTCGAGAACGGCCTCGAGGAAGACCTCGACGAGCTGGAGCGCAGCTCCAACGAACTGCGCGACTTCATCCGCCAGAACGCCGGCGGCTCTGGCCTGGCCACCGACCGGTCGCAGATCAACCTGGCCTGGCCGGTGTCCGGCGGCCGCATCACCTCGGTCTTCGGGCGCCGCTTCCATCCCATCCTCCGGAAGTGGAAGACCCATACCGGCGTCGACGTGGGTGTGGCGGCCTGGACGCCGATCAAGGCGGCCGAGGACGGCCGGGTCATCTTGGCCGAGTACCGCGGCGGCTACGGCTGGACGACGATGATCGACCACGGGGCCGGGGTGGTCACCCTTTACGCTCACGCCCAGAGAAAACTCCTCACCCAGGAAGGCGACATGGTCAAGAAGGGCCAACAAATCGCCTACGTGGGCAGTTCCGGCTACTCGACGGGGGCCCACGTCCATTTCGAGGTGCGGATCAACGGCGAGCCGGTCAACCCGATGGGCTGGCTCCCGAAACGCTGACTCCGCACCCCCGATGCCCCGACAACCGCCGAAAGAGCCGGGGCAGTCCGCGGACCGCCCCGGCTAGTGTGTTTTAGCCCGCCAAACGGCACAGAATTATCCTCTTGGCCGCCCCAGGCCAATATGGTACACTTATAGGGTACCAATCAGAAAATTCATCGCCGCCCAGCGTCGGTGGCGATGTCCAACGGACGGTGAGCCGCCTTTGGTCAGCCGCAAACGCGCCATAGTCTGGATGATCGTTCTCATCCTGGTCACCAATCTCGGCACTTACGCCTTGGCGACCGGCCAGATCCCGCTGGTCAGAGACTACGTCCGGCCCCAGTTGCCGGGCGACATGGCCCAGTTCGACAAGCTCTACCGGGTCATGCAACTGATCAAGGCCAAGTACGTCGACAAGGTCGATGACAACGCCCTCATCGAAGGGGCCATGGCCGGCATGGTCGAGTCCCTCAAGGACGCGCCGTCGTACTATCTCAACGCCGACGCCATGAACGAGCTGATGATCGATACCAGCGGTACCTACGCCGGTGTCGGCATCCAGGTGTGGGCGAAGAACGACTACATCGAAATCATCGCCCCCATTGAAGGGACGCCCGCCGAGAAAGCCGGCCTCCTGAGCATGGATAAGATCACGAAGGTCGATGGCAAGGACATCGTCGGCGCCCCCATCGACAGCGTGGTCAACCTCATCCGCGGCACGCCGGGGACCAAGGTCACTCTGACCATCCTCCGCGAAGGGGTCAAGGAACCGTTCGAAGTGACCATCACCCGGGCGCAGATCGAACTGAAGTCGGTCTTCTCGAAGATGCTCCCGGACAAAATGGGGTACATTCGAATCAGCAGTTTTGCCGAGAATACCACCAAGCCGTTCACGGACGCCCTCAACACCCTGAAGGGGCAGGGCATGGTCGGGCTCCTCCTGGACCTTCGCAACGACCCGGGCGGCTCCCTCAAGACCTGTGAGGAGATCGCCGGCGCGCTGGTTCCGGCCGGTCCTATCCTCCACGTGGTCGACCGCGATGGACGCCGCGAGACCTACGACGTCCCCGGTCCCGGGCTGAAGATGCCCATCGTCGTGCTGGTCAACGGGGGCTCGGCGAGCGCCTCGGAAATCCTCGCCGGGGCCATCCAGGACTCGGGCATCGGGGCCCTGGTCGGCGAGAAGACCTACGGCAAGGGTTCCGTCCAGACCATCTACCCCCTGCCCGGCAACACCGGCGTGAAGATCACCACCTACAAGTACCTCACCCGGAACTCGCGGACCGTCGATAAGGTCGGCCTGACCCCGGACTACGTGGTGACCATGCCGAAACCCAAAGAGGGCCAACTCCCGATGAAGCTCGACGACCCGAAGAACCCGCAGCTCATCAAGGCCATCGAGGTGCTCAACGCCCTCCTTAAGAAATAGCGCCGGAGAGCGCTTGACCGAAAAGCAAAGAAGCCGCGATCGCCCACCCGGGGTCGTGGCTTTTTTGACCGTTTCCCCCGAGGAGTGAAAGCCGCTTGTTCCCCTTCGCCGACGTCATCAAGGGCATTTTCCAACAGGCGCCGAGCATCCTCATCGGGGGCCCGACCTTCCTGTTCTACTGGCTGATGGTCGCCGTCGTCGCCCTGCTCTATCAACGGGTCACGGAGATGGAGAAGAAGGTGCACGGCCTGGTCCGTAACGAGTCGCTGGACCAGACCATCGCTTCGATCTTCCACGGCTTCATCGCCGGCCTTGCGGGGAGCTTCGTCCTCATCTTCGTCGGCGTTTCCCTCTCGATGAGCGACACCGTCTGGGTCATCGGGTTGGCCCTCATCCTGATGGTCGTCGACCGCCGCCTCATCTGCTTCTCCTACGCCGGCGGCATCGTCTCGCTGTCCGCGCTCCTCTTCGGCTGGCCCAAGGTCAACGTGCCCGGCCTGATGGGCTTGGTGGCCATCCTCCACATCACCGAGAGCCTGCTCATCCGGTTCACCGGGGCGGGCTGCGCCACACCGGTCTACCTGCAGCACAAGAGCGGGCGAGTGGTCGGCGGCTTCACCATGCAGAAGTACTGGCCGGTGCCCATCGTCGCGCTGGTCATGGCCCTCATCACCGACCGGACCCTCCTCTCCGGCCTGACCTACATGCCCGACTGGTGGCCGCTCATCCGCTCGCCGGCCATGCCCCTCAACGACCCCAACTACATCTTCACGATGATCCCGGTGGTGGCCGTCATCGGCTACGGCGACGTGGCCATCACCTGCTCACCGGCGGAGCGGGCCAGGCGGAGCGCCAGGCACCTGGCCTTGTACAGCCTCACCCTGCTCGGCTTGGCTGTCGCCGCGTCCCGTTACCCGGCGGTGGCCTGGGTTGCCGCCCTCTTCAGCCCGCTCGGGCACGAGTTCATCGCCGTCAGCATGAGCCGTCGCGAGACCCGCGGCGAGCCCGCCTTCGTCCCGCCGCCGCGCGGAGTGCGCGTCCTCGACGCCATGCCGGACTCGCCCGCCAGGGTGGCCGGCCTGCGCTCGGGCGACATCGTCCTCGAGGTCAACGAGACCCCGGTCGACCGCAAGGCCGACCTCTTTGAGTGGTTCCGGCCCAGCGGGCCCGAGACTCACGCCGCCGCCGGGACCCGCGGCCCCGGCTGGCTGCCACACCTCAACCTGACCGTCCTCCGCGGCCACCGCCGCCTGACCATCCGGGCCACGGAGCTGCGGCGCGAGGGCGGCCTGGCGGGCCTGGTGATGGTCCCTGAAGAGGGCGACGAGCACCAGGTGGAGGCGAGGACCACCCACAGCCTGAAGGACTTCATGCATCGCGCTGGCGAAGCCGCCCGGCAGGGGAGGGGGCCGAAGCCGTGAGCCCGCTCAGACGAGACGAAGTCACCAGCGAGAGCGGTCGCAAGCGGATCGAAGCTCCGCCGGCCGACCTGAAGTTCAGGGCCGTCAGCGATTTCGTCCCCCGGGGGCATCAGCCGGAGGCCATCGAAAAGCTGGCCGAAGGCGTGCTGTCCGGCAAGCGGGTCCAGACCCTCCTGGGGGTCACCGGCTCTGGCAAGACGGCCACCATGGCCTGGACGATCGAGGCCGTCCAGCGGCCGACCCTGGTCATCGCCCCCAACAAGACCCTCGCCGCTCAGCTCTGCAGCGAGTTCCGGGAGTTCTTCCCGGAGAACAAAGTCGAGTACTTCGTCAGCTACTACGACTACTACCAGCCCGAGGCATACATCCCGCAGACCGACACCTACATCGAGAAGGACTCGTCGATCAACGACGAGATCGATAAGATGCGCCACGCCGCCACGGCGGCCCTCCTCGACCGCCGCGACACGATCATCGTCGCCAGCGTGTCGTGCATCTTCGGGATCGGCTCGCCTGAGGACTACCGCCAGTTGCAGCTGTCGCTGGAACGGGGACAAGCCGTCGACCGCGACGCCATCCTGCGCCGCCTGGTCGAGATTCAGTACGACCGCAACGATTACGAGTTCCGGCGCGGCACTTTCCGCGTCCGCGGCGACGTCATCGAGATCTTCCCCGCTTCATTTGACGAAAGAGCCTTGCGGGTCGAGCTGTTCGGGGACGAGGTCGAGCGCATCTCCGAGTTCGACGTGCTCACCGGGGAGGTTGTCGGGGAACGGCCCTTCCTCTCGGTCTACCCGGCCAGCCACTACGTCACCCTGGCGGAGAAGCGCGAGCGGGCCATCCGCAGCATCGAGGAGGAACTCGAGGCCCGACTCAAATGGATGCGCGACCACGAGCGGCTGGTCGAGGCCCAGCGGCTCGAGCAGCGCACCCGCTACGACCTGGAGATGCTGCAGGAAGTCGGCTTCTGCTCGGGCATCGAGAACTACTCGCGCCACCTGAGCGGGCGCGCCCCCGGGCAGCCGCCATATACGCTGCTGGACTTCTTCCCGAAGGACTTCCTGATGATCATCGACGAGAGCCATCAGACCATCCCGCAGGTCCGGGCGATGTGGGCCGGGGATAGGTCACGGAAGGAAGCCCTCGTCGAGTATGGCTTCCGCCTGCCGTCGGCCCTCGACAACCGCCCGCTCAACTTCGCCGAGTTCGAGGAGCGCGTCCATCAGGTCATCTTCACCTCGGCCACGCCGGGCCCATACGAGCGCGAGCATTCGCAGCAGGTCGTCGAGCAGATCGTCCGCCCGACCGGCCTGGTCGACCCGGAGATTGAAGTGCGGCCGGTCAAAGGCCAGATCGACGACCTTCTTGGAGAGCTCCGCGACCGCGTCGCCCGCGGGCACCGCGTGCTGGTGACCACCCTGACCAAGCGGATGGCCGAGAACCTCACGGACTACCTCCGGGAAGCCGGGATCAAGGTCCGCTACCTGCACTCCGAGGTGCAGACCCTGGAGCGGATGGAGATCCTGCGCGACCTGCGGCTGGGCGTGTTCGACGTCCTCGTCGGCATCAACCTCTTGCGCGAAGGGCTGGACCTGCCCGAGGTCTCCCTGGTCGCCATCCTCGACGCGGACAAGGAAGGCTACCTGCGGTCGGAGACCTCGCTCATCCAGACCATCGGCCGCGCCGCCCGGCACGTCGAGGGCAAAGTCATCATGTACGCCGACGTCGTCACCGACTCGATGCGCCGGGCCATCGACGAGACCGATCGCCGCCGCGCCGTGCAGGCCGCCTACAACGAGGAGCGCGGGATCACCCCGGAGACCGTCCGGAAGGCCGTCCGCGAGGTCATCGAGATCTCGCCGAAGGTGGCCGAGGTCAAGTCGGTCTATGAGGTCGGCTTCGACCCCTCGAAGCTCGGCCGGCGTGAGCGCGAGAAGCTGCTCGAGGCCCTCCGCAAGGAGATGAAAGAAGCCGCCAAACGGCTCGAGTTCGAGCGGGCGGCGGACCTGCGGGACGCCATCTTTGAGGTCGAGCAGAGCGGCGGGAAGCCGGCCGGGAAGGCAGGAGGTGGCCGCGCTCCGGAAGTACCTGGCGGTGAAAGCAAGTGATTGGGTCTTGCGGTTTGCCCCACCAGCAGGACTTCTCGCCCTGCCCTGCGGAAACGTCCCTGTTATGACCCAGGGGCGTGGCAGTCTCCCGGCTCAATTCGATTGACCCAGGGGCCGATATGTTCCTTGGGGGCATGGCGCGAATTCCTCCGCGCACCCGGTTCAACCGAGGCCCCCGGGGGAGGGTCAGCGGAGAGTGCTCAGGAACAAGTCGCGCCGAAGCAGGCACCACGGGGCCGAGGCGTCCCATGCCGAGACGGTGTGCGACCTTCTGTTCGTCAGACCGGCGGCGCGATCACAGCTGCTGGTCATCCTCAACGCCCCGTCCACGCAGGTCGGCGCGGCCCTCAAAGAGCGCGAGCGGGCCGGGTGGTCGCTGGCGGCGATCGGGCATATCCGCGTGGTCGGGGAGAGAGTCAAGGTGGTCGACGGGACCAACTGGACGCCGGCTCAGTTCGGACCTGGAGCGAAGGAGTGAAACGCCCCCGCCCTGGCCCGTTCGCCTCGGGAGTGGCCTGAAATCAGCGAAAAAGACAGCCAGGCGCCCGCTTGGCTGTCTTTCTTTTCTGGCCTCGAAACTCGGCGAGCCTACCCCTCGAGCGCCTTCATCACCTGCTGGATGAACATCTTCTCCGGGTAGGCCCCTTCGAATTCGACTTTCTTGTCGCCCTGGCGGATGACCACCTTCGGGACGGCGTAGACGTCGTTCTCCTGGGACCACTCGGGGAACTCAGAGGCCTCGACGACCGAGGACTTGACCTTCTCGCTTTCCATGGCGAACTGGTGAGCCAGCCGCGCCGCGGCCGGACAGTGCGGTCACGTAGGGGTGACAAAGACTTCGATGTTGACGTCCTTGTCGATGCCCTTCAGGCTGTCCTTCGTCGGTTCGGCCAGCCGGGTCTGCTCTTTGGACATGTCCATGAGGTCGGCGATGAGCACGGAGAACTCCATGCCGGCCGGCAGCCCGTAGAACCGGACGCCATGGTCGTGGCCCTTCGGGTCCAGGATGACGAACGTGGGAACCTTGTCGACGCCGTACTTCGCGGCCTCGGCCCCGTCTTTGTTGAGGTCGTGGACCTCGACCTTGAGCTTGTCAGACAGGCCCTCCATCTCCCTGGTCAGGTCGACGGCCGCCTGGCAATAGGGGCAATCGCCGGACGGCTCTCCGTCGCCCCCGGCCTTCTCGTCCTGGCGGGTGAACAGGAGCACCTGGACGTCGCCCTTGAACTCGTCGGCAAAGAGCTTCTTAAGGTATTCGCGGTCCTTCTCTTGGATCAACGGCATCCTCATGATCACCTCACTCTCCAACAATGATGCCCAAGATGGGCTGAGAACTTGAACGAGTCTTTCGTTGCGTACCCCGGGGGGTATATTCCTACCGCCACCAGTCTATCAGTCCGGCCGACCGGAGTCAACCGGCGGCCCGGTTTTTTCCTCATCGGCGTCCAGGAACGCCCCCGCCCCCGACCGCCCGCTGGGAAAGGCCGACCGAGGGGGGCCGTCTTGCCAAACGTGTGTTCGGTATAGTATAATCGGCTCAGACTTGCGGTCTCGGAGGGATGATTGTGGCCAAACGGGGTGAGTTCCTGCCGGTCAGGATAAGCCTGGTCGAGCAGCGCGGCAAGTGTGCGCACAAGGTGGGCGACTCTTTCATCTGGGATAGCTGGATCCGGAGCTGCCCAAGCGCGAGTGGTGAAAGCGGCGCGCCGTGTGGTATAATCTAAGGGCACCTGAGAGCGGTTGGAAGCCTACGGCCGCAAGGACTGGAGAGTTTCCATGGCCAAGGATAAGATAGTCGTCCGGGGAGCCCGGCAGCACAACTTGAAGAACATCGACGTCGAGATCCCGCGGGACAAGTTCGTCGTCATCACCGGGCTGTCCGGGTCGGGTAAGTCGTCGCTGGCCTTCGACACCATCTTCGCCGAGGGGCAGCGGCGCTACGTCGAGTCGCTCTCCGCCTACGCCCGCCAGTTCCTGGGCCAGATGGACAAGCCCGACGTGGATTACATCGAGGGCCTCTCCCCGACCATCTCCATCGACCAGAAGACGACCAGCCGCAACCCCCGGTCGACGGTCGGGACGGTCACCGAGATTTACGACTACCTGCGCCTCCTCTTCGCCCGCATCGGCCGGCCGCATTGCCCAAAATGCGGCCGCCCCATCGCCCAGCAGACCATCGAGCAGATGGTCGATCAGATCGCCGTTCTACCCGAGGGCACGAGGCTGCAGATCCTGGCCTCCATCGTCCGCGGGCGGAAGGGTGAGCACGAGAAGGTCATCGAGGAGATCCGCAAGGGCGGCTTCATCCGCGTCCGGGTCGACGGCCAGGTCCGCGAGGCCGGCGAGGAGATCGTCCTCGAGAAGAACAAGAAGCACACCATCGAGGCCGTGGTCGACCGCCTCGTCGTCCGGCCCGGGTTCGAGAAACGCCTGGCCGACTCGCTGGAGACGGCCCTCAACCTCTCCGGCGGGACCGTCGTCGCCGACGTCATCGGTAAGGAAGAAATCCTTTTCTCCCGCAACTTCGCCTGCGTCGAGTGCGGCGTCAGCATCGAAGAGCCGCAACCGCGGATGTTCTCCTTCAACAACCCCTACGGGGCCTGCCCGGTCTGCGACGGCCTCGGGTCGAACATGGAAATCGACCCGGACCTGGTCATCCCGGACTGGCGGAAAAGCATCGACGATGGAGCCATCGTCCCCTGGTACCGCGGGACGATGACCTACTACCCGTCGCTCATCGAGGCCGTCGCCCGCCACTTCGGCTTCCGCACCGACGTGCCCCTCGACGAGCTCGACCAGAAGTGGGTTGACATCATCCTCAACGGGTCGGGCGACGAGCCCATCCGCTTCACCTTCGAAGGCTTCGGCGGGGTCATGCGGACCAAGGAGACGGCCTTCGAAGGGGTCATCCACAACCTCGAGCGGCGCCACCGCGAGTCGCAGAGCGACGGGGCCCGGGCCGAGATCGAGGAGTACATGAGCACCAAGCCCTGCCCGGCCTGCGGCGGCAAGCGTCTCAAGCCGGCGAGCCTGGCGGTCAAGATCGGCGGGCGGTCCATCGCCGGCGTCACCGCCCTGTCGGTGGTCGAGGCTCTCGACTTCTTCAACCACCTCGAGCTGACCAAGCGCGAGCAGACCATCGCCCACCAGGTGCTCAAGGAGATTCGTGAGCGCCTCGGTTTTCTGGTCAACGTCGGCCTCGACTACCTCACCCTCGACCGCGCGGCCGGGACCCTCGCCGGCGGCGAGGCCCAGCGCATCCGGCTGGCCACCCAGATCGGGTCCAGCCTGGTCGGCGTCCTCTACATCCTCGATGAACCCAGCATCGGCCTGCACCAGCGGGACAACGAGCGGCTGATCGCCACCCTCAAGCGGCTGCGCGACCTGGGGAACACCCTCATCGTCGTCGAGCACGACGAGGAGACGATGTGGGCGGCCGACCACATCATCGACATCGGTCCGGGGGCCGGGGCCCACGGCGGCGAGGTCATCTGCGCCGGCACGGTCGAGGACCTCATGGCCTGCCCCGAGTCCATCACCGGCCAGTACCTCAGCGGCCGCAAGGAAATCGCCGTGCCCTTGGCCCGGCGCCGGCCCAACGGCAAGTATGTCGAGGTCAAGGGGGCCCGCGAGCACAACCTCAAGGACATCGACGTGAGGTTCCCTCTCGGGGTGTTCATCTGCGTCACCGGCGTGTCCGGTTCGGGCAAGAGCACCCTGGTCAACGAGGTCCTGCAGAAAAAGCTGGCCGCCGAGCTGAACCACGCCAAGACCAAGCCCGGCGACCACGACGCCGTCACCGGGCTCCGCTACCTGGACAAGGTCATCGACATCGACCAGTCGCCCATCGGGCGCACGCCGCGGTCCAACCCGGCCACTTACACCGGGCTCTTCGACCTCATCCGCGACGTCTTCGCCAGCACGCCCGAGGCCAAGATGCGTGGCTATAAGGCCGGCCGCTTCTCGTTCAACGTCCGCGGCGGGCGCTGCGAGGCCTGCAAGGGCGACGGCATCATCAAGATCGAGATGCACTTCCTCCCCGACGTCTACGTGCCGTGCGAGGTCTGCAAGGGCAAGCGCTACAACCGCGAGACGCTGGAGGTGAGGTACAAGGGCAAGTCCATCGCCGACGTCCTCGAGATGACCGTCGACGAGGCCCTCGAGTTTTTCAGGAACCTCCCGCGGCTCAAGCGCAAGCTGCAGACGCTGCAGGACGTCGGCCTCGGGTACATCAAGCTGGGCCAGCCGGCGACGACCCTCTCGGGCGGCGAGGCCCAGCGGGTCAAGTTGGCCACCGAGCTGTCCCGGCGGTCCAACGGCAAGACCATGTACATCCTCGACGAGCCGACCACCGGCCTCCACATCGACGATATCCACAAACTCCTGGTGGTCCTGGGCCGGCTGGTCGACGCCGGCGACACGGTCCTCGTCATCGAGCACAACCTGGACGTCATCAAGACCGCCGACCACATCATCGACCTCGGACCCGAAGGCGGCGAGCGGGGCGGCCGGGTCATCGCCACCGGCACTCCGGAGGAGTTGGCGGCCATGCCGGACTCGCATACCGGCCGGTTCCTTCGGAAGGTGTTAGAGCGGCAGGCCGGCAGAGCGGCCCGGAAAGGCCGGTCCGCCCGAGAGGGCAAGACGAAGGCGCTCGCCCAGGCCCACCAGCGCTGATGCCGGCGCCGGCGGTCCGGGCGGCGCCATTGAAAGGCGCGTCGCCGGCTACAGTCCTGGCCGTGTCACCAATCCCGCAAAGGAAGCCGCTTCTCGAAACCGAGGACCTCCCACAGGTCTTGGTTCTCGAGGAGCTTCTTTATCTCCCCCTTACCCTTGTGGCTGGCCGGCCAGTCCTGCTCCTGGAACGATGCATAGAGCAGCAGGCGGGCCAGGTTGAGGGCGTCCATCTGCAGGCCCCGGGGGTCAATCTTGTCAAGGGTGTCGGCCGCGGTGTGGCCCCAGCCGCGCTCGTCGGGCTTGCGCCCAGACTGCCGCGTCGACATGAAGGCGCTCGGCACGCCGGCGGCGGCGAAGTTGAACTGGTCCGAGTACGGGCTGATGCCGTTGCTCAGGCGCCACGGCTGCTTCATCCGCTCGGCCATGTCCTTGAACACCGGCATGAGCTCCTTCCACCCCTGGACGAGCAGCGTCGGTTCGCCACCGGCCCCGGCGGCGTCGACGTTGACCATGAACTGCACGTTCCGCATCTCGCGCCGGTGCGCATGGACGTATTCCTCCGAGCCGATGAGACCAATCTCCTCGAGGGGGAAAATCACGAAACGGATGGTGTGGGGCAACTCGGCTTTGATCCGGGCCAGAGCCCGCGCGGCCTCGAGGACGATGACCGTGCCCGAGCCGTTGTCGATGGCCCCGGGGGCGATGTCGTGCCCGTCGAGGTGCCCGCCGGTGATGAGCAGGCGCCGCGGGCTCTCCTGGCCACGGAGCTCGCCGCAGATGTTCCAGGAAGTCATCCGCTCGACCTTGTTCTTGGTCGTCACCTTCAGCTTGACCGGGCCCTTCTCGGCCAGGCGGAGGATGGCCGCGCCGGTCTCCTTGGAGACGCCGAGACCCGGAACGTCGGCCTCGGCGTTGAAGCGCAGGGAGCCAGTCTCCTCGAGCAAGCCTGGCTGGTCGCGCATCCAGATGAAGGCGGTCGCCCCGGCGGCCACGGCCCGCCCGAACTTCTCCATGCGGTGCATGGTCCGCTTCAGGTCGGGCGGCGACTCGGTGGTGACCATGACGATGTTGCCCTTTATCTCCGCGGCCTTCTCGGCATAGACGTCGGGGTGGCCCGAGCCGAGGAAGACCAGCTGGCCTTCGACCGTCGCGGCGCCGCAATAAGGTAGGGCGATGCAGGGGAACTCGCGCCGCTCGGGCGAGGTCGACTGCAGCTTGGCCGTCCCGCGGGCCCACCCGGTGTACTCGAACTCCTCGGTGTGAACGTCCTCCAGGCCGTACTCGTTCATCTTGGCCAGGAGGTAATCCACTGCCTCGCGCTCGCTCTCGGTGCCGCCGAAGCGACTGCCGCATTCATCGCAGAGGTAAACGAGGTTCTTATAGGCTTCGTCCGAGGTCCAGACATCGCCGATGACCGCCCGGTCCAGGGCCGCTAGGTCCGGGGCGGCTTTCTCTTGGGCCATCGTCCACCACTCCTTCTTGGCCGATGAGGCTTTGTCCGGAAGATTCCACGTCTTTAGTCCCTCACCTGCGTCTCCGTGGCAGGGGACCACCGGGTGGGGGAGAATATCATCAACCGCGGCCCAACGAAGCCGCCATCCACCTGGCCCGGCGGGGCCGCCACCAGCGCGGCCCTCGCCCACGCGCCACCGGGGAAGTGAAGGGCTTGCCAGAGGCCGGCCGACCTCATCCCGACGAGGCCATCGAAGCCAAGCTGGCCAGGCTCCCGGCGAAGCCGGGGGTCTACCTGTTCCGGGACAAGGACGGCCAGATCATCTACATCGGGAAGGCCCGCTCGCTGCGCCATCGGGTGCGGCAATACTTCCAGTCTTCCCGCAACCTGAACCCCCGCACCCTGACCATGGTCGCGCAGGTCAGCGACTTCGAGTTCGTCCGCACGGATTCCGAGGTCGAGGCCCTCATCCTCGAGTCGAACCTGATCAAGGAGCACCACCCGTACTTCAACGTTCGCCTCAAGGATGACAAGCACTACCCGTACCTGCGGGTCGACCTGAACGAGCCCTTCCCCCGGGTGACCATCGCCCGCTCGATGAAGCGCGACGGCGCTCTCTACTTCGGCCCTTACACGCACTCCGACGCGGTCCGGGACACGTTGCGGATGGTCCGTCGCGTCTTTCCCTTCCGCATCTGCAGCGATCACAAGTTCCGCACAGTCACCCGGCCGTGCCTGGACTATCACGTCCGTCGCTGCCTTGGTCCATGCCGCGACATGGTCTCCGGGCGCGACTACAAGGCCATGATCAAGGAGCTATGTCTCTTCCTCGAAGGCCGCACGCAGGACATCACCGAGCGGCTCAAGCGCCGGATGGAGGAGGCCGCCGAGGCCCTCGACTTCGAGCGCGCCGCGGAGCTCCGCGACCAGCTCAAAGCGGTCGAGCAGATCGGCGAGAAGCAGAAGATAATCTCCACGGGCATGGAGGACCAGGATGTCGTGGCCTCTTCGCGGCACGGCGACGAAGCTTCCGTGCAGGTCTTCCAAATCCGCGGCGGCCGGCTGGTCGGCCGGGAGAGCTTCATCCTCAGCGGGGCCGAGGACCAGACCGGCCCGGACATCATCGGCGCCTTCCTGAAGCAGTTCTACGCCCAGGCGTCCTTCATCCCCCAGGCGGTACTGGTGCCGGAACCGGTGCCCGAGGCCGAACTGATCGAGGAATGGCTGAGCGCCAGGCGTGGGGAGAAGGTCCGGCTGAGCCAACCCAAGCGGGGCGAGAAGAAAGGGCTCGTCGAACTGGCCGCCGAGAACGCCCGCGTCTCGATGCAGGAGCGGCTGGCCGAACGCGCCCGCGAGCAAGAGCAGACCGGCGACGCCCTTTGCGAGCTGGCCCGGGGACTCGGCCTCGAGGTCCCGCCGAAGCGCATCGAGTGCTTCGACATCTCCAACTTCCAGGGGGCCGAGGCCGTCGGTTCGATGGTCGTCTTCGAGGACGGCCGCCCGAAGAAGGAGGACTACCGCCGGTTCAAGGTGCGGACGGTGGAAGGGCCGAACGACTTCGCCATGATGGCCGAGGTCGTCGGCCGTCGCTACCGGCGCGGTCTGCGCGAGCGCGAGGAGGCGGCCGCGGCCGGGGCCGGCGAGTTCGCCAGGCCGAAGTTCGCCGCCATGCCCGACCTGATCATCGTCGACGGCGGCAAAGGCCAGCTGTCGGCGGCCCGCGAGGCCCTCGAAGGGCTGGGCCTCGGTGGCATCCCCACCTACGGGCTGGCCAAGGAGAACGAGTGGCTCTTCGGCGTGGGCCGAAGCGACCCCATCATCCTACCCCGCGGGTCGGAGGCGCTCTTCTTGGTGCAGCGCATCCGCGACGAGGCCCACCGCTTCGCCGTGGGCTACCACCGGGTCGTGCGCAAGAAGAGGACCTTCAAGTCCGTCCTCGACGAGATTCCGGGGCTTGGCCCGCGCCGGCGCACCCTGCTACTCCGCCGTTTCGGGTCGGTGGCCGGGCTCCGTCGAGCTTCGTTAGAAGAGATCAAGTCGGTTGAGGGCATGCCGGCGCCGCTGGCCGAGACCATCTACGCCCGGCTGCGCGCGGAGGAAGGGGGAGGGGTTCAGGATGAAAGATAGTAAGTCGCGGCCGGCGACCGGCGGGCAAGTCCCCGCCGCGCGCGGCGACGACCTGCGGTGGACCGCCTTCGACGCCGGCGGCGGCTGGCAGGCGGCGGTGCGCTCCGGGCGAGGGCTCCGCTATCTGACCTTGCCCCGCGAAGGTCGGCGGGAGGCGGTCGACGAGGTCCGCCGGCTCTACCCCGCGGCCACCGAGGACCCGGGGGCCTTCGGCGACCTGGTGGCCGACCTCCGGCGCTACTTCGCCGGCGAGCGGGTCGACCTGTCGCGGCAGGCCACCGACCTTGAGGTGACGGTTTTCCAGCGGCGCGTCCTCGAGGCCTGCGCGGACATCCCTTATGGGTCCACGAATACGTACGCGGAGCTCGCGGCGACGGTCGGCCGACCGGGGGCGGCCCGGGCGGTCGGGCAGGTCATGGCGGCCAACCCGGTGCCGCTGGTCTTGCCATGCCACCGGGTCCTGGCCACCGGTGGCGGCCTCGGGGGTTTCGGCGGCGGGCTGCCGATGAAGCGCTGGTTGCTCGACATGGAAGCCGGGAAGGCCCGGCCGGAGGGCGGGAACTTTTCCCCGCCTCCTGCGTCTTAGATCCTCGGTGCCGCCGGTTCAGTAGAACGGACCGGCGGACGACAAGGTGAAGGAGGGAAACCGACGTGATTCGCAACCTCACTCCACGGCGACTGAGCTGGATGAACGGAGCGGGCTTCACCGCGCTCAAGCTGCGCGCTGCCTTCGGCGGCGGGGCCACAATTGAAAAGGCTATGGGGCGGGGGACCGGGCCAGGTCGTCTCCCTTGCCTCGCGGGGCTTCCCCGACGACTACGGGGTTAAAGATCGCCCTCCATAATCTTAATCCAGTGAGAAACCTGCGGCCCGGGAGACTCCCGGGCCGTTTTGTCGCCTTAAATGGCCTGTAGCCGGCCCGATGAGACAGCGGAAGGGGATCCGCAAAGTCGCGGCAGGGGGTTAACAACATTAAGGAGAAATGTTGACATGTTAAGGGGGTGGGTCTATAATGTCAATCGGAAGGGCAGATTGGGAGCGAGGCGCTGGCCGCTCCAGGGTGGTACAACGAGACGAGATAACAAGCCCTGTCAAGGGGGAACCACTAACCCCGGGGGCGCTGAGAAGGAGATGAAGACCGTGGCCACCTTCCCTCTGCCGGTGGCGTTGCCCTTCGATCGCCGGGAACGCACTGATGCTAATCTTAGGAAGTCTTACGGGGGTGAACGCGGAATGCAAACCATAGAAGTGCGCTATCAGGGCGACCTGTCCGAGGACGTCCTGCGGTACGTCGAGTCCTCCGGTGCCGCTAAGGTGCTGGAGACCTGCCCGCTGGTGATCTCTGCCCGCGAGGAATCGGACGTCCTGTCCGGACTGCTCGGCGCCATCAGCCACTCGCCGATGAAGGTCGACCTGGTCAAAGTGCGCCGTTCCAACCAGTCCCGGTTGAGCTGAACGAAAAGAACGAGCCGGCCCCGGATCTCTCGATCCGGTTGCCGGCTCGCTCCGCATCTAGATGGATTGACGTCATGGACCCCACCCTTTATAATCCAAAGCGAGACCTTAATAATTGTAAACCAGACCTTTAAATCGTCAGAAGTGAACGGGGTGGTACTGTGGAGAAGCGACGAATGCCAGGGCGGTGCCCGGTCTGCCACGAGAAGCTCGACATCACCCGCCTGCACTGTCCGCACTGCGAGACGACGATCGAGGGGCGCTTCGAGGGGACGAAGTTCGACGCCCTTACCCGTGACCAGCTGGACTTTGTCGAGGTCTTCCTTAAGGCCCGCGGCAACATCAAGGAGGTCGAGCGGGAGCTGGGCATCTCCTACCCGACCGTGAGAGGCCGCCTCGAGGCGGTCATTCAGGGGCTGGGCTATCGCCCGGAACCCGTCCCCGAGGACACCGGGGCGGCCGCCAGGCGGCGGGAGGTCCTCGAGGCCCTGAAGACCGGGCGGATCAGCGCGGAAGACGCGGTGAAGCTGCTCAAGTCGAAAGCCCCGATGCCCGAACCACCGGAGCCCCCCGAACTACCGGAGCCCCCGGAACCGCCCGACGTGCCCGAAAGGCCGGGCAAGGGCAGGGGCAAGGCCACCGACGACGAGAGGAGCGGGAGGGACTGACGTGGACGAGGAACGCCGGATCATCGAAGAGCTCAAGAAGAGCGGCCGGATCACCGAAGAAGAGGCGGCCGAACTCCTGAAGGCCCTTGGCGCGGGCCCGGAGCAGCAAGGAGCGCCCACGGCCGATGGCCGGGCCGCGCAAGGTGGGGAGGGACGGCGCCACCGGGACGACTCTGACGATTGGGGCCCCGACGTCGGAGAGGCTATCCGCGAAGGTGTCGACGAAGGCCTCCGCGGTCTCCGGGAAGGGCTCGAGGGAATGCGCGAAGGCCTTCGTGTCGGCCTCGGGGAGGGTCTGCGCGAGGCCATGCGGGGCGTCAGGGAAGGCCTCCGGGGGACGCACTGGGGCCACTGGTCCGGCCATGAGGAGACCGTCTGCCTTGAACACCAGGTCAGTGCCGGCTGCCGGGTCTGCATCGTCGACCCGGCCGGCGACATCACCGTCGAATCCGGCGCGCCCGGCGTCGTCCGGGTCGAGGGCACCAAGTCCGCCCGCGGGTCCGACTCGGCCGAGGCGGTGGCCCGATGTTCGGCCATCGCCGTCCGGGCCGAGGGCGACCGGGAAGCGGTCACGGTTCGGGTGGACCTCGGTCCCGAAGCGAGCGGCCAGCCGCGCGGTTCCGTCGACCTCGAGGTCGAGGTGCCGGCCGACGCCACGGTCGAGGTCCGCGGAGGACACGGGGACGTGACGGTCATCGGTCCCACCGCCGCCCTCGAGATTCTGACGACCAGCGGCGACATCGAGATCGACCGGGCGGGCGGACGGGTCAAGGCGGCCACCGCCCACGGGGACGTCACCCTGGAGGGCACGGCGCCGGAGGCCCAACTGTCGGCCGAGCACGGTGACGTCACGGCGACCATCCGACCGGCCCCAGGAAGCCGCAGCGAGCTCGTGGCCGGCCATGGGGACATCGACCTGTCCCTGCCGGCGGATTCTTCAGTGGCCCTCGACCTGGCTTCGGACGGCGGCGACGTCGACTGTGACCTCCGTCTTACGGCCACTGAGCGGCGCTCCGAGCGGGAATTGGTCGGGCGGCTCGGGGCCGGGGAAGCCCAGATCAAGGCGCGGACGGGCAACGGCGACATCACCGTCGGCCGCTCCTGACCGTCCCCGCGGGCTTGACCAGACAAGGTTCCCACTCTCCCGCGATGGAGGGAAGGGGATAGAAACCCAACATCGGGAGGCGAGGATAGTGCAAGAAGAACGGATGACGATCCTGAAGATGATCCAGGAGGGTAAGGTCACCCCCCAGGAAGGGGTGGAACTGCTCAAGGCCTTGGGGCAACCGGCCCGGGGGGCCGCCCGGGACGCGGCCGGGGCCTCAGAGACGCCGCCCCGCGCGGACGGGGGTCCGGACCGCGGCTCCAGGCCCCGGTCGATCCTGGAGGACGTCTTCGACGGGTTCAGCGGCTTCAACTTCCCGTTCGGGTTCCTCGGCGAAACCTACAAGTTCGAAGAGGAACACGAGGGGCGCTTCGAACCCGAAGCCGGCCAGCCGGTGGCGGTCCACCTGACCACGTCCAACGGCCGCCTGGTCCTCAAGGGCTGGGACCGGCCGGACTACCACCTCCGGATCGTCAAGAGCCTGCGCGGTCCGGGCGAGGAGGAGGCCCGCCGCCGGGCCCAGGACATGGCCCGGTTCACGGCCACTCCCACCAGCCTGGTCCTGGAATCGCGGTTCGGCGGCTGGAATAACGCCGGTGTCGCCGCCGAGCTGAACCTGCCGGCTGGTCACCTCTACCGGCTCGAACTTCGCAGCTCCAACGGGCGAATCGAGATCGACGGGTTGAGGGCCGAGGACGTCGAGGCGCAGACCTCCAACGGGCGCATCGTCTGCGAGCGGTCCACCGGCGGACGCGTCCGGCTGCGCACTTCGAACGGGCGGATCATCGCCAACTGCTCGGCCCGTGAACTCGACGCGGACACGTCCAACGGTTCGGTGACCGTCGTCCCCTTCGGCGATTTCGAAGGCGAGAGTCGCTTTCAGCTCCGCACCTCGAACGGCACCCTCCGCGTCCGCCCCGACGAGCATCAGGACTGCGGCTACGACATCGACGCCTCGACCTCGATGGGTCACGTCGAGTTGGAGTTGCCCGATCTGGAGTACAGCATCAGGGAGCGGACCATGGGCCACCGGCGTTCGAAGGCCCGGACCAGCGGCTTCGACGGCAAGGCCCGCCGCATCTACATCATGGCCCGGACCTCGAACGGGTCGGTCGTCGTCAGCCGGGCCGTCTGACGGCCCGGCTGACGGCCCCCGCGTCGAAGTCTATCAGTCGCCGGATTGACAAAAGACAGTGACCCATTGGAGGGGAGAGCGCATGGTTGAGTTCATGGTCAACAACACCCAGCTGTTCCTGATCATCTTCTTCTCGGTCCTCGGGTTCTTCCTGGCCCTGGCGGTCCTGGCCCACCTGCGGACGCTGGCCCTCATCCGCGGCGGCCTGTACCGGCCCGGTGAGCCCAGCTGGTTCGACGGGCACCACTTCCGCGACGGCCTTTGGATGCTGGCCCTCGGCGGCGGCCTTTTCGCCGGCATCTACTTCCATTTGGGGTTCTGGTCGACCATCTTCCTCACCCTGGGGGCGATGGGCGTCGCGTCGGTGGCCAACAGCTTCATCAGGTCCTAGGAGGACCACCCGGAGGACGGGGGTCCACGGAAGTCTGCCCGTGGGAGGGTAGGCGATGATGCCTAACCAGTTCGAGCGCACGGACGTGTTGGAACAATCTTTCCCGCTCCGGCCCGGCGGCCGCCTCGAGGTCAATCAGGACGTCGGGCGGGTCGAAGTGACCGCTTGGGAGCGGGACGAAGCCCTCATGCGGGCCACCAAGCGGGCCCGTGGGGGCGGCGATGAGGATGCCCGGCGCAACCTGCAGCGGTTGCGTCTGGAAACCCATCTCCATGGCGACCTCTTGGAGGTCGAGGCCTCGGTCCCGAGGGGGTTCTTCGGAACGGCCACCGGGATGCGGGTCGACCTTGAGATCAAGGTCCCGCGGCGGACCCGGGTCAAGGTCGACTCGGCCAGCGGAGACGTGGTCGTCGAGGGGGTCGAGGGCGCGGTCGAAGTCGACGTCGCCTCGGGCGGCGTCTCGCTGCGTGGCATCGGACCGAGGATAAGCGTCGACACCGGTTCGGGGAATGTCTCCCTGGAGGATGGGCGGGGCCCCGTCGAACTGGACACGGGTTCCGGCGCCGTCAGGGTCGTCCGAGTGGCCGGGAGGCTCCAGGTGGACACGGGCACGGGGCGGGTCGAGGTCGATGGACTCGACGGCGAGCTGCACGTGGATACGGGCATGGGAGCCGTCACCGCGGTCGGCGTCCGTGGCGACGTCGTGGTGGACACCGGCGGCGGCGATGTCCGCCTGGCCAGGGTGGACGCCCGCAGGATCGACGTCGACACCGGGCGGGGCTCCATCGCCTGCGACTTCGTCCCGCGAGCCGACGGCCGCTACAAGTTTGACACCGGGACCGGCGGCATCGAGTTGGCCGTGCCCCTCAGCGCCTCGGCCGAACTGGACCTCGAGTCGGACACCGGGCGGGCCGAGTGCGCCCTGCCCTTGTTGAACCGGGATTCCGGACGGGGCCGACTGCGCGGCGTCATACGGCGCGCGGCCAGCATCATCGTTTGCCGTTCCGGGCTCGGCGACATCTCCGTGTCGGCCGGGGAAGAGCCGGCGGTGGAGGGGCCCGACGGGCCTGCCCTTGAATTGGCCCCCGCAGAGTCAGTCCCCGCGCCGGCCTCGTCCGGGTCGGCCCCCGAGGCCCGGGCCGCCCGGGCCGACGACGAGGACTACGTCAAAGTCCTGAAGATGGTCGAGGAGAAGCGGATCACCCCCGAGGCGGCCGAAGAGCTTCTCAAGGCGCTGGAAGAGGACGAATCGAAATGAGCGCAATCACCACCGAAAAGCTGACCAAGCGCTTCATCAGCCGAAAGCGGGCCGCCACCGGAGCCAGCGGCTCCGCCGGGGCCGACACCGCCGGGGTCCATGGGAACGGCGGGCCGAGCGGCAACGGGGCCGGCGGCCGCGGTGCGAGTGGACTGCTCGGCCGGTTCCGGCGACCGGCCAAGTCGGAGACCTTGGCCGTCGACGCCATCGACCTAGACCTCCGGGAGGGCGAGATCTTCGGCCTTCTCGGACCCAACGGCGCCGGCAAGACGACGACTATCAGGATGCTCTGCACCCTCCTCGAGCCGACGTCGGGCCGGGCCACCGTGGCCGGGTACGACGTGGTCAAGGAGGCCGACAAGGTCCGGGCGAGCATCGGCGTAGTCCTCTCGGGCGAGCGGGCCGTCTACTGGAAGCTGACCGGCCGCGAGAACCTGCAATACTACGCGGCCCTCTACCACATCCCGCCGGCCGCGGCCAGGAAGCGCATCGCCGAGATCCTCGCGGTCGTCAACCTGGCCGACCGGGCCGACGAGTTCGTCGAGCGCTACTCCAGCGGCATGAAGCAGCGCCTGACCCTGGCCAAGGGGCTCCTCAACAACCCGCCCGTCCTGCTCCTCGACGAGCCGACGATCGGGCTCGACCCACAGTCGGCCCGGAACATCCGCGAGTTCATCCTTTGCCTGAACAAGGAGCATGGCAAGACGGTCATCCTCACCACCCACTACATGGAGGAAGCCGACCAGCTCTGCGACCGTGTCGGGATCATCGACCACGGGCGGATCATCGCCCTCGACTCGCCCAAGGTCCTGAAGTCCCGGATCAAGGAAGAAGACGTGGTCGAGGTCGAGGTCAAGAACGCCGCGCCCGACCTGGCCCGGCGGATAAGGTCCATCGAGCAGGTCAACCAGGTGACGGCGCAGGTTACCGACCCCACGGTCGGGGCCGCCGCCCTGCGGGTCCACGCCCAGGACGGCCGCAAGGTCCTGCCCTCGGTCCTGGCCCAGATCGCCGCGGCCGACGGCGTGGTTCAGTTCGTGAAAGTATCCGAGCCGACCCTCGAGGACGTCTTCATCAGCCTGACCGGCAAGGCCTTGAGGGACTAGGGGGATGGGCATGAAGGCTACCGGGATGACGACCGGATACGGCAGGCGGACGGCCCTCTCGACCGTCCGCGCCGTCCTTGCCGTGGCCCGCAAGGAGTGGATCTACTTCCTCCGCTACCCCACGTGGATAATCATCCTGGGCGTGCTGCCGCTCTGCTTCGTGGCTCAGTTCATCTACACGGCCAAGGCCTTCTCCGGCTCGGCCGGCGTGGCCACGCCGACCTTCGTCCGCCTGGCCGGGACGGGTGACTACGTCGGCTACATCACCATCGGCATGAGTGTCTGGATCTGGCTGGTCACGGCCCTGCAGGACGTGGGCTCAACCCTGCGCAACGAGCAGCTGCAGGGCACCCTGGAGCAGGTCTGGATGTGCCCGATTCCGCGGATGGTCCTCCTCCTCGGCCGTTGCCTGGTCAACCTCCTGACCAACGCCATCTGGATCGGCTCAGCCTTGCTCGAGGCCCACTTCCTCTTCGGCTTCCGTCTATCGGGCGACCTCGGTCTGTCCGTCCTGGCCCTCGCCTTATCGACGTCCTTGATGTTCGGCATCGGCATCCTCTTCGCCGCCCTGGTCGTCCTCCTCAAGGAGGCCAACTCGCTGGTCCAGCTCGTCCAGAACACGCTCCTCGTCCTCTGCGGGGTCATCGTCCCGGTGGCCACCTTCCCGGGCTGGGTCCAGACATTGTCCTCGTGGATCCCGGTGACCTGGGCCGTGCAGGGCCTGCGGGCGGCGCTCCTGTCGCCCTCCGCGTGGTCGGCCTTCCGCCCTTACGCCGCGCGGCTGACGGCCGGGGCCGTGCTCCTGCCGCTCATCGGGTACGCCGCCTTCCTCTATACCGACCGGGTCACCAGGCGGCGCGGGACCCTGCAGAACTACTGAGAGGAGAGGCGGGCATGGACGAAGCGACGACGACTCGCGGGCTGCTCTCACGGCCGGGCTTCCTGGCGCAGCTCGGCACGGTCTGGGCGATGTTCCGCAAGGAGTTCCTCATCTACCTGCGCTACCCGATGTGGCTGGTCTCGGCCATCGTCGGCCCGGTGCTGTGGATGATCCCGAACATCGGCCTCGGCCTGGCCTTCATCGGTCGGGGCGGCGACGGCTCGCACTTCCAGGCGACCACCGGCGCCTCGAACTACCTCATGTACCTCGTCATCGGCGGCTTCCTGTGGGGCTTCGTCTCATCGGTCCTCTGGAACATCGGCTTCGCCCTCAAGGACGAGATGTGGCGCGGCACCCTCGAGCACAACTGGCTGGCCCCCGTCCCGCGCTTCTACCTGCTGGTCGGCCGGTCCATCTTCAGCATCGTCACGACCACCGTCGAGTCGTTCATCGCCATGGCCATCCTGGCCGCGCTGTTCCCGTTCCAGGTGGGGGGGAACATCCTCGCCGCCCTGGGCCTCCTGGTGGTCACCCTGATCGGCCTCTATGGCATCGGCTTCATCTTCTGCGGATTGGTCATGGTCGTCCGGGAACCGTCGGCCCCGGCCAACATCATCCAGATCGGCCTGATGATTGTCTGCGGCACGAGCTATCCCATCTGGGTGCTCCCCGGCTGGCTGCAGGCCGTCGGCAAGGCCGTGCCCCTGACTTACGGCATTGACGCCATCCGCGCCGTGCTCCTCGGCAGCCGGACGATCTACCCGCTGGGGGTGGAGGTGGCCATCCTGTTGGCCTCGGCCGTCCTCATCCCGGCCGCCGGTTACGCCATCTTCCAGGTCATCGAGCGGCGCGCCCGCGTCCTCGGGACCCTCGGCCAGTTCTAAGGATGGGGGGGTACTCATGGGGGCTGTCTATGTCTTGAAGGATGTGACCAAGCGGTACGACAAGGCCGACCACCCGGCCAACGACCGGGTCAACCTGGAGGTCGAAGGGGGCGGTATCCTCGGCGTCTTCGGGCCGAACGGGGCGGGCAAGACGACGATGGTCAGGCAGATGATGGGCTTGCTCAAGCCGACCGCAGGCGACATCGAGCTGTTCGGCCGAAGCATCGTCCGCCACCCGGAATTCGCTCCGACGAAGGTCGCCTACTTCAGCCAAAGAGTCATGGCTCTCCGGGTCTTCACCTTTCGCGAAGTGCTCGTCCACACGGGAGTCCACCGCGGCCAGAAGGAGACGACCGCCCGCAAGCAGGCGGCCGACCTCATCGACACCTTCGACTGCGGGTACTGCGCCGACCGGGTCCTCTACAGCCTCTCCGGGGGCGAGCAGAAGCTGGCCTTCGTTCTCGCGGCCTTCATGGCCGACAAGTCGGTCATGGTCCTGGATGAGCCGACCAACGACCTCGACCCGCGGCGCCGGGCCCGGGCTTGGGAATACATGCTCAACCGGAACAGGAAGGACGGGGTGACCATCATCCTCGTCACCCACAACGTCCTCGAGGCCGATTCGGTGGTCGACCGGGTCGTCATCATCGACCGCGGGGCGATCCAGGCCGGCGGGACACCCGGTGAACTCAAGGCCCGCTTCGGGGGCCAGGCCAGGGTGGACCTGACCCTCAAGCCCGGGGTGGCCGTCCCCGCCGGGCTATCCTCCCGGGCCAGGCACGTCCATGGCCAGACCTGGTCTCTTCGGGCTCCCGCCGCCGCGGTGGGGCAGGTCTTCAATGAACTCGTCGACTCGCTGGGGCTGCCGGCCATCGACGACTTTCGGGTTCTGACGCCGACCCTCGAAGATGTCTATGTCGAGGTGACGGGGAGGGCGTGGGATGACAAGGGAGTGGCTTGAGAAGTTCGCCACCGACTTCCGCTGGATTCTCAGAGGGCAGCTCTACGGGCTGAGGACGCAGTGGTTCTGGTATCTTGTCTTCCTCTCGTTTTCGCCGCTGACCTTCCTCTTCTTCCTCTGGCTATACGGGGGAGCGAAGTCCCCGGAGGCCACTCTCTACATCGTCACCGGCAGCGTCGCCAACAGCGCCGTGACCGCGGCCATGCTCAGCCTGGGCCAGAGCATCGGGTCCATGCGGATGCAGAACGCCCTGGAATACTATGCCTCGTTGCCCGTTTCCAAGCTGGCCTTCATCCTGGCTGTCGCCACGCGGGGGGTGCTCTTCGCCTTTCCATCGTCGTTCGTCGTCCTGATCATCGGGGCCGTGGCCATGGGGCTGCCCGTCGCACCCGCCATCGGCCCGACCATCCTGGTCTATTTCCTGAGCGCTTACAGCCTGGCGGGGTTGGGGGCCGTCGTTGGGTTCTATGGACGGACGCCGGAGGCGGTGGGTCTCGCCACCCAGATCGTGCAACCATTCCTCGTCCTCTTCGCTCCGGTCTATGTGCCTATGGCCCAGTTACCGGCGGCATTGCGGGTGGTGGCGCGATACCTCCCGACGACCTATGTGGCCGAGGCGCTGCGGGCGGCCATCGCCGGGAGCCTGGGGGTCCGGTTCTGGCTGGACACGGGGGTCATCGCCGCCTTCACCGTGGCCGGCTTGGCCCTGGCCCACGCCAGGGCCGACTGGCGGGTCAGCGGAGCCTGATCACAGGGGGATGACGTTGTGAGCCAGAAGGCGCGGGAGGTCATCGGAGCCATCGAGGCCGGGAAGATGTCCGTCGAAGGCGGCTTGCGTGAGCTGGAGCGCTGGCGCGGACAGCGGGAGGCCGAACGGCGGCGGCTCGAGCGTCGCGAACGCCCGCGACCGGCCCATTGGCTGGGCGTGCGGATCGCCGACGCCGGCTCGCGCCGGCGGTTCGGCATCTGGCTCCCCATGTTCCTTGTTCACTGGTCCCTCTCCCTGGCCGGCTGGGTCGCCCCGCGGGCGATGACGTGGGGGACACGCCGGGCCAGGTACCGCTTCCGCTGGGGGACGGACGGACCCTTCGAGCTGAGACCGGCCGACATCCGGCCCCTCCTGAAGGCCGTCCGCCAGGGCCTGGTGGCCTGCGGGATGCTGGTGGACGTCGACGACGGCCAGGGGTCGCGGGTCCAGGTGTGGTTGAGATGACCCGGCGGGTGGACCCGCCGGCGAAGACGAAACACGGGAGGGAGCTTTGATGAACGAAGAGCGGCTGCAAATCCTGAAGATGATCGAGAGCGGCAAGATAAGCGCAGAGGAAGGGGCCAAACTGCTGTCGGCGGTCGAGACGACCCAGGTCGCGGAGACCACCGCGCGCCAGGCTCACTTCCTGCGGGTCAAGGTCTACGACACCAGGTCCGGCCGGGCGACGGTCAACGTCAACCTCCCCCTGTCCTTGCTGGACGTGGCCCTGAAGTTCGTCCCCAAGGACACCGAGTACCTCAAGGGGCTCGACGTGGAGGCGCTGGTGGCGGCGATCAAATCCGGCGCCCACGGGAAGATCGTCGATATTACCAGCGACGAAGAGAGCCAGCACGTCGAGGTTTACATCGAGTAGTGACCCGGACATCGGGGCCGGGAAGGGTCCGAGATTGGGGGGTGGTCAGCCATGTCCGTTCCGGCATTGACGGTTGAGGACCTGCGCAAGGAGTTCCGCTCGAAGCCGAAGCGGAGTCTGCTCAAAGCCTTCTCCCGCCGGGGCCCGGGGGGAAACAACGGCGCCACCGGGGCGAAGACCGTGGTCGCGGTCGACGGTGTCAGCTTCTCCGTCCCCCAGGGCGAGGTCTTCGGCCTGCTGGGCCCGAACGGGGCCGGCAAGACGACGACCATCAAGATGCTCTCCACGCTGCTCCGGCCGACCTCGGGGCGGGTCCTCATCCAGGGCCTCGACGTCGAGAAAGAGCCCTCCAGGGTCCTCTCCCGCATCGGGACGGTCCTGTCGGGTGAGCGGTGCGTCTACTGGAAACTCACCGGTCGCGAGAACCTGCAATACTTCGGGGCCCTCTACGGCCTGTCCGGACCACGCCTGACCAAGAAGATAAACGGTCTCCTCGAGCGGTTCCAGCTGACCCAGCGGGCCGACGAGACGGTCGAGAAATATTCCACCGGCATGAAGCGGCGCATCGCCCTCGCCCGCGCCCTCCTGCACGACCCGGAGGTGCTCATCCTCGATGAGCCCACGGCCGGCCTCGACCCGCAGGCCGCGCGGAACCTCCGCGAGCTCATCCTGGAGTTCAAGAGCGAGGGGAGGACCGTCCTTCTGACCACGCACTATATGGAGGAGGCCGACTTCCTCTCGGACCGCGTGGCCATCATCGACCACGGGAAGGTCATCGCCCTCGACTCCCCGGACCACCTGAAGCGCGGGCTGCGGCAGGTGCGGGTGGTCGAACTGGAGGCCGGGGAGTGGCGCGATGAGTTCGGCGAAACCCTCAAGGCCGCGGGGCTGATCACCAGTTGGACCGCCCAGCGCCCGTCCGAGGGCGAGACCTGGCGGGTCGTCATCCACCTGCCCCTGGAGGTCAGCGTCGGCACCGTCGTCAAGGCCTACCAACTGGCTGACCCCCGCTCCCGTCGTCGTCCAGCTGGTCGGCCGGTCCCTCTGGTCGCTGGCCATCACGACCTTCGAGGGCGTCTGCATCCTGGGCCTCGCCTGGGGCCTCTTCCGGTTCTCGTTCACCGGCCACATCCTGCCGGCCCTGCTGGCCATGGTCCCGGTCCTCATCGGTCTGTACGGCCTGGGGTTCGGCATCTCGGCCTGGGTCCTCGTGACCAACAACGCCAACAGCATCATCGACATGAGCAACTACGCCATCCAGTTGCTCAGCGGCTCGCAGTTCCCGGTGCGGGTCCTGCCGCGGATACTCCTGGCCGTATCGCTGTTCATCCCGTTGACCTACGGCATGGACGCCATCCGCGGCTACTTGCTCGGGACCTCGACCTTACTCCCTCCCTCGATGGAAATGGCCATCCTCTTCGGGGTCATGGTCGTCTTTGTGGCCGCCGGTTACCTTATCTTCAAGCGGGTGGAGCGGCGCGTGCGCGACGCGGGGAACCTGGGCTTCCATTGATCTCCCCGGGTCAGCAGGGGCCCGAGCCCAGAACGACGAAACAATATGATCCGAGGGGGGTGTCCGCATGGACCTCATCATCCGCTGGGTGCTGAACGCCCTGGCCCTCCTGGCCACGAGTTACCTGATACCGGGCATCGTGGTCCGCGACTTTGTCGCCGCCCTGTGGGCGGCGGCGGTCATCGGCATCGTCAACGCCACCATCCGCCCGATCCTGCTCTTCCTGACCCTGCCCATCAGGTTCCTCACCCTGGGGCTGTTCACGCTGGTCCTCAACGCCCTGTTGCTGTGGGCGGTGTCGACCCTGCCCTTGGGCCTGGAGGTCCGGGGCTTCGGGGCCGCCTTCTGGGGGGCCATCGTCCTGTCGGTCATCAGCGCCGTCCTGACCTCCCTGGTGAAACGGCGTTAGAGCGGGATGGCGCGGGCCATCGGGAGGGACTCGGAACGGCTCGCACGTCAAACATCCGGCTCATCGCCCTCGACCTCGACGGGACGGTGCTCGACCGGGACCTTCGGATTCACCCATCGACCATCACCGCCCTGAAAGAAGTCCTTTCAAGCGGCCGGCTCGCCACCATCGTGACCGGCCGCATGTTTGCTTCCGCCCGGAAGTACGCCCGGGAACTGGGCCTGGGGGACATGCCCCTGGTGACCTACAACGGCGGGCTCACCCGGACGGCTGTCACCGGGCACACATACTTCCATCAGCCGGTCGAACTGGCGGTCGCCCGGGGAGTGGCCGAGCTGACCCGTGACCTCGGCTACAACCTGAACCTGTATGTCGACGACCAGCTCATCGTGCCCGAGTTGAACGACAAGACCCGCCTTTACGTGACCATCGCCGGGGTCGACGCCCATCCGGTCGGCGACCTCGTCGCCTATCTCGGGGAGGACCGGCAGCGGAGGCCGACCAAGATGCTGGTGGTCGACGAGGAGGCACGGGTTCAGGAGTTGAAGCGGGCGGTCGGTGAGCGCTTCGGCAAAGACCTCTATACCGTGACTTCTTATCCTTACTTCCTGGAAATGATGAACCTTGGTGTATCTAAGAGTAAGGCCCTCGACGCCCTGGCGCGGGGGCTGGGTGTGGCCAGGGAGGAGATCCTGGCCATCGGCGACTCCTTCAACGATCTGGACATGTTAGAGTACGCGGGCATCGGCGTGGCCATGGGCTCGGCCCCTGAAGAGGTCAAGGCCCGCGCCGACCACGTCACCGGGTCGACCGGCGAGGGCGGGGTCGCCGCCGCCGTCGAGCGGTTCGTGCTGGGGGGACAACGATGAGCGACACGTCCATCCTCGATGACCGCGAGGCCATGGGGGCCTTAGACGCCGGCGGGATGCTCAGGATCCTGTGGACCTATCCGGAGCAATTCGAAGAAGGGCGCCGCCTGGTGGCCGACTTCGAGCCCCAACTCGACCTCAGGACGCTGCTCCGGGACCTCGACGAGGTGCTCCTCCTGGGCACCGGCGGCGGTTCGGCGGCGGCCGGCAACCTCATCGCCGCCTTCCTTTTCAACGAGCTCCGCCTGCCCTTCCTGGTCCACCAGGGGTACAATGTCCCGCGCTTCGTGGACGAGCGGACGTTGGTCTTCGTGGTCACCCATTCGGGTAACACCGAGGAGACCCTCAGCGCTTACCAGCAGGCCGTCGACCGGCGGGCGCGGGTCATCGCCATCACCTCCGGCGGCAAGCTGCAGGAGTGGTGCCGGCGCGAGGGCACCCCGATGCTCGAGGTCCCCGGCGGGCTGATGCCCCGGGTCGCCCTGGGCTACCTGATGGTGCCCATCCTTTCGCTCCTCGACCGGCTCGGCCTGGTGGCCCCGAAGGGCCGACAGGTCCAGGAGGCGGTGGAGGTCATGGCGGCCATGCGTTCGACGATCGGGTCCGACGCCCAGACCGTTGCCAACGAGGCCAAGCAGATTGCGGCGAAGCTGGTCGGGAAGATACCGGTGGTCTACGGACGGAGCGAGTTCAGTGAGGCCGTGGCCACCCGCGCCAAGCGGCAGTTCGCCGAGAACGCCAAGCTACTCGCCTTGGCCAACGCCGTCCCGGCGCTCCACCACGACGAAATCGTCGGCTGGGACGCGCCGCCCGAGGTCACCCGGTCCCTCGGCCTCATCCTCCTGCGCGACCCCGACGAGGCCGAGAAGGTCCGGCGGCGCCTGGAGGTCACCCGGTCTGTCCTCGAGCCTCGGGCCGGGTTCTGCACGGAGGTATGGGCCCGCGGCGAAGGCCGCCTCGCCCGCCTGATGTCCCTGGTCTACCAGCTCGATTACGTCACCGTGTATCTGGCTCTGGCCCTTGGCCGTGACCCCACCCCGGTCCAAATAATCGACCTCTTGAAGAGGGAAATGTCTGGAAAGTAGCGAACCTTGCAGAAAGATGTGTCCTGCGGGGGGAGAGGGCATGGCCGTTAGTGGCGCCGCGG
>JAJZPE010000105.1 GCA_021811325.1 Bacillota bacterium
GACCGTCGAGGCCTACCGTGAGGTCGTCGAGGACGTCCTGCGGGTGCAGGACCTCATCGACGTCCTCAGGGACGTCGAGAGTGGCGAGGTCGCCGTCGAGTACCGGGAGACGCCCGTCCCGTCCCCGTTCGCGGCCAACCTGTTGTTCCGCTTCATCGGGGCCAACATGTACGGCGACGACACGCCGAAGGCCGAGCGGCGGAGCCAGATGCTGGCCGTGAACCGCGAGGTCCTGAGGGAGGCCCTGGGGTCGCGTGGCCTGCGCGAGCTGCTCGAGCCGCAGGCCATCAGCGACACCGTTGACTGGCTTCAACGCCGGGCCGAGGGACGGCGGGCGCGCACCGCCGACGAGGTCCACGACTTGCTCCGCCTCCTGGGCGACCTGGGCGTCGATGAGGTGGCCGCACGCGTCGAAGATAAGACCCGGGCCCGCGCCTTCCTCGAGGAGCTCGGCCAGACCCGGCGGGCGGTGGCCATCGAGTTCCCGGCCGCGGGCCGGCCCGAGCCGGGTGCCCTTGAACCGGGCGCCCCTTCGCTCCGTTGGGTCACGTCCGAGGACGCGCCCCTCTACCGCGACGCCTTGCACGGCGTGGCCTCGGCGCGCGAGGCCCTTCTGCGGCGCTACGCCCGCACCCACGGACCCTTCCGCCCAGCGGAAGTCCAGGCCCGATACGGCTTTGAGGCGGCCTGGGTCCGCGAGGCCCTGGCCGTCCTGCAGGCCGAGGGCGAGGTCGTCGCCGGCGAGTTCACCCCCGGGGTCGAGGGCCGCGAGTGGTGCGACGGCGACGTCCTCGAGCAGATGCACCGGCGCACCCTGGGCATCCTCAGGCATCAGATGGAACCCGTACCGCTCCGGGTGTTCCAGCGCCTCCTGTTGGCCCGCCAGCTCCCGGTCGTGGGCCCGGCCGGTCCCGGACGCCTGAAGGAAGTCCTGTCGCACCTGCGCGGGCTGGCCCTCCCGGTCGATGTCTGGGAGCGCGACGTCCTGCCGGTCAGGGTCCCCGGCTACCAACCTGTCTGGCTCGATGGGCTCCTGGCGGCCGGCGACTGCTCCTGGGTGGCCGTCCGCGGTGGACGGGTGGCCTTCTTCCCGGTGGGGTCGGTCTGTCCCCCGCCCGGCGGCGGCGAGGCAGACGGCTCGCCCCGGTCCGAGGGCGAAGCCGTCATCGAGGCCGACAAGGCCGTCCTGCGAGCGCTCGACGAACGCGGGGCTTCTTTCGTCGGAGCCGTCGCCGGCGCGACCGGCCTCCCGTCGGGGGCAGTCGTGAAGAGCCTGATGCGCCTGATCCTGGCGGGGAGGGTCTCGAACGACACCTTCGCCCCCGCCCGGCTGCTCGCCGCGCGGGCTCAGGCCGGCCCGGCCGGGACCACCGGGCGCTGGTGGTTGGTCCGGCCGTCCGGCGACGACGCCGCTTTCTGGGCGACGGCCCTTCTAGACCGGTACGGCGTCGTCACCCGCGAAGTGCTGGCCGCCGAGGGCGACCCATGCCCCTGGCTGGATGTCGTCGGCATCCTCAAGCGCGAAGAGATTCTGGGCCGAGTCCGGCAGGGTTACTTCATCGCCGGCCTTTCGGGCCCGCAGTTCGCCTGGCCCGACGCCGTCGAGCGGCTGCGCCAGGAGGCGGCGCCGGCCGAGGCGGCGGGCTCGACGCCGAGCGGCGACTCGGCACCGCGGAGCGTAGCGCCCGACGCCCCCCTCCCTTTCCGCATGCTCTCCGCCCTCGATCCCGCCATCGCTCCCGGGGGGTGCCCGGTGAACCGCGTCTCCGGCAACTACGTCGTCTTCGCCGGCGGCAGGCCCGTGCTGGCCGTCGAGAACTTCGGGAAGCGGCTGGCACCGGTGACCTGGGGCGCTGAGGGCGGCGCGGAAGGCCCTGAGGCGGCCATCGCTCCGGGTCCCGACCGCGCCCTCCTGACGTCAGCCATTAAGCACATGGCGACCACGTTCCTCAGAGGCGCGGAACGTGGCCGCAACAGGAGACTCAAGGTGGTCGTCGAATCATGGGAGGGTATGCCGGCCGCCGCGAGCGAGGCGGCCACCATCCTCCGCGAGTTGGGGGGCATCGAGCAGGGCGGCGCCATCGTCATTTGGGCGTCGGCCATGCCGTAGACGCGATGCCCGACGTGGGTGTAAACGCGGCACCAGGAGCTATATCGTGAGATCAAAGCCCGCCCCGTCTCCCGACTTGGCCCAAGCCTCCCGGCCGCTGCCCTTCGGTCCCCTGGACGCGCTGCTGGTCCTCGTCACCGTGTCCTGGGGGCTCAACTCAGTGGCCATCAAGTACGCCATCGGGCGGTTCGAGCCGATGGTCTTCAACTCGCTCCGCTTCGTCTACGCGACGGCCCTCATCTTTGTGGTGATGTGGCTGACCGAGGGGGGGCGTGGCGGCCGCCAAGCCTTCACCCTGCCCCGCAAGGACCTGTGGGTGATCGTGGGCATCGGTCTCGTCGGCCACTTCGTCTACCAGTACCTCTGGATAACGGGGATCAACCTGTCGACCGCCGGCAACACGGCCTTCATCATGGCCACGTCGCCGGTCAGCATCGCCCTTCTCAGTTCGCTCGTGGGCCACGGCCATCGACCCCCTCGCCTGGGGCTGCTTCATCTTCTCCGGCGCCTTCGGCCTCGTCGGGCCGTACATCATCTGGAGCTACGGCATCGAGCGCCTCGGGCCGGCGCGTACCACAACCTGACCCCCATCACCACCGGCGTCTTCGCCTTCTGGCTCCTCGCCGAGAAGTGGACGGCGCTTCGCTTCGCGGGCGTCGCCGTCATCCTGGTCGGCGTGACCATCGTCCGGCGGGCGAAGGCGGGCCTGAGTCGCACCAGGCAAGCAGCCTGAGCCCCATCGCTCGAATCAGGCCGACGATCAAGGCCCCACGGTGCGCCGTGGGGCCTTTGTCATTCCCTGACCTGGAGTTCCCCAGGCTTCCGCTTCGAGCCGCGGTTAGTGCCAGTGAACGACCGCAAAAAACGGCGGGACCAGACCTCAACCGTGGTCCCGTTCCTTTTTCGCCCTGTTTTCCCACGCCGAGCTCTGCCATAACCTGGAACCTGACGGTCAAAAGAAAGTGCCGGCGGAGCGATACCTTTAGTGAGCGGAACACGCGCCGAAGAGCGTATCACGCTGGGCGGCGGCCGCCGGAACGCCCAAGTCCTTCCAGGCTCCTGTAGGACTTGGATGACCCGGCGCCGAATGCCTATATCAGCCGTAAGCGGTGGGCAAACGGTCAGTGGGCAAGTGGCCTGGAGGACCCGGACCCAAGGGGAAGGAGGTGAGCCCATGAAAGCAAGCCTCGCACGACGGCTCAAGGACCTGTCCACGAAGGTGGCCCAGATCCAGGCCCTGATGGTGGCGGTCAGCACGGGCGGCCCGAAGGTCAAGGGCAAGGAGCCCGAGTACCTGGGATTGTACCAGGGCATCGAGGCGGACCTGGACGACCTCGCCGCCGATGGCGTCCGGCTCACCCACGGCAACCCGTTCCCGTCGCTCTGGGACTGGTACGGCTACTGGCGCCTGTATCTCTCGACCTACGCCGGGCGCAAGAAGTACGTCAGTGAGCTCTATGGGCCGCTGGTTGAAGCGGTCGAGGCCGTGGCCCGAGAGAGAGAGGCGAAGGAATCGGGCCGGGCCGCGCCGGCCGGCGCCGACACCGTGGCCAAAGCCCCGTCCATCTTCCTCAGCCACAGCTCCAAGGACAAGTTCTTCGTCCGCAAGCTCGCCGACCGCCTGCAGGCCCGCGGGGTCGAGGTCTGGCTCGACGAGGCGGAGATCAACGTGGGCGACTCCCTCATGGAGAAAATCGGCGAGGCCCTCGACCGCACCGATTTCGTCGGTGTCGTCCTCTCCCACAACTCGGTCAACTCGGAGTGGGTCCAGCGCGAGCTGCGCGCGGCCATGCACAAAGAACTCGAGAAGCGCAGGATCGTCGTCCTGCCCATGCTCCTCGAGCCCGTCGAGCGCCCGCCCTTCCTCAGGGACAAGCTCTATGCCGACTTCACCGACCCGGGTAAGTTCGATTCCTCGTTCAACCTCATCCTCAGGACCCTCGGAGTCCTCGGCCGGGAGGCCGCCGACCCGCCGCGCAAGTCGAAGCATTCAGAACGGCCACGGGTCATCGCCGACGCGGCCAGCCGGTTGGTCCAGTTCGAGGACATCCGCATCGTCGACCTCGACGAAGGCCTGTCCTACAGGCCAAACCCCTCCCGAGAGCTGTACAACGTCTATCTGAAGCTGTCGGCGACGCCCCCCGAGGAATGGCAGGAGATCTTCGAGGCCGAGCGCCGTTTCCCGCGCCACTCGATGTGGCGCCGCGCGTGGATCGAGGGGCCCCACATCGTGGTCCATTGCGTCCCGGACGAGATCGAGCAGTATCACCTCAAGGACCTGCACGAAGACGTCCAGAAAGCGAACGTCGAATACCGGCAATACCTCACCGAGTTGTCGCGGGCCGCGGCGCGCGAGGTCCTGAAGGAAGAGGCCATGCGCGGGCGGTTGCGCAAGCTGAAGAAACGGCTCAAGCTCGGTTGACCGGGCGGGGGTTCAGCGGCCGGACTCCCGGCCGCTTTTCGTCTCGCCGGCGGCCGCCTTCTCCCCCATCTGCCTGAGGAACCGCCCGACCTCCGCCGGTGTGCGCAGGCGGTAGACGGTCTTGCCCGGCGCGTGCTGTTCAAGCTTCTTCAGGACCTGCGGCCGCTCGTTGGTTGGGAAGCGAAAGACCCATCTGAAGAACTCCCAGTCAATCCTCTCCGGGCAACCGGACCCGATGTCCGAGCGGACCCGCCCGTGGTATTGGACGCGGCGCTTGAGCACCCGCCAGAGGCAAAGCCAGCGCGACAGGTCGATGAAGATGATGGTGTCGGCGGCCGCCAGGCGGAGGTCGAGGGTGCGCCCGTAGTTGCCGTCGATGAGCCAGGAGTCCCGGGCGATCAGGCGCTGTTGGATAGCCCGCCACTCGTCCCTGGGCGTCTCGACCCACCCCGGCTTCCAGAAGAGGGCGTCGAGGTGAATGACCTCGAGCCCGAGGAGCAGCCCGAGTTGTTTGGCGAGGGTGGACTTCCCCGCCCCGGCCGACCCGACGATGATGACTTTCTTTGGCCTGTGCTCCGGGCCCACGGCTGACTCGCCTCTCCATTCAGGGGTGATTCCACGCGGTCGCCAGGGGTCCCGGCTCTACTCCTGCCCCAACAGCTCCGACACGGTGACCAGGCTGAAGCCCCTCCGATGGAGCAGCTTCAGGATCTGCGGCAGGGCCCTCAGGGTGTTCTTGTTGTCCAGGTGGAGGGCGATGATGGCCCCGGGCACGGCGCCGTCGCCCACGTTCCTGACCATCTGCTCCGGGGTCACGCTGGGATTGGCATCGTTGCTGTTGAGCGACCAGAGGACGGTCGTCAACCCGGTCGACGAAGCCAGCCCGAGGCTCGCCCCGGTGTAGAAGCCGCCGGGCGGGCGCCAGAGGGTGACCGGCCGACCGGTGACCCGCTCGATGGCGGCCGTGCTCCCGGCGATCTCGGCCCGCATCTCCTCGGAACCGAGGGTATGCGCGTTGAAGTGGTTGGTCGTGTGTGAGCCGATTTCCATGCCTTTGTCGACGAGGTCCCTGAGAGCGTCTTCGTTGCCCGGAATGGACTCCGAAACCAGGAAGAACGTCGCCCGCCCGTGGGCGCGGCTTACGAGCCGGGCGATGTCACCGGCGTTGCCCGGCAGGTAGTCGTCGAAGGTCAGGGCGATCCGCTTGCCCTTCACGTTGGCCTTCCAGACCACGTAGCCCGGGCCGGTCGGGGCGCTGAGGGTCGCTGCGGCGCTCAGCGGCCCATCGACCAAGGGCGCGAGGTCGCGCAGCCTGGCGTAGAGCACGTGGTCATGGACCCAGACCGGCACGGCCGTCCCTCGGACAAACGCCTCGGCGCTGCCCGTCTGCCACCTGACCCTGAGCTCCAGGCCCTGGTCCAGCAGGAGGAGCGGTCCGTAATCGGTTCCCCCGGCCCGAAGGCCGATGGCCACCAGGTGCCGCCCGGCGTGGATGCCGATGGGTTCCGCCGGCCCGGCCAGTTCGCGGGTGGCCGGCGCTTCGATGTCCACGGCGGCGGGCGTATCGACGACCCTCCGTCCCAGAAGGCCGGTCAGCAACCCGGCGGTGACATAGGCCCGGCTCATCACGCCCTGGGTCGGGACCGCCCGGCCATCAATCATGACCACCCTGGCCTGAGCGTTCCAGGCGACCTTGTGACCGAGCCGCTCGGCGGTCGCGCGAAGGGGCACCCACGTCTCTTTCCCGTCGGAGAAGGCGATGGTGATGGTCACGTTCCCGGCCCGCACCGGTTTCAACTGCCGGACTTCGTCCCGCCAGTGGGCGTTGGCCCCTTCCACCTCGCGCTGGACCTTCTCGAGCGTGTCCCGCGGCGCGCTGTCAATGCTCCGGCCTGGCAACAGAAAGACGGCCGTCAGCGCGATTGCCATCAAGGCCATCCAAACACGACGCCGCACGTTTATTCCCCCGACGCGGCCGGCGGCCCGCTTTTCTGCGGGTCCGAAGGGCGGCGCCGATCGTCAACCGCCCATAGCCAGCCATGGTGACAGCGTTGATTCGCTACATGCCGGCTCTATCCCTGCGTTTGAGGGCGCCCGGACGCATCGGTTTTTCTTAGACTTGTCGAAGGGGGTCCGCAGTTGCTTGACATGAGAATCAGGCCGGCGTGTTGGCCGGAGGACCTCGACCGTCTGAACGGGCTCGATATCTCTTTCGTGACTGAGCGGATATACCGGGTGGTCCGCGATGACCTGTCCTTCCGCCTGGTTGAGACGGCGGTCGACCCGCCGCTCCACAAGGCATACGGTCCCCTCGCGACCGAGGCCGAGAGCCTGAAGGCCATGCCCTACGCCGTGGTGGCCGAGCTGTGGTGAGTCTGGGGGCGTTCGCCAGCGGGGAGCCGGCCGTCAGGGAGCTTCTGGCTTCGTCCTACGGGCTAGCGCCCGACCGGGTGGTCTCGGTCGGCCTCCTAGAGGCCAGCGTGATGAACCCGAACTACGTGGTCGTGGTGGCCGGCGAGGTGGACCCCGCGGCCGGCGAGGACTGGTGCCTCGCCGGGCGGCGGCTGGTCGTTCGCTGCTTCCGGCGCAACCGCGACCGGGCCAGGGTCGACTTCCAGATGCATCTGCACGAAGCCCTGCGGGCGGCCGGGTTCCCGGTGGCGAGCGTGCGGCCCAACGTGCTCGGGCACCGGCTCACCTGGCGCGGCGGGCTGGCCTGGGCGGTCTACGACTGGGTGGACGGCGAGGCCTACGATTTCAGCCGCCTCGACCAGGTCCGCGCCTCGGCCGCCCTGCTGGCCGAGGTCCACGGCTTCCTCCAGGGGTGTGGGGTGCCCGGCTACGTCGAACCGCCTGGCTTCATCCCCTACGCCGCCTGGGCGGCCGCGGGCGGCCGACTGCTGACCGAGGCCTTCGCCGAGGATTGGGCCGCTCCGTTGACCCCCGCCGAGCGGGTGACGCTCCTGGAGGCCCAGCGGTACATGGTCGCCCGCCTGCCCGCGCGGGCCTATGCCGCGCTGCCTAGGCAGCTCGTCTGGGGCGACTTCCATGGCCGTAACCTCAAGTACGACGGCCCGGTCGTCACGGGGATGTTCGACCTCGACGTGGTCCGCTGGGAATCCCCCATGTACGACCTGGCCACCGGGATCTACATGTTCGGGCGGAAGAGCCGCCTTGAGCCGGAGATAAGGCTGGAGTTCGCGGCCGAGTTGGTCCGGGCCTACGCCGAGCGCCGCCCGCTGACCAGGGCCGAGGCCGCCGCCGTCCTCCCTCTCCTCGTCCACCGCTATGCCCCGGACATCATCGAGACCGACTACATCCCACCGGGGAGCAACCTGCTTCGGGAGATGCGGCGGTCGGCCGGCATCATGGGCGCCGTGCTGCGGGCGGCGGGGCCGCTCGAGTCGGTCCTGGGCGAAGTGGCGGCCGCTTGACCACAGCGGCTTAACACCGATTGCCTTCCGTGTCACCATCTGGTATACTCAAGGCGCAAAATCCAAATCGGCAGAGTAGGCGTTGCGCGTCAAGTGCCCCGGGATGGGAAGTCGCCCGGGGACGAAAGGGGAAGGTCGACCCGTCCGGTCACTCGGACGCCG
>JAJZPE010000106.1 GCA_021811325.1 Bacillota bacterium
TCCGGCAGGTCGTCGTCACCCACCCCCACGAGGACCACTGCGGGCAGGTCGCCCGGGTGGCCGAGGCCGGCGGGGCGGAGGTCGTCGCCCACCCGCTCGCCCGAAGCTTCTTCGAGCACTATGAGGAGTACTGGCGGGGGCGGCAGGAGAACTTCCAGCCGCTGCTGGAGACAATGGGGGTCCCCGATGACCTGCTTGCCCTGGCGGCAAAGGCCAACCGGCGCCTGGCCGGCTTCGGCCGCGCGGTCGCCGTCGGCCGCTGCCCGGCCGAGGGGGAGTCCGTCCGCACCGGCGCCGGGGAGTTCACGGTCATCCACACCCCCGGGCACTCGCGGGCTTCGCTTAGCCTTTGGCGCCGGGAGGACGGTTTGCTCGTCGGCGGGGACACGCTCCTCAAAGAGATCTCGTCGAACGCCCTCATGGAACCGGTGACCAACGGGGACGGCGAGTACCGCAGCCTGACCACATACCTGGCGACCCTGCGGCGCCTGGAGGGGATGGACCTGTCGGTCATCCTGCCCGGACACGGGGAGGCCATCTTCGACCACCGGCGAGTGATCCGCTCTCGCCTCGCCTTTCATGAAGTCAGGAAGAACGCCATCATGGAACTCATCGACGGGTCGGCGGCCACGGTCTTCCAGCTCTGCCGGGGCCTCTTCCCGGGCCTGGGACCGGGTGGGCTCTTCCTCGGCCTCTCCGAGGTCTTCGGGCACCTCCAGGTGCTCGAGGATGAGGGTCGGGTGGTCCGGGAGAATGACGGCCGCGCCCTGACTTTCAGACGGACCCGCAGGGGGTGACGCCGGCGACGCCAGGACCGGGGATGGTGGTCCTCATTTGGCCAGAAGTCCCCGGCCGCAGATGGCCTGGGGCACAATCAGACGGGAGGAGATAGAACCAATGGCTACCACCAAGGAGATCGTTACGGAGATGGGGAACCGGCTTGCCGCGACCCCGGCCAAGCTGCAGGGGCTGAACGCGATCTACCAGTTCAACCTGACGGGTGACGACGGCGGCACGTGGCAGCTGAAGGTCGAGGGGGGTAAGGCGGTCTTCAGCGAGGGTGCCCCGGACAAGGCCAACTGCGCCGTGACGATGGGTTCCGCCGATTTCAAGGACATGGTGGCGGGCAAGCTCAACGCGACGGCCGCCTTCATGAGCGGGCGTCTGCGCATCTCCGGCGACATGGCCCTGGCGATGAAGCTGCAGACCATCGTGAGCTAGTTTAGCGGCCCTGAGAAAGGGCCATCCGGCCGATTCCGGATGGGGGTTGGCCGGATGGGTTTCGTGAGCGGTCAGATGGGTTTCGCGAGCCACATTCGACAAGGAGGGATGAGCATGTTTTCCCTCGCGGGCAAGGTGGCCCTGGTCACCGGTGGTTCGCGCGGACTCGGCCGGGCCGACGCCCTGGCGCTGGCCAGGGCCGGGGCCGACGTGGTGGTCACCGACATCCTCATCGAGAGCGACCAGAGCCCCGAAACCGACAAGTATGGACCGCTGGCCCAGGTCATGCGGTCCGGCAGCGTGGTCTATGCGGAGAAGACCGCCGAGCAGATCCGGCAGATGGGCCGGCGTTCCTTCGCCATGCGGATGGACGTCACCGACCCCGTTCAGGTCAGGGAGGTCTTCGCCCGGGTCAAGGAGGACCTGGGGGGCGTCCACATCCTCGTCAACAACGCCGCCACCCTGGACCACGTCGGCCAGATCGAGAGCCAGAGCGACGAGTTCTGGGAGAGGGACCTCCGGGTCAACCTGACCGGCGCCTTCAACTGCTGCAAGGCCGTCTGGCCGATGATGAAGGAACAGAACTGGGGCCGGGTCGTCAACATGGCCTCGGTGGCCGGGACCCTGGGCGGGTTCGGCCAGGCGAGCTACTCGACGACCAAGGCCGGCCTGATCGGGCTGACCAGGACCCTGGCCCTGGAGGGGGCGCGCTTCAACATCAACGCCAACGTGGTGGTCCCGGGGATCATCGCCACGGAGTCCTTCAACTTTACCAACCCCAAGATGCGAGAGAGGATGATCGCCCGGACGGCCTTCAAGCGCCCGGGGGAGCCCGACGACATCGCCCACGCCATCGTCTTCCTGGTCAGCGAGGAGGCCCGGTACATCACCGGCGTCGCCCTCAACGTCTCGGGAGGCATCGAGCTCTTCACGTTCTAACTCAGGGGGTGGGATCGTGGTCAATGACGCCTATATCGTCGAGGCCGTCCGGACGCCGTTCGGAAAACGGCGGGGGACGCTCTCGCAGACACGGGCGGACGAACTGGCGGCGCTGAACCTTCGCCGGCTGGTCGACCGGGCGGGGGTCGATCCGGCCGAGGTCGAGGACGTGGTCATGGGCTGCGTCACGCCCGTCGGCGAGCAAGGGTTCAACATCGGCCGCATCGCGCCGCTCATTGCCGGCTTTCCGGTGGAAGTCCCGGGCGTCCAGATCAACCGGATGTGCGGCTCGAGCCAGCAGGCCGTCCACTTCGGGGCCCAGGAGGTCATGTCCGGCCAGATGGACCTGGTCATCGCCGGCGGTGTCGAGGCCATGAGCCGCGTGGCCATGGGCTCCGACGGCGGGGACTTCAGCCCCAAGCTGACCGACAGGTACCTGATGGTGCCGCAGGGCATCTCGGCCGAGATGATCGCCGACAGGTGGGCGATCAGCCGGGAGGACCTCGACCGGTTCTCCCTGGAGAGCCACCGCAAGGCCGCGGCGGCCCAGGACGCGGGGCGCTTCGAGGCTGAGCTGATGCCGGTCGAGACGACTTTCGAGGGCCGGCCGGTCACCCTGACCCGCGACGAGGGCGTCCGGCGGGAGACCTCCATGGAGAAGATGGCCACCCTCCAGCCGGCGTTCAAGACCGACGGCAAGGTGACCGCGGCCAACTCAAGCCAGATCTCGGACGGGGCGGCCATGGTCCTCCTGGCCTCCGAAAAGAAAACGGCCGCCCTGGGCCTGAAACCCAAGGCGCGGATCGTGGCCACGGCCGTCGTCGGCGTCGACCCGACGATCATGCTCACCGGCCCGATCCCGGCGACCGCCAAGGTCCTGAAGAAGGCCGGGCTGAAGTTCGAAGACCTCGATCTCTACGAGGTCAACGAGGCCTTCGCCGCGGTCCCACTGGCCTGGACGGCCGAGTATCATGCCGACCCGGCCCGTCTAAACGTCAACGGTGGGGCCATCGCCCTCGGGCATCCGCTGGGGGCCAGCGGAGCCAGGCTGATCATGACCATGGCCTACGAACTGGAGCGGCGCAAGGCGCGCTACGGTCTGGTGACCATGTGCATCGGCCTCGGCCTGGGCACGGCGACCATCGTGGAACGCGTCTGAGGCCGGCCGGGCGACCCGGCCTCAGTAACCGAGCTGCCGTCCAAGCTCCTGCCGGCCGGCGTCGGTGAGGAGGTAGAGGCCCGCGCCGGACCGCTCGACCAGGCCCATCCCGGCCAGTTCCTCGAGGATGGCCGTCAACTCGGTCAGGTCCTTCACCGGCACGTAGACACGAAGCAAGGCGGCCGTCCAGCGACGGTTGCCGCCGCCGATCATCCCGTGGAGGACGGACAGTTGGCGTTCGTCGGGTATCTTCGGAGACACGAAATACACTCCTTTGGTTTTGGGCAGCGTAAGATGGGGCAGGACCCGCGGATGCCGGGCGGCCGGCCGCGGGTCTCACTTCGCGGGCCGAAGCCTGCACCCCTGCAAGCGGTGGGGCCGGCCGCGGAACGAAACGACGGCAGAGGAGGGGAAGGTGGATTGGCCGGGCTTTTCTCGCCCCTCACGGTGAAGGGGCTGACCTTCGGGAACCGCATCGTCATGCCGCCGATGGCCAACAACATGGCCACACCTGACGGCGGTGTCACTGACCGGCAGGTCGAACACTACATGACCAGGGCCGGTCGGGACGTGGCCCTGGTCATGGTCGAGCACTCCTATGTCCGCCGAGACGGACGGGCGACAGACCGTCAGTTGGGCATCTACGACGACGCCCTCATCCCCGGCCTGCACCGGCTGGCCACGGCCATCAAGCGGGCGGGTTCGCTGGCCGGCATCCAGATCACCCACTGCGGTAGCCGGACCACCAGCGGGGTCATCGGGCGGCGGCCCGGGGGCCCATCGGATGTGGTCGTGCCGGGTGACAAGGAGGCCCCCGAGCCGTTCGCCGTCGAGGAACTGGCCGACATCGTCGGGGCCTTCGGGGCGGCGGCCCGCCGGGCCGTCGAGGCCGGTTTCGACCTGATCGAGGTCCACGGGGCCCACGGTTACCTTCTGAACCAGTTCCTCTCGCCATACACCAACCGCCGCCGCGATGCCTACGGCGGCAACCAATGCAACCGCCTGCGGTTGGCCCTGGAGGTCGTGGCCGAAGTCCGCCGGCAGGTCGGGGCGGACTACGTCCTCGTGTACCGGCTGGGGTCCGACGACATGTTGGAGGGCGGGCTCCACCTGGCCAACGCCCAGTGGGCGGCGCCGCAACTGGTGGCCGAGGGCATCGACGTCATCGACGTCTCGGGCGGGCTCCTTGGCTCGCGGCCACCGCACCTGCAGGGGCAGGTCGGGTACTTCGTCCCGCTGGCCGAGGGGATCAAGGCCGTTACCGGCGTGCCGGTCTGCGTGGCCGGCGGGATCTCCAATCCCGAGTACGCCGACAAGATCGTCCGCGAGGGGCGGACGGACCTCGTCGGCATCGGGCGGGCCCTCCTGGCCGATCCGGCCTGGGCCAGGCGCGCCCGCGAGGCCGTCGCCAGACCTGGGGATTGAGGGCCCCTGGGTCCCGCGACGGGCGGCCGGCGGATGGCGGCCGACAGCCGAAACAGCGATGAACGGGCCCCGCGCTTGGCGGCGCGGGGCCCGGTCATTCTCCGGCCTCGGAAGGCGCGGGCCGCCTCAGGGCATCGGGTGCAGCTCGGGTTGGCGGCGGTTGATGGCTTCGCTGGGCGGGCCGTACAGGTCTTCGGCGATGTCGCCGAGGCCGAGGTGTTCAAGGCGCGCGCGGCTGGGTTGGCCGGTGGTCAGGTCCCAGTCCATGGCCTCGAAGTAGTCCTCGACCAGCCGCTCGATGTCGACGGTGAGGCCGGCCAGCGGCCCCTCAGTAAGCGGCGGGCGGCCGACGATCCGACCGGGGATCCGCCACTTCCGCGAGTTGACCCCTTCTCTGAGGTTGAAGGCCTGGCGGAGGTTCTCGATGCGTTCGCCGATGGTTAGCAGTTCGCCGATGGCCCAGTCGCGGCCGGTGACGGCGGTCAGGAAGGCCGGCACCGAGTGGTAGTCGACGCTCAGGAAGGAGAACATGCAGATGCCCACGTTGTTGATGACGTGCATGAGGTTGGACATGGCCCGGTGGTCCTGCCCGCGGCCCTGGTAGTTTCGCCGGTCCCGCTGTGGGATGTCGAACCCCGGTGGGACCAGCCCCTCGGAACCTTGGGTGTGGCGGGCCGGGGTCGGGTCGGTGGCGTAGGTCGTGCCCATCGCCGGGTCGAAGCGCGGGTCGTGCATCGGGACCTCCTGCCCGCCGACATTCACGGCATACTCCTCGGCGCCCCGGCCGATCTTCTCGGCGGCGCGCTTGGTGCCGTCGGCCAGGACGTCGCCGAAGCCCTCCCGGCGCCCCATCAGCTCGAGGAGTCTCAGGATGGCCTCGTGGTCGCCCCAGCGAAGCTCGAGGCCGTCGGTGTCCTTCCGGTCGATGAGCCCGCGCTCGAAGAGTTCGATGGCGAAGGCGATGGTGCTTCCGGCGGAGATGGTGTCCAGGCCGAAGAGGTTGCACAGGTAGTTGGCCTTGATGATCGACTCGAGGTTGTCGTTGCCGCACATCGTCCCGAAGGCCCCGAGGGTCTCGTATTCGGGCCTGTGGGTCTCGCCGACCTTGTAGGGGCCCGAGGTCACGGAGACGATCCCGCCGCAGCCGATGGGGCAACGCCAGCAGCCGTAACCCTTGACCTCGTATTTGTGGAGGGCGTCCCCGCCGATCCTGGCCGCACCCGGGAGGGCCTGGGTTCCCGCGGCCGACCAGTTGCGGACGGGGGTATCGCCGCCGGCCACGAGGGCCTCGACCAGACCGGAGGTCCCGAAGTTGTGGAGGACGTCATAGAGCGGCCCGCCCAGCCTGGACAGGTAGAACTTCCGTAGTTCCTGAGCCTTTTCCGGGTCGGCCAGGGGGATCCTGTGCTTGCCGCGGGCGGCGATGGCCTTCAGGTTCTTGGAGCCCATGACCGCGCCGAGTCCGGAGCGACCGGCGGCCCGCCCGAGGTCGTTGATGATGCAGGCGATGAGGGACTTCTTCTCACCGGCCGGGCCGATGCAGGCGACGGCGGTGTCCTTGCCCATCTCGTCCCGGATTGTCCCCTCGGTCTCGGCAGTGTCCCGGCCCCACAGGTTGCCGGCGTCGCGGATCTCGGCGCGGCCGTCGTCGATGGCGATGTAGACAGGCCGGGAGGCCTTGCCGGTGACGATGACCCCGTCGTACCCGGACATCTTGAGGATGGGGCCGAAGTCGCCGCCGCTGTTGGCGTCGCCCCAACCGCCGGTCAGCGGGGACTGGCCGACTGCCTCATACCGCGAACCGACGATGGCCGGGGTCCCGGTCAGGGGCCCGGTGATGATGCCGAAGACGTTCTCGGGGCCGAGCGGGTCGGCGCCGCCCGGGACCAGGTCATACAGGAGCCGCGCGCCGATGCCGTAACCGCCCAGGTATTTCAGGAGAAGACCGTCGTCGAGGGGTTCTTCTCGGGTCTGACCTTTGGTCAGGTCGGCGAAGAGAAGCTTGCCCAGGTAGCCTCCGTCCATCGAACAACCACCCCCACAAAGAGTGCCGCCTTGTTGAGCCCGGATGTCGATGGTATTCTCCCACCAGCCGAGGGTGACGTATTCTCGACCGACGGGGTGGCTTATGGCTTCGCCATGGTGGGCAGACTTAGCGATGCGGCGACCTGCCAGACGAGACGCCGGCGCGACGGTAGCAAGGGGGATGGGCCGTGTTCGCCCAGTTGACCAACATCCTGTGGATCGCCCTTCTGCTCTGGACCTTCCTTTATCCGTGGGAGCGCCAGCGGCGCCTCGAGCGGGCCCGCTACCGGCTCCTTCGGCAACTCGAGGAGAAGCGCGGAACCCGGGTCATCACCATGATCCATCGCCAGGAGGCCCTCAGCTTCCTGGGCTTCCCGCTGGCCCGGTACATCACCATCGAGGACTCCGAGGCGGTCCTGCGGGCCATCCGCCTGACCCCGGCGGACATGCCCATTGACCTCATCCTGCACACGCCCGGCGGCCTGGTCTTGGCCGCCGAGCAGATCGCCCTGGCCATCCAGAAGCACCGGGGGCGGGTCACCGTCTTCGTCCCGCACTACGCGATGTCCGGCGGGACGCTCCTGGCCCTGGCCGCCGAAGAGATCGCCATGGACGAGAACGCCGTCCTGGGGCCGGTGGACCCGCAGATCGGGAGCTACCCGGCAGCCTCGATCATCGAGGTGACCCGGATTAAGAAGACGGATGAGATCGACGACAAGACCCTCATCTTGGCCGACATGTCGAGGAAGGCCATGCGGCAGGTCAAGGAGGCCGTCACCGACCTGCTGAAGAAGAAGCGCCCGGCCGACGAGGCCGAGCGCGTGGCCGACGAACTCACCCGGGGGCAGTGGACGCACGACTACCCGATCACTCCAGACCAACTGCGGGCCATGGGCCTGACGGTCTCCGTCGGCCTTCCGGCCGAGGTCTACGTGCTCATGGACCTCTATCCACAACCGCAACCGAGGCGGCCTTCGGTCCAGTATGTGCCGATCCCCTATGACGGGGACCAGGGTCGCCGGCGGTGAAGCGGCCGGGGGGGGGCCGTTCGCCGGGCGCCCCGTCGTCACCCGGCGACCCTCCGGCACAGCAGGACCTCGTCGTTGAACTGACCGCTCCACGGATCGTTGAGGCCGCCGCGAAGGCGGCCATATTCATTGAAGCGGCAGGCGCG
>JAJZPE010000107.1 GCA_021811325.1 Bacillota bacterium
GGCTCATCGAAAAGGTGCTGAAGATCATCGACAGAGCGATGAAGCGCATGAAGGTGACGCCGAGCGGAAGCACGTCGGGACCGGCGCGCATGGCCAGGATGACCCACGGCGCCGAGAGGTAGCCGGCGACCGCCATGCCCAGGCCCATGATGACCGTGATGACGAGGGTCTGCCGCGCGGCCTTGTGGGCCTGCTCGACGTCGCCGGCGCCGATGGAGCGGGCGACGATGGCCGTGGTCCCGACGTTGAGAGCCATGAAGGCAGCCAGGGCCAGGAAGATCGGCTGGTTGGTGAGGCCGACCGCGGCCGTGGCGGCCGCCCCAAGGTGGCTGACCATGATCATGTCGATCATCTGGACCAGCGTAACCAGGAACTGCTCGACGATGGCCGGGCCGGCCAACTTGACGATTTGCGCGCGAAGGGCCGCCCGGGTGGGTTCGCCCGTCGCGATGAAACGGACACCCTGCCTGGCCGGCCTCCCTTGGGCCCTTGGCCGGCTCATGCTTTGCGGGGCCACGGCCCCCTCTAAAGGCGCTTCCGGCGCTTCTGCCATTCTCAGAACTCCTCGGAAAAAAGTGGGCAAGCTGCGATTTTAGTTAGTGTGGTAAGTCTTACTGTACACAAAGGATTCTACCACCGGCTTCCTGGCCGGTCAAGACGAGGAAAGTACGAAAAGGGCTCAAATGACAAGGAGAGACAACGCGAAGGCAGCGGTGGCGGTGCGCCTTGGCCGCATTGACTCGGGCTGCGAAAACCTTTATAATTGGTTGTGTCCGTAATCGGGGTGTAGCGCAGTTTGGTTTAGCGCGCATGGTTCGGGACCATGAGGCCGGAGGTTCAAATCCTCTCACCCCGACAAAGAGCCGGGCTCGTGACGAACGAGCCCGGCTCTTCTTTTTTTTGCCTTGTTTACCTTGATTTCGGGCTTGTCTATTACATAACTCAGCGGCGCCATCGATGGCGCCGCCTTTTTCATGCCTTGCCGCCGCCCGCCGTCTTGTCTTTGATCAGCTCGACGGCCGCGGCCAGGATTTCACGGTTGTTGGCGTAGGCCGAGATGGCCATGGCCTCGTCCAACCCGCACCAGCGGGTCTCCTTGACCTCGCCCGGGAGCGGCTTGGCCGCAGCCCTTTCGTCCGTCCGGACCAGGAAATAGTGGACGGTCTTGTCGATAAAGCCGCGCGGGCCGCCGTGGTAACGGTAGTTGGTCTCACCGAGGGACGCCTCGATGCGCCCCGTGACGCTGGTCTCCTCACCTATCTCCCGGACCGCCGCCTCTTCGGGGGTCTCCCCCGCCTCGACGATGCCTTTTGGGAAAGTCCAGCGGGAATAGGAGTCCATGATCATGAGGACCTCGGCGTCCCCCTGTGGGCCCCGGCGGTAAACGACGCCGCCGGCCGACACCTCACGGGTCACGCTCTCACTCCTTCGGAGTTTCAATTAGCGCTCGATGCGGATGTAGACCGTGCCCTCGTCGTACTCGACGGCGCCCGACGAGGCGATGACCTTGACTCCCGGACCGGTCAGCTCGAGGCGCTGGTGGAACCGCCCGCCATCGGAGGGCGAGTACGGGGCGTGGTCGACCTTGAACTCCAGGTCCCGCGGGGGCACGATGACGAGCAGGGAGCGCTTCGCGCGGTCCTCCACCACCGGCACCCCGCGGAAGTCCAGCATCGTCTCGCGGTAGAAGAAGGTGCAGCGCTTCCTGTGGACGCGGCGGGTCTCGTCGATGCGTTCGGCGCTCGCCGGGTCGAAGTCCGAACCGGTCAGGCGGACGGCGCTCAGGTCGAAGACGAAGCGCCGTCCGGGCTGCGCCAGGACCGAGGCCAACAGGCTCTCGCGCTGACCGGCTTCCGCGGCCGCGAACTCCCGCTCGTCTTGGTATTGTGCCTCATAAGCGTGACGGGCTTGCGCGGCGGCCAGGAGTTCCGGGGCGGCCGCCGGCTGGAAGGCCGCGGCCTCGGCCAGGAGGTCGGTGAGTGACGTGCCCGTCTGGTCGAGACGCGCCGGCCACTTCGGGTGGAGCGTGTCGAGGAGGTGGGCGATGGCCGCGCCGGTGAGGACGAAGTGCTCGACCGCGGCGCCCTGCCCGTGCCGGTTGATCGTGTTCAGCCGCTCGCGCCGGCGGGCCACCTCCTGCTGGCCGTACTCGAGCCGCTCGCGGCCGAAGAAGTCGCGCCATTCGGGGGTCGCCTTGTGCGACGGCTGGGCGCCGAAGGTCAGCACCCGGTCCTCGGCGTAGGCCGTCAACCCATCGAACAGCTCGGCCGTCTGCTCGTACTGAACCATCTCCCAGGACAGGCCCTTCTGGCGGGCCTGGCGGACGGCCAGGACCCCGCGGGCCAGAGGGGCCACGTCCTCCCTGGCCACCCCGGGTTGGGCGGCCAGGGCCAGGGCCTCGTAGAGGACCCTGCCCTCGAGGTTGCCGAGGGCGTTGTTCTCCGGGGACAGGTCCGGGTAGGCGTCGGCGATCCCCGCGAGCGGCGGGAACAGGCCGAGGCTCCGCTGGTGGATGTGGAAGGCCTCGCCGGCCAGGCGGGCCAGGAAGACCTCGGAGCGCTCGAGCCCAGTTCCGAAGGCGATTGGGACGACGGCCGTCTCGAAGCCGTTGATCTCGCCCGACCCCGCCCGCCTCAGCTTGCGCAGTTCGCCATGGTAATAGAAAACCCGCCCCAACGACCCGCCGGCGTTGACCTCGTAGAACTCGGCCGGTGGGAAGGGGTGGTTGACCAGGAAGGCGTTCCCCGACGGTTTGTAGAGCAGGAAGGGCACCAGGCCAGGGTCCCAACCCGGCCAGACAGGGGCCCCGGCCCGCGCCAGGGCGGTCAGCTCCCGGAGGCAGACAAGGGCTTCGGTTTCGTCTTGGGTCAGGCCAAAATCGCTCGGGCTCATGTCCTGGTTATTCTTTCGGCCTGCCCGGATTTCCTTGTGCCTGGCCAAGAAGGCGCCGGATTATCACGGCCGCGGCGTCATCGCCCGCCGGCGCGACCATCTCGGCCCGGGCTTTGATCCAGTCGGGGGCGCTGCTCATGGCCACGCCGTGGCCCGCCCAGGCGACCATCGGGCCGTCCATGGCGCTGTCCCCGAGGGCGGCTACCTCGCGGCGGATGAAGCCGAAACGGCGGCAGTGCCGGGCGAGGGCCTCCCCCTTGTTGACCCCGCCTTTGAGGATGGTCAGGCGGGTGAGGATGGTGCCCGGGTCGTGGAGGTACATCTGGAGGGGGCCATACTCGCCGCCGGGCCCGGCCTCCTCGCCGGCAGAGAGCGCCCCGAAGCGCTCGCGGGCGGCCTCGACGGCCGCCGCGCCGAGGGGCACGAGCTGCGTCGGCGGCCGCCCCTGCTCCATGAAGAAGGCTGCCAGGTCCGGGACGATGGTGTTGGCGACCGTCCGGACGCCGAAGCTTTCGACGAGGCGCCGGTGTTCCTGGACCGGCGGCTCGCCGTAGATGACGTCGTCCATGTAGGCCTGCATCGGCAGGCCGCGCTCGTGGAAGCAACGGGCGATGTCCAAGGCCAGGTGGAACGGGAGCGGGCGGTGCTCGTCGACGGCCCCGTCCGGACGGATGGCGCTGGCCCCACAGTAGCAGTAGGTCAGGGTGCCCAGGGAGAGCTCGACCGCGTACTTCTCCGCCGAGTCCTTGTAGCGGCGCCCGGTGATCAGGATGACTTCGACCCCGGCGGCCTTGGCCTCGGCGATGGCGGCCTTGTTGGCTTCGCTGATGGTGTGGTCGGAGCCGGTCAGGGTGTCGTCGATGTCCAGGGCCAGCAGGCGAAGGCTCACGCGCTCACCCCCTCGTCCCCGCCGCCCCGGCGGTTGGCGGCCGCGAGCACGTCGCCTACCTGGATGGCCACGACCCCGCCGATGACCATGGCCGCCCCGGCCAGTTGCGGCCCGGCGACATGCTCCCCGAGGATGACGTGGGCCAGGAAGATGGCCGCGACGGGCTCGAGGTTGGCGGTGATCGAGGCCTTGCTCGTCTCGACCATCGTCAGGCCAAAGAGGTAAAGGCCATACGAGGCGATGGTCGGGAAGAGCGCCGCCGCCAGCACCAGCGGCCAGGCCCGGACGACCACCGCGGCCTGCCCGGCGCTGTTTGGGAGCCAGACGGCGAGGAGAAAGGCGGCCCCGAAAGCGAAAGTATAGAAGAGGGTCGTCCACGGGCTGAACCGGCCGCCGGCCTGCCGGCCGAAGAAACTATAAAGGGCGTAGGTGAGCCCGGAGGCCATGGCGGCGGCCACCCCCAGCGCGTTGAGGCGCAGGGCGGCCAGGTCGTAGGCCCCGGACACCAGCACGCTGCCTCCGAGGGCCAGCCCCAGGGCCAGCCACTTGACGCGGGTCATCGGCTCGCCGAAGAAGATGGCCGAGAAGGCGGCGACATAAGCCGGCGCCGTGTAGAGCAGGAGCACCGCGGTCGTCACCGAGGTCTTCTCGACGGCGTAGAACCAGGTGTAGTAGAAGATGGCCACGCTGACCAGCCCATAGACGGCGAAGAAGCCGAGATCGCGCGGCTTCACCCGGAGGAGCTTGGGGCGGACGGCGCCGATGACGACGAGCAGGATGAGGGCGGCGAGGAACGGCCGCGAGGCGGCCACCGTCAGCGGCGTCGCCCCGCGGGCGTAGAGAAGACGGCCGAAGATTCCCAGGGTCGACCACAAGAGGGCGGCCAGGGTGACGAACGAATAACCGAGAGCGGGCGAACGGGGCATTGACGCGGTGGCCTCCGTTTGGCTATAGTTAGTGAGGGCTGGAAACGCCCCTTGGCAAGAGACTGGAAAAGAGCTCCCTCGATGACGAGCCCCTCGACGAAAAGACCCCCGACGAAAGGACGATCACCGGCGCATGGACATTGTCTCCCGCTTGGCCAAAGAGTTGTCGCTCGGGGCGGCGCAGGTAGGTAACGCCGTCAAGCTGTTCGACGAGGGCAATACCATTCCCTTTGTCGCCCGTTACCGCAAAGAGCTGACCGGCGAGATGGACGAGAACGTCCTCCGCGACCTCCACGAGCGTCTGACCTACCTGCGCAAGCTGGAGGAGCGCAAGGAAGAGGTCCTCCGCCTCATCGGCGAGCAGGGCAAGCTGACCCCGGAGCTGGAGGCGAAGATTTCGGCGGCCGAGTCGCTGCAGGAGGTCGAGGACCTCTACCTGCCGTACCGCCCGAAGCGGCGGACGCGGGCGATGATCGCCCGAGAACGCGGTCTCGAGCCGCTGGCCGCGCTGCTCAGAGCCCAGGCCGTGGACATGCCGTCGCCTGAGGAGGCCGCCACGCCCTACGTTGATCCGGAGAAAGGTGTCCCGACGCCGGAGGCGGCGCTGGCCGGAGCGATGGACATCGTCGCCGAAGAGGTCTCTGACGACGCCGAGGTGCGCAAGGAGGTCCGTGGGCGGACGTCCGCCGAGGGCGTCTTGGCCGTGGCCATCGCCGACCCGGCCAAGGCCTCGGAGCATGCCGTCTACCAGATGTACTTTGACTACCGCGAGCCCCTGGCGAAGATGCCGCCACACCGTGTGCTGGCCGTCAACCGCGGCGAGCGCGAAGGAGCGTTGAAGGTCAAGCTGGAGGCGCCGCGCGAGACCATCGTCTACGACGTCCAGCGCCGGGTGGTCAAGGAGCAGCGCTCGCCGGCCGCGCCCTACCTGCAACGGGCGGCCGAGGACGCCTACGACCGCCTCATCTCCCCGTCCATCGAACGTGAAGTCCGGGCGGAGGTGACCATCCGCGCCGAGGAGCAGGCCATCAAGGTCTTCTCGCTGAACCTACGCAACCTCCTCCTGCAGCCGCCCATCCGCGGCCGCGTCGTCCTGGGCATCGACCCGGCCTACCGGACCGGCTGCAAGTGGGCCGTCGTCAGCGAGACGGGCAAGCTCCTCGAGACCGGGGTCATGTACCCGACCGTACCCCAAAACGACATCGCCGGCTCGACCGTCGTGGTCAAGCGGCTCATCAGCAGATACAAGATCGGGGCCATCGCCATCGGGAACGGCACGGGCTCACGGGAGACCGAGGCCTTCGTCGCCGGCATCCTGCGCGAACTGCCTGACCCGTCCGGCCTCGGCTACGTCATCGTCAGCGAGGCCGGGGCGTCCGTCTATTCCGCCTCGAAGCTGGCCGGGCAGGAGTTCCCGGAGCTCGACGTGTCGGTCCGCGGGGCCATCTCCATCGCCCGCCGCCTCCAGGACCCCCTGGCCGAGCTGGTCAAGATCGAGCCCAAGGCCATCGGCGTCGGCCAGTACCAGCACGACGTCGACCAGGGGCGGCTCGAAGACACCCTCGGGGGTGTGGTCGAGTCGGTCGTCAACGCCGTCGGCGTCGACCTCAACACGGCCTCCCCTTCCCTGCTTTCCTATGTCGCCGGAGTCACCCCGACGGTGGCCAGGAACATCGTCGTCTACCGCGACCAGGCCGGGCGTTTCAGTTCGCGCCAAGAGCTGATGGAAGTCTCGCGCCTCGGCGACGCCACCTTCACCCAGTGCGCCGGCTTCCTGCGCATCCCCGGCGCGAGCCACCCGCTCGACAACACCTCGGTCCATCCCGAGTCGTATGCGGCGGCTGAGGAGTTCCTGGAGAAATTCGGCTTCACCCTCGACGACGTCGGCACGGCCAAGCTGGGCCTCCTTAAGCTGAAGCTGAAAGGGGCCGACCTGGCCAAGGTCGCCGCGGAACTGGGCATCGGCCTGCCGACCCTCCGCGACATCATCGAGGCCCTGGAAAAGCCCGGCCGCGACCCGCGCGACGAGCTGCCCCAGCCGCTCTTCCGCACCGACGTCCTGACCATCGAGGACCTCAAGCCGGGGATGGTCCTGCGTGGGACGGTCCGCAACGTCGTCGACTTCGGCGCCTTCATCGACATCGGCGTCAAGCAGGACGGCCTGGCCCACGTCTCGGAACTGGCCGACCGGTTCGTCAAGCACCCCAGCGACGCGGTGGCCGTCGGGAACGTCGTCCGCGTCCGCGTCCTCGGCGTCGACCTGCAGCGCAACCGGATCTCACTGAGCCTCAAGGGGCTGCCGCCGGAGCATTGATGCGTGTCCGATGGTCATCGCCGGAAGGAGCAAGCCTGACCCTGGAGAGAGCCTGCCGTTCATTCGGCGGGCTCTCTTGGCATAATCCCCCCGCGGGCGGCATCTATTGTGGGGACGAGACCCATGAGGGGGTTATTGCCTTGGTGCGCAAGATTGCGGTAATCCTGCTGGTGGTGGCCATGTTCTTCGCCGCCGGATACCTCCAAGAGAACGCCGGCAACCTGGCGGCCATCGGGCGCACGGCCCTGACCAAGGTCGGACTGGACCGGGTCATCCCGTCGCTGACCGCCACCCGTCCGCAGGCGGTCAAGCTGACCTACATCCCGGCCACTTCCGCCGCGCCGGCCGGCAAGGAACGGGTGACGGTCTACTACGCCGACCCCGACGCCATGTTCCTCGTCCCGGTCTCCAGGGTCATTAATCGCACCGAATACCCCGTCCGGGCGGCCCTCGACGAGTTCCTCAAGGGGCCGCAGGCGGATAGTGGGTTGATGAAAGCCGCCCCACCCATGTCCATCAACAAGGTGACCATCGCCGGCGGCCTCCTCAGCGTGGATGTCCCGTCCGAGGTCATCAACGTCAGTTCGAAGTGGGGCTCGACCGGAGCGACGATGGCCCTCGACGGCATCCTCTCCACGTGCGGCGAGCAGTCGTGGGTGAGCGCCGTCCGCTTCCTGGTCGACGGCAACAGCGTCCCGGTCATCTTCCACGGCATCGCCGGGTCTGACCCGTTCAAGGTCGTCCACAAGACCAGCGACGGCCAACAGGTCTGGCTCTACCTCGCCCTCCACGTCGGCAACCGGGCCTATCTCGTGCCC